>NZ_JBXAMO010000006.1:0-316745 GCF_058800725.1 Tardiphaga sp. GW822-FHT04G09 | reverse complement strand
GGCCACCCGGGCTGGGCCATTCCTCACGGAACGAGGCCACTATAGCGCAACACGCTAATACAAGGATGGGTAGAGCGCAGCGAAACCCATCCATCAAGAAACATGACAGTGATGGGGTTCGCTGCGCTCTACCCATCCTACGCTGTGCACCACCATGCCCGATAACGCAGAAGCAAGAGTCGAGGCTACCGCCCCCAAAAGGGAGGGAAGAAGGAAGCGCTTTACTTCGCTCCGACCTTCTTGCCGCGATACATCAGATGCACCGCGCAGTTACATCCCGGCGGATGGGTCGCGAGTTCGTCATTGGCCGGAGCAGGCACAGCGACCGGCGCAGGCTCGGCACCGGCACCCGGAATGTAGTTCAGCACCGGCGCCAGCCAGCGTTCCACCTCGGCGACGCTCATGTTCTTGCGCGCGGCATATTCCTCGACCTGATCGCGCTCGATCTTGCCGACGCCGAAATAATAGCTCTCCGGATGGCTGAAATAGAGCCCGGATACCGACGAGCCCGGCCACATGGCGTAGCTTTCGGTGAGGGTCACGCCTGCGGTGTTCTCGGCATCGAGCAGCTTGAAGATGGTTGCCTTCTCGGTGTGATCGGGCTGCGCGGGATAGCCGGGAGCAGGGCGGATACCCTGATACTTCTCCAGGATCAGGTCGTCGGTCGAGATATTCTCGTCCGGCGCATAGGCCCAGAACTCCTTGCGCACGCGCTCGTGCATACGCTCGGCAAAGGCTTCGGCGAGGCGGTCGGCCAGCGCCTTGCACAGGATCGACGAGTAGTCGTCATTGGCGTTCTTGAAGCGGTCGGCGATGATGTCCTCGCCGATGCCGGCGGTGACCACGAAGGCGCCGATATAATCCGGCACGTTCGACGATTTCGGCGCGATGAAGTCGGAGAGCGCGGCGTTGAAGCGCCCCTCGCGCTTCTCGAGCTGCTGGCGCAGCGTATGTAGCGTCGCGATTTCAGCCTCGCGACTGTCATCCGCATAGAGGCGGATATCGTCGCCCACCGCATTGGCCGGCCAGAAGCCGATGGTGGCCTTGGCAGTGAACCACTTCTCCTCGACGATGAGTTTCAGCATCTTCTGCGCGTCCTCGTAGAGCGAGGTTGCGACCTCGCCGACGACGCTGTCGGTCAGGATGCCGGGAAAGCGGCCCGCGAGCTCCCAGGTCTGGAAGAACGGCGTCCAGTCGATGTAGCGGGCGAGCTCCTCGAGCGAGTAATCGCTGAATGTCTTGATGCCGAGGAAGGTCGGCTTGCGCACAGTCTTGGTGAAGTCCGCGACATGGGCATTGGCACGCGCCTTGGTCAGGCTGAGCCGCTTCTTGTCCTGCTGCGCACGGAAATGCGCTGCCGAGATCTTCGCGTAATCCGCGCGGACTTCAGCGGCATAGGCCACGCTCTTGTCAGCGGACAGCAGCGACGAGGCGACGCCCACAGCGCGGCTGGCATCGTTGACATGCACCACGGCGCCGGCGCGGTAGTTCGGATCGATCTTCACCGCCGTATGCACGCGGCTGGTGGTGGCGCCGCCGATCAACAACGGCATGGTCAGGCCCTGCCGCTCCATCTCGCCGGCCAGAAACGTCATCTCGTCCAATGACGGCGTGATCAGGCCGGACAAGCCGATGATGTCGGCGCCCTCAAGCTTGGCAGTCTCGATGATCTTCGACGCGGGTACCATCACGCCGAGGTCGATGACCTCGAAATTGTTGCACTGGAGCACGATACCGACGATGTTCTTGCCGATGTCGTGCACGTCGCCCTTCACCGTGGCGAGCACGATCTTGCCGGCATTCTTGCGGCCGTCGCCGGCGATGCCCGCGGCGAGATTGTCGGCCTTCTCCTGCTCCATGAAAGGCATCAGGTAGGCCACCGCCTGCTTCATCACGCGGGCCGACTTCACCACCTGCGGCAGGAACATCTTGCCGTCACCGAACAGGTCGCCGACGATGTTCATGCCGGCCATCAACGGGCCCTCGATGACATGCAGCGGGCGCGCCACGGTGAGACGCGCGGCTTCGGAGTCCTCGTCGATATATTGGGTGATGCCGTGCACCAGCGCGTGGCTCAGGCGCTTCTCCACCGGCCATTCGCGCCAGGCGAGATCCTGTTCCTTGGCCTGCTTGGTCTGGCCGCGGAATTTCTCGGCCAGTTCGAGCAGCCGCTCGGAGGCGCCGGGATCGCGGTTGAGGATGACGTCCTCGCAGACCTGGCGCAGCTCGGGATCGATGTCGTCATAGACGATCATCTGGCCGGCATTGACGATGCCCATGTCCATGCCCGCCTTGATGGCGTGATACAGGAACACCGAATGCATCGCTTCGCGCACCGGCTCGTTGCCGCGGAACGAGAATGACAGGTTGGAAACGCCGCCGGAAATATGCGCATGCGGCAGGTTCTGCCGGATCCAGCGTGTCGCCTCGATGAAGTCGACGCCGTAATTGTTGTGCTCTTCGAGGCCCGTGGCGATGGCGAAGATATTGGGATCGAAGATGATGTCTTCCGGCGGGAAGTTCAGCTCACCCACCAGAATGTCGTAAGCGCGTTTGCAGATCTCGGTCTTGCGCGCGAACGTGTCGGCCTGGCCGACTTCGTCGAAGGCCATCACGACCACGGCCGCGCCGTGACGCTGCGCGATCTTGGCTTCGTGGATGAATTTCTCCACGCCTTCCTTCATCGAGATCGAATTGACGATCGGCTTGCCCTGAACGCATTTCAGGCCGGCTTCGATGACGTGGAATTTCGAACTGTCGACCATGACAGGAACGCGGGCGATGTCGGGCTCGGAGGCGACGAGATTGAGAAACTCGATCATCGCCTTCTCTGAATCGAGCAGGCCTTCGTCCATATTGATGTCGATGACCTGCGCGCCGTTCTCGACCTGATCGCGCGCCACCTGAAGTGCCGACGTATAGTCGCCCTCGGTGATCAGCCGGCGGAATTTCGCCGAGCCGGTCACATTGGTGCGTTCGCCGACATTGACGAAGGGGATCGTCGAGGTCAGCTCGAACGGCTCCAGACCAGACAGGCGCAGGCGTGGCTCGATCTCCGGGACGATGCGCGGCTTGTGCGGCGCGACCGCCTTGGCGATGGCCGCGATATGGTTCGGCGTGGTGCCGCAGCAGCCGCCGACCACATTGACCAGACCGCTCGCGGCGAATTCGCCGATCAGCTTGGCCATGAACTCCGGGCTCTCGTCATACTGGCCGAATTCGTTGGGCAGGCCGGCATTCGGATAGGCGCAAACCAGCGTATCGGCGACGCGGCCGATATCTGCAATATGGGCGCGCAGGTCTTCGGCGCCGAGCGCGCAGTTGAAGCCGATGGTGGCGGGCCGTGCGTGCTTCACCGAATTCCAGAACGCTTCCGGCATCTGGCCGGAGAGAAGGCGGCCGGATTTGTCGGTGATGGTGCCCGAGATCATGACGGGCACGTCGATATTTCGTTCTTCGCAGATCTCGGCAATCGCATAGAGCGCCGCCTTGGCGTTCAGCGTGTCGAAAATGGTCTCAACCAGCAGGAGGTCGGCGCCGCCGTCGAGCAGTCCGTTGATCTGCTCGCTATAGGCGATGCGCAGATCGTCGAAGGTCACCGCGCGGTAGCCGGGATTGGCGACATCCGGCGAGATCGAGGCGGTCCGGTTGGTCGGGCCGATGGCGCCGGCGACAAAGCGCGGCTTGCCGTCTTCGGCAGCGACCGTGATGGCAGCGTTCTTGGCGAGCCGGGCGCCTTCGCGGCTCATCTCATAGGCGATGTCCTGCAGATCGTAATCGGCCTGCGCGATCGAGGTCGAGGAGAAGGTGTTGGTGGCGACGATGTCGGCACCGGCGCGCAGATATTGCGCGTGGATGTTCTCGATGGCGTCGGCCTGGGTCAGGATCAACAGGTCGTTGTTGCCGCGCAGATCGCGGTGGAAATCCTTGTAGCGCTCGCCGCGGAACGCAGCCTCGTCGAATTGCAGGCCCTGGATCATGGTGCCCATGGCGCCGTCGAGCACGAGAATGCGCTCGGCAGCGGCGGCAAGAAGTTCGGTACGCTTCGGCGAAACGGGTACGGACATGAGATCAGGCAGCTTTCTGCGCGCCGTTCGGCCGGAAGCCCAACAGGTGACTAATGGCGAAAACGAGATCGGCGCGGTTCATCGTGTAGAAGTGGAAATCGGCGACGCCCTGCTTGGCGAGCTTCTGCACCTGGCCGGCGGCGACGGTGGTCGCTACCAGTTTGCGCGTCTCGGCATCGTTATCGAGGCCATCGAACTTGGCGGCGAGCCAGTCGGGCACGGTGGTGCCGGCACGGGTGACGAAGGCGCGCGCCTGCTTGAAATTATGCATCGGCATGATGCCGGGCAGCACCGGGATATCGATGCCGCGGGCGCGGACCTTGTCGAGGTAGCGGAAGTACAGATCGTTGTCGAAGAACACCTGGGTGATGGCGCGGGTCGCGCCGGCATCGACTTTCGCCTTCAGCGTATCGATGTCGGCATCGAAGTCGGTGCTCTCCGGATGCTTCTCCGGATAGGCGGACACCGTGACTTCGATATCGGGATAACGGTTGCGAATACTGGAGACCAGATCGGCGGAGGTCTTGTAACCGTCCGCATGCGGTATATATTCCGTGCCGATGCCCGTGGTCGGATCGCCGCGCAGCGCCACGATGTGGCGGACGCCGGCCTCATGATAGCGGGTCACGACATCGTCGATTTCGCTTTTCGGCGCGCCGACACAGGTCAGATGCGCCGCCGGGGTGAGGGTGGTCTCCCTGAGCAGACGGACGATCGTGGCGTGGGTGCGCTCGCGGGTCGACCCACCGGCGCCATAGGTCACCGAGACGAAGGATGGGTTCAGCGGCGCCAGGCGCTCGATGGTGTCCCACAGGGTGCGCTCCATCTCCTCGGTCTTCGGCGGGAAGAACTCGAAGGAGATATTGGGAAGCTTGGTTGATGTGGCCGGGTTGATCTCGGTCATCGCGTAGAACTCCACCGCGCGGGGCGGTACCGGGTGTCATCTGGCGCCAAGCCCGGAGGTTTTGGCTGCACTGCACAAAGATAGGCTATGGTCGGATAGTGAAATAGCCCATCCCGAGCGGCTTGAGGGTGGGAATTGGCCCAACATCCGTTTTATAACCCAGATAATTTCAGTTTTCTTTTGGCCGGTGGGCAGGAGGGACTCGCCGTTGTATTGACTGAAATATTGATATATTTTGGCAATTAAAGCGCTCGATGCTTGCTTGGCGGATGTTCTCTAAATGTGGGCATATATCATCCATATGAAATTAAGCCTCAATTTGTCCCACGGTTGGCGCCCTCTTTTGCCGCTCGCCAAGGGGAGGCGTGCGTCGCCCAGAACGCTCTTTGCCCTCTCGGATGGACGCACTAGCTTGGCCCCATGATCCCGCTCTCCATTCTCGACCTCTCGGTCGTCACGTCAGGCACGCCGCCCGCGGCGGCGCTCCGCAACAGCATCGATCTGGCCAAACATGCTGATGGTCTCGGCTATGTCCGCTACTGGCTGGCCGAGCACCACAATCTGGCGTCGGTCGCCAGTCCGGCGCCGGAAATCATGATCGGGCAGATCGCAGCGGTGACGCAGCATATCCGCGTCGGCTCTGGTGGCGTGATGCTGCCGAACCACGCCCCGCTGATGGTGGCCGAGCGCTTCAAGATGCTGGAGGCGCTGTTCCCCGGCCGGATCGATCTCGGCCTCGGCCGTGCGCCCGGCACGGATGGCGCGACGGCCTATGCGCTGCGTAACCGTCTCGCGGGTCGCGAGGGCGATGACTTCCTGGAACGGCTGAGCGAGCTGGTGCTGTGGGAGACGCGGCAATTCCCGGCAGATCATCCCTATAACAACGTCGTGGCGATGCCCAATGACGTCCCGCTGCCTCCGCTATGGCTGCTTGGCTCCAGCGACTACAGTTCGGATCTCGCCGCGCAGGTCGGTATGGGTTTCGCTTTCGCTCATCACTTCGCATCCCATGATGCGGCGGATGCGATGGTGCATTACCGGGCGCGCTTCAAGTCCTCCGGCTGGCGCCAGGCGCCGTACGGGATTCTCGCGGTCGCCGTGATCGCCGCTGAGACCGATGCGGAAGCGGAACGTCTCGCCTCGTCAGCCGACCTCAATCGCCTTCGCCGCGACCGCGGCGAATACGCGCCGCTGCCGAGCGTCGAGGAGGCACTGGCCTATCCTTATAGCGACAGCGAAAAGATGAAGATCGCGCGCAATCGTTCACGGCTGTTTGTCGGCAGTCCGTCGACCGTGATGGAAAAGCTGCAGCCGCTCATCAGCGAATGCCATGCCGATGAGCTGATGGTCATCACCGCGATGTATGATCACGAAGCGCGGAAGAAATCCTACAGCCTGCTGGCCGAGGCGTTTCAGCTGCAGAAGGCGGCGTAGTCGTAACAATTCACTCGGCGATGTCGGGACAGGGCCTGGTCAAACGTCCTTGGGGCGGCGCCATCACTACACGAGGTAAACACATGCTCTATGCAATTCTGGCCTATCACGTCGAAGACGTTGTCGTGTCCTGGACGGCCGATCAAGACACGGCCGTGATGGCCAATCTTCACGAGCTTCACGAGAAGCTGACAGCCGATGGCCAGATGGGGCCGGCTGCGCGGCTCGGCGGCACCAAGGGTGCATTCACCCTGCGCGGACCCGGTGCCGGCGTGGTCATCGACGGTCCCTTTGCCGAGACCAAGGAGCAATTGCTTGGTTTCTATGTGGTCGATTGTGCCACCCGGGAGGACGCCATCGCGACCGCGCGGGATCTGCGCCGCGTCAATCCGACCGCAGTCTATGAAATCCGTCCGGTGCAGCTATTCCTGCCCGGATCGCCCATGGCAGCGACGCATGCGCTGACCGATCACGTCAGGTCGGCGGCGTCCTGAACCTGCCGGTTACGAGGTCGGTTCGCCGAAGGTCGCGCGGAATGGATGCGCCGGATAGACGCCGACGATCCTGAATTCGCGTGAGAAGAACTTCAGCTCTTCGAGCGCGAAAGCGAGGTTGCGGTCATCCGGATGGCCGTCGACATCGGCGTAGAATTGCGTGGCGAAGAACTCACCGTCGACCATATAGCTTTCCAGCTTGGTCATGTTGACGCCGTTGGTGGCGAAGCCGCCGAGGGCCTTGTAAAGCGCCGCAGGTAGATTGCGGACGCGGAAAACAAAACTGGTGACCAGCGGCTCGGAGCCCTGCGGCGCCCATTTGGCGTCTTTGGAAAGGATGACGAAACGCGTGGTGTTGTGATCCTCGTCCTCGACGTCCTCGGCGAGAATTTCGAGTCCGTAGATATCGGCAGCGAGGCGGGAGGCCAACGAGGCGCAGCTCTTGTCGCCGCGCTCGGCCACGGTTCGCGCCGAACCTGCGGTGTCGGCGGCGACGATGGCCTTGATCCCCAGCTTGCGAATGATGCGGCGGCACTGGCCGAGCGCGTGGACGTGGCTTTCCACTGTCTTGATGTCGGTGAGCTTGGTGCCGGGCAGCGCCATCATCTGGTGGTGAATGGGCAGAAACCACTCGCCGACGATGTGCAGGCCTGACGCTGGCAGCAGATGGTGGATGTCGGCGACGCGGCCGGCGATCGAGTTCTCGATCGGGATCATGCCGAGATCGGCCTCGCCCGAGGTGATCGCGGCCAGCGCGTCCTCGAAAGTGGCGCAGGGCAGCGGCTCGGCATTCGGAAACGCCTCGACGATGGCGATGTGGGAATTGGCGCCGGGCTCGCCCTGGAATGCGATCTTCATGATCTGATTTTTGGGAATGGTCATGGCGGGCCTTGTATCAGTCGCTCAGGTTTTTGCCAGCAGGCGGCGTGCGGTTTCGAGATCTGCGGGGGTGTCGACGCCGAGTGGCACCGAATCCACGATAGCGGCATCGATCCGCATGCCGGCCTCAAGTGCGCGCAGCTGTTCGAGCTTTTCGCGCACCTCCAGCGTCGATGGCGCGAGTTTGACGAAGGCCTCGAGTGCCGCGCGCCGATAGGCATAAAGCCCGATGTGATGGTAGCGGGGCCCGTCGCCATAGGGCGCCGTGGCCCGGGTGAAATACAGTGCGCGTAGCCGCGCGGGACCGGCCGGCGAGCCGATCAGCTTCACCACGCTTGGCGCCGTGTGCTCCTCATCCTTGCGGATCTCGGTGGCCAGGGTCGCGATATCGACCGCGGGGTCGTCGAGCAGGCGGACCGCGGCGCTAATGTCGCCGGGCGGAATAGTGGGCAGGTCGCCCTGGACGTTGACGATGGTCTGCACTGTTCCGGCCGGGTCGAGTTTGCACAGGGCCTCAAAAATCCGGTCGGATCCCGAAGGGTGGTCCGGGGAGGTCATGACGGCCTCGAAACCGCGGGCGGTCACGGCGTCTGCGATGTCGGCCGTATCGGTTGCGATGGCCACTCGGCCGATTCCGGCGTCCTTGGCCCGCTGTGCGACATGCACGATCATCGGCAGGCCGCCAATATCGAGCAGCGGCTTGCCGGGCAGGCGGGTGGCCGCCATCCGGGCGGGAATGAGCACCAGGGTGCGTGTGTCTGTCATGGCTAAATCGGCCTGGATTCCAGTGATCTTCCCCCCGAAAAGTATGATGCGGATCAAAGGGAGCGGCGTTTATACGGGTTGCCAGAGGATGGGCAAACCGTTATCTCAAAACGGCAGGCCCGAGGGCCGCAGGAACATGATTCCTGAGTGTGTCGAGGCCGTTGGAGCGGCCTTCCAATGACCTAAAACGGCGTGGGGCTTTTCGACTATGGACTCCTTCGAACTCAACAAGATTATGGGCGCCATTCTCGGCACCTGCCTGATTCTGCTGGTGACGAATTTCACCGCCCAGGCCGTGTTTTCACCGAAGCATATGGAAAAGCCCGGCTACGATATCGCCGTGAAGGAAGAGGCCGCCGGTGGCGCCAAGGCCGCTGCTGCGCCGTCCGAGCCGATCGAGAAACTGCTGCAGACCGCATCGGTTGAAAAGGGTGCGGCGGCTGCCAAGAAATGCGCCGCCTGCCATACCTTCGAAAAGGGTGGCCCGAACCGTGTCGGTCCAAACCTGTTCGGCACCGTCAACGACCATGTTGGCCAGGGCAAGGGTGGCTTCAACTTCTCGGCAGCCATGAAGGCCAAGGGTGGCACCTGGACCTTCGAGGAACTGAACAAGTTCATCGCCAATCCGAAGGCCACCGTGCCCGGCACCGCCATGGGCTTCGCCGGCATTCAGAAGGACAGCGAGCGCGCCGACGTGATCGCCTATCTGGCGTCGCTGGCCGATACGCCGGTGCCGCTGCCGACGGCGGCCAAGTAAAGGCGGCGACGTAACGGCTGTTCCGTCACAATCCATCATCGATCAAACGGCCAGGCTCAGCCTGGCCGTTTTCGTATCTGCATTACCAAAGCTTAAGCGGGACGTTTGGCCGCAACGCGTTAGGATGCAACCAGCGTGACGGGTGGTATCCTGCGGAAAAGCCGGCATAATCGGCCGAACCCTCGCCTTATATGGCTGTTCTAATAGACTGCTCCGGTTCACAGGATTCAGCACATTGACGATTTCCCGACGCCGCCTTCTCCAGACCAGCGCCTTCGCCGTATTTGCCCCTGTCATCGGTGGTGCCGGCAGCCTCTCCGTCATCGATGCGGCAAGTGCCCAGTCCACGGCTAAAGGTGCGGAGTGGCGCCATGCGCTGTCCCTGTTCGGCGAGATCAAGTATCCGGCCGAGTTCAAGCGCTTCGACTACGTCAATCCGGAAGCGCCCAAGGGGGGCACCGTCCGCCAGATCGCCATCGGCACCTTCGATAATTTCAACATCGCGGTGGCCGGCGTGAAGGGCAACATCGCCGGTGCCGTCGGGCTGATCTACGAGTCGCTCACGACAGCGTCGCTGGATGAGGTCTCGACTGAATATGGCCTGCTCGCGGAAGCCGTCAGCCATCCCGAGGATTATTCCTGGGTGTCATATCGGCTGCGTGCGAACGCCAGGTGGCATGACGGCAAGCCGGTGACGCCGGAAGACGTGATCTTCTCGCTGGAGTCTTTCAAGAAATATCACCCGCAATATTCCGCCTATTACCGCCACGTGGTGAAAGCCGAGAAAGTCGGCGATCGCGAGATCAAGTTCACCTTCGATGCGGCCGGCAACCGTGAACTGCCGCAGATCGTCGGCCAGCTCATCGTGCTGCCCAAGCATTGGTGGGAAGGCAGTAATGCGTCCGGCGCCAAGCGCGATATCGGCAGTACGACACTGGAAGTGCCGCTCGGTAGCGCCGCCTATCGCATCAAGGAGTTCGTGCCGGGCCGTTCGGTCTCGGTCGAGCGCGTGAAAGATTATTGGGGTCGCGATCTCAATGTGAATGTCGGCCGTAACAACTTCGACGAGCTGCGTTACGAATATTTCCGCGACGGCACGGTCGCGCTTGAGGCGTTCAAGGGCGATCAGGTGGATTGGCGCACCGAGAACAGCGCGAAGAACTGGGCGACGGCCTATGACTTCCGTGCGGTTGCCGAGAAGCGCGTCATTCTCGAGGAATTCCTCAACCGTTCGTCCGGCATCATGCAGGGCTTCGCGCTGAATATTCGCCGCGACAAGTTCAAGGACCCGCGCGTGCGCCGCGCACTGAACTATGCGTTCGATTTCGAGGAGATGAACAAGCAGATCTTCTTCGGCCAGTACAAGCGCATCTCCAGCTATTTCGATGGTACCGAGCTCGCGTCGTCAGGCCTGCCCGAAGGCAAGGAGCTGGAAATTCTGGAGACGGTGCGCGCCGAAGTGCCGCCGGAGGTTTTCACCAAGCCCTATACGAATCCCGTTGGCGGCAGCGCTGAAAACGTGCGCGGCAACCTCCGCGAAGCGTTGCAGTTGCTGAAGGATGCCGGTTACGAAGTCCGTGATCGCAAGCTGGTCAATGCCAGGACTGGCGCGCCGTTCGAACTGGAATTGCTCGGTGAGGATCCCTCGTTCGAGCGCGTGATGCTGTTCTTCAAACCGTCGCTGGAACGTCTCGGCATTGGCGTGTCCGTTCGCACCATCGACGCCACGCAATATGAGAACCGGCTGCGGAGCTGGGATTTCGACGTTGTCGTAGCGTCCTGGCCCGAGTCGCTGTCGCCCGGTAACGAGCAGCGCGAATTCTGGGGCTCGCAGGCTGCCGATATGGCCGGCTCGCGCAACATCATCGGCATCAAGAATCCGGCGATCGACAAGCTGATCGAGCGGGTGATCTTCACCAAGGATCGCGACGATCTCGTTGCCGCCACCAAGGCGCTGGATCGCGTGCTGTTGTGGAATCACTTCGTGGTGCCGCAATGGACCTACAACAAGGTCCGCACCGCACGCTGGGATCGCTTCGGTCGTCCATCAGAGCCGCCGAAATACGGGCAGTCGGGTTTCCCCGCCATCTGGTGGTACGACGCCGACAAGGCCGCCAAGATCGGCAAGCGCTCTTGAGGAGCACATCGCGCATGGCGCAGCTCAATCGTCGGCACGTGCTGGGTCTCGGGATCGGCGCCGTCGCGGCGTCACGCCTCAGTCCTGTGCTGGCACAGGCGCCGAGCGAAGCCCACGGCATCTCCGCCTTTGGCGATCTGAAATATCCCGCCAATTTTCCGAATTTCGATTACGTCAATGTCAAGGCGCCGAAAGGCGGTGTCTTTTCGACGGTGCCGTCGAGCCGCGCCTTCAATCAGTCGTTCCAGACCTTCAATTCGCTGAATGCCTATATTCTGAAAGGCGACGGCGCGCAGGGCATGGGCATGACGTTCGCGCCGCTGATGGTGCGTGCCGGCGACGAGCCCGATGCGATGTACGGGCTGGTCGCGAAGTCCGTGCAGATCTCTGCCGATGGTCTGACCTATCGTTTTACGCTGCGGCCGGAAGCGCGCTTCCACGACGGCAGCAAGCTGATCGCACGCGATGCGGCGTTTTCGCTGACGGTGCTGAAGACCAAAGGCCATCCCATCATCACCCAGCAGATGCGCGACATGGTGAAGGCCGAGGCCGTCGATGACGTGACGCTGGTGGTGACCTTTGCCGAGAAGCGCGGACGCGACGTACCGCTGTTCGTTGCGGGGATGCCGATTTTCTCGCAGGCCTATTACGAGAAGCATGCGTTCGATGAGTCCTCGCTGGAGGCGCCGCTCGGCAGCGGCCCTTACAAGGTCGGGCGCTTCGAAGTCGGGCGCTATATCGAATTCGATCGCGTGAAGGACTGGTGGGCCGCAGACCTTCCGGTCAATCGGGGCAGCTACAATTTCGATACGGTGAGGTTCGACTTCTATCGCGATCGCGACGTGGCTTTCGAAGGCTTCACCGGCCGCAATTATCTGTATCGCGAGGAGTTCACCTCACGCATCTGGAACACGCGTTACGATTTCCCGGCGGTGAAGGATGGTCGGGTCAAGCAGGAGATGCTGCCCGACGATACACCGTCCGGCGCGCAGGGCTGGTTCCTCAATACGCGCCGCGCCAAATTCAAGGATCCGCGCGTGCGCGAGGCGCTCGGTAACGCGTTCGATTTCGAATGGACCAACAAGACCATCATGTATGGCGCCTATGTGCGCACGGTGTCGCCGTTCCAGAACTCTGACCTGATGGCGACCGATAAGCCGTCGCCGGAAGAGCTCGCATTGCTCGAGCCGTTCCGGGACAAGGTGTCGAGTGAAGTGTTCGGCACTCCCTATGTGCCGCCAACGTCCGATGGTTCAGGTCAGGATCGTACGCTGCTGCGCAAGGCCATCCAGCTCTTGAACGACGCTGGCTGCGTGATGAAGGATGGCAAGCGCATGACTGCGCAGGGTGAGCCGTTCAAGGTCGAGTTCCTGCTCGATGAGCCGGCGTTCCAAGCGCATCACATGCCCTATATCAAGAATCTCGGCACGCTCGGCATCGAGGGCAGTGTGCGCCTTGTCGATCCCGTGCAGTTCCGCGCACGCCGTGACGATTTCGATTTCGATGCGGCCATTGAGCGCTTCAGCTTCTCGACCATTCCCGGCGATTCCCTGCGCTCGTTCTTCTCGATGCAGTCTGCAGCCACCAAAGGCTCGAACAACCTCGCCGGTATTTCCGATCCCGTCGTCGATGCGCTGATGAACGAAGTCATCGCTGCCGATACGCGGCCGAAACTGGTCTTCGCGGCGCGGGCGCTGGACCGCGTGATCCGCGCCGGGCGTTATTGGGTGCCGCAATGGTATTCGGCCTCGCATCGCGTGGCCTATTGGGATGTGTTCGGGCATCCCGCCAATCTGCCGAAATATATCGGCGTCGGTGCCCCCGATCTGTGGTGGGCGTCCGCCAAACCTTCAAGCGAGCAGGCCAAATAGCATGGGCGCATATATCGCACGGCGCGTGCTGCTGATGTTTCCCACGCTGCTGGGAATCCTGTTCGTCTCCTTCGTCGTGGTGCAGTTTGCGCCCGGAGGTCCTGTCGAGCGCGTGATCGCGCAGCTCAGCGGCGCAGACACCGGCGCGTCGCGTGTCTCCGGCTCGTCCGGCGGCGACTTCGGCAACCGGGCGCAGCCCGGCGCCGCAGGCGATGCGGTGAACTCGAAATATCGCGGCGCGCAGGGGCTCGACCCGGATTTCGTCAAGAGCCTTGAAAAGCAGTTCGGCTTCGACAAGCCGGCGCCGGAACGCTTCGCGCTGATGCTGTGGAATTTCGCGCGCTTCGATTTCGGCAAGAGCTATTTCCGCGACACCACGGTATTGCAGCTGATCAAGGAGAAGCTGCCGGTCTCGATGTCGCTCGGCATCTGGATGATGCTGATCACCTACCTGATCTCCATCCCGCTCGGCATTCGCAAGGCGGTGCAGGACGGCTCGCGCTTCGATACGTGGACCTCGGCCGTCATCATTGTCGGTTTCGCCATTCCCGGCTTCCTGTTTGCGATCCTGCTGATCATCCTGTTCTCCGGCGGATCGTTCTGGAGCATCTTCCCGCTGCGCGGCCTGACCTCGGATGGCTGGAGCCAGTTCCCATGGTACTGGAAGATCATCGACTATTTCTGGCACATGACGCTGCCGCTGATCTCGATGGTGCTCGGCGCCTTCGCCACCATGACGCTGCTGACCAAGAACTCGTTCCTCGATGAAATCCGCAAGCAATATGTGATGACGGCGCGCGCCAAGGGCTGCAATGAGCGGCAGGTGCTCTACAACCACATCTTCCGCAACGCCATGTTGATCGTCATCGCCGGCTTTCCGGGCGCCTTCATCCATGCCTTTTTCTCAGGCTCGCTGCTGATCGAGACCATCTTTTCGCTCGACGGGCTCGGCCTCCTCGGCTTCGAAAGCGTGCTCAACCGCGATTACCCCGTGGTGTTCGGCACGCTGTTCATCTTTTCGCTGGTCGGTCTCGTCGTGAACCTCCTGTCCGATCTGGCCTATATGTGGATTGATCCGCGGATCGACTTTGAGGCGCGAGAAGTCTGATGACCATCACCGCGCCCCTTCCTGTCGAAAGCACCACGCAGTCGCCGCTCGGCGAGGCGGTGCCGCCGTCGCGGCATCCGCTCGGCATCTCGCCGCTCAACCAGCGCCGCTGGCAGAACTTCAAGTCCAATCGCCGTGGCTACTGGTCGTTCTGGATTTTCATGTTTCTGTTCTTCATCTCGCTATTCGCCGAGGTGATCGCCAATGATCGGCCGTTCTTCATCAAGTTCGACGGCAAGATGTATTTTCCGGCTTTCGTCACCTATTCTGAGACGACTTTTGGCGGTGATTTCGAGACGGCCGCGGATTATCGCGATCCCTTCCTGCAGAAGCTGATCGCCGCGAAGAACGGCACCATTCTTTGGCCGCTGATCCGCTATTCCTACGACACGCATAACCTCGATCTGCCGACGCCGGCGCCGTCAAAGCCGACATGGATGCTCACCGAGGAACAGTGCAAGCCGGTGGTCGAGAAGAAGGGCCTCAAGAGCTGCCGTGATCTCGAATATAACTGGCTCGGCACCGACGATCAGGGCCGCGATGTCGTGGCGCGGCTGATCTATGGCTTTCGCATCTCGGTCCTGTTCGGTCTCGCGCTGACGATCGTTTCGTCGATCATTGGCATCGCCGCAGGCGGCGTGCAGGGCTATTTCGGCGGCTGGGTCGATTTGGCCTTTCAGCGCTTCATTGAGATCTGGAGTGCGATCCCGTCACTCTATCTGCTGCTGATCCTGTCGTCGGTGCTGGTGCCGGGCTTCTTCGTGCTGCTCGGCATCCTGCTGCTGTTCTCATGGGTGTCGCTGGTCGGTCTCGTGCGCGCAGAATTCCTGCGCGGCCGCAACTTCGAATATATCATGGCAGCGCGCGCGCTCGGTGTGTCCAACGCCAAGATCATGATCCGGCATTTGCTGCCGAACGCCATGGTCGCCACCATGACCTTTCTGCCGTTCATCGTCTCGTCCTCGGTGATGACGCTGACCGCGCTGGATTTCCTCGGCTTCGGCCTGCCGCCAGGCTCGCCGTCGCTCGGCGAGCTGCTGTCGCAGGGCAAGGCCAATGTGCAGGCACCGTGGCTCGGTTTCACCGGTTTCTTCGCGGTGGCGATCATGCTGTCGCTGTTGATCTTTATCGGCGAAGGCGTCCGCGATGCCTTCGATCCGCGCAAGACGTTCAGATAGGGCCGCAGCATGGATGCCATCAACCAGCCGCTGCTCGATGTCCGCGATCTCTCCGTCGCGTTCCACCATGGCGGCAATACATCGGTCGCGGTCGACAGGGTGTCGTTCGAGATCAAGCGCGGCGAATGCGTTGCGCTGGTCGGCGAGTCCGGCTCGGGCAAGTCGGTCAGCGCCATGTCGATCTTGCGGCTGCTGCCATATCCAACAGCGTCGCATCCGTCCGGCCATATCCGCTTCAAGGGCCATGAACTCCTGGGTATGTCGGAGCGCGAGATCCGCGGCATCCGCGGCAACGACATCTCCATCATCTTCCAGGAGCCGATGACCTCGCTGAATCCGCTGCACACGATCGGTGCGCAGATCGGCGAGATTCTGCAGCTCCATAACGGCATGCGCGGGAGCAAGGCGCGTGAACGGACGCTGGAACTGCTGACGCAGGTCGGCATTCCCGATCCGGAGACGCGTCTCGCCAGCTATCCGCATCAGCTCTCGGGCGGTCAGCGCCAGCGCGTGATGATCGCGATGGCGCTTGCGAACGAGCCGGATCTGTTGATCGCCGATGAGCCAACCACGGCACTGGATGTCACGGTGCAGGCGCAGATCCTTGCACTGCTCGCCGATATCCGGCAGCGGCTGGGGATGAGCCTGCTGTTCATCACACATGATCTCGGAATTGTCCGCCGTATCGCCGATACGGTCTGCGTCATGAACAACGGCAAGATCGTCGAGCAGGGGCCGGTGGAGCAGGTGTTCACGTCGCCACAACATCCCTATACGCGCGATCTGCTTGCCGCCGAACCGAAGCCCGATCCGGCGCCGCCGCGCCCGGAGGCGCCGGTGGTGATGTCCACGGACGATCTCAAGGTCTGGTTTCCGATCAAGCGCGGATTGTTGCGCAAGACCGTCGGTCACGTGAAGGCCGTGGACGGCGTCAGCCTGAAGGTGCGCCAGGGCGAAACGCTGGGGGTGGTCGGCGAGTCCGGCTCGGGCAAGACCACGTTGGGGCTCGCATTGCTGCGGCTGATTTCCTCGCAAGGACCGATTGTGTTCCTGGGCAGGGATATCCAGGGCCTGCAGTTCAAGGACATGCGGCCGATCCGGCGTGACATGCAGATCGTGTTTCAGGATCCGTTTGGCGCGCTGTCGCCGCGTATGTCGGTCGGCGATATCGTGGCCGAAGGTCTGAGCGTGCATCAGCCCTCTCTCTCTGCGGAGGATCGCGAGGCGCGTGTCGTCAAGGCGCTGGAAGACGTCGGCCTCGATCCCAAGACGCGATTCCGCTATCCGCATGAATTCTCCGGCGGCCAGCGTCAGCGCATCAGCATCGCGCGCGCTGCCGTGCTGGAGCCGAGTTTCGTCGTTCTGGACGAGCCGACCAGTGCGCTCGACATGCTGTTCCAGGCGCAGATGGTGGACCTCCTGCGCGAATTGCAGCGCAAGCGCGATCTCACTTATCTGTTCATCTCGCACGACCTGCGCGTGGTCGCTTCGCTAGCCAGCCACCTCATCGTGATGCGGCACGGCAAGGTGGTCGAAGAGGGGCCGGCGGCAGACCTGTTCAAGAATCCAAAGAGCGATTATACCCGCGCGCTCTTTGCCGCGGCGTTCCGGATCGAGACAGCGCCGGGTGGGGCTGCTGCGCAGTAGGACATGATGACGAAAGACAACGATCACCGTTCCACGATTATGGACCGTGTTGCCGATGTCGCTGTCTCCGCTCCGACAGTGGTCGGGCGTGGTTTCATGACCTATGAGCGCTACGATATTGCGATCATTCGCGCGGACGATGAGACATTGCGGCAGCAGCGCGACGTGTTGCGCGCGAGCAAGGTGGCGGCGGTGCTTCCCATCGATCTGGAACGCGGCAAGGTGGTGCTGATTCACCAGTTCCGTTTGCCGGCGCATCTGGCCACGGGGCGGGGTGATATGGTCGAAATCGTCGCTGGGCGGATCGATAGGGACGAAACGCCGCTCGCAGCGGCTGCGCGCGAATGTGCAGAAGAGATTGGCGTAACGCCGCAGCGTTTGTTTGAACTCTATAGCGTGCTGCCGACGCCGGGTTTTACGGACGAGTATGTCACGTTCTTTCTCGGCTTCGTGGACAGCAGCGGGGTGCCGGCTCGCGGCGGTCTTGTGGGCGAGACGGAGGATACCCGTCCCTTCGTCGTTTCCATCGATGAGGCGATCGCAGCGTTGGATGGTCGTGCGGTTTACAACGGCCTGATGGTCAGCGCCCTGCAATGGCTGGCGCTGCACCGGGACCGCTTGCAGGATTACTACGCGCGCGCGGTGCCTAGTCCAGTCGTCTGATGCTGGTCACGTCGCTGCCAGTCGCCTTGATCCGCGCAATCGCGCCTTTCGTGTTCTCGATGGCTGTTGCCATGTGATGCGCATTGGCATGCACGATCGTGTCGGCATCGCGGACGATAGCCACGTGGCCTTTCCAGAAGATCAAGTCGCCGCGCTTCAGATGCTGCATTTCGGTATCTGACAAGGCGCGGCCAAGGCCGCTCTCCTGCATGTCGCTGTCGCGGGGGCACCCGGTTCCCGATGCGGTCAGTGCGATCTGCACCAGCCCGGAGCAATCGATGCCGAGGCTGCTTTTGCCGCCCCACAGATAGGGTGTACCGACGAAGCGCTCGGCCACGGCAACGAAGTCGGTCTCGAATGCATCGATCTCCGCGACATGCTGCCTCGGCACGCAATGTCCGGCATTGGTCATCGCAAACGCATCGGTCATCTTGACGATGGCCAGGCGCGCGCCGAGCGGCAGCGTATCTGTCGGCGGCAGTTTGATGGAGGGACCGGGAAAAAGGAATGTCCGAAGCGCGGTCACCTTGTGGGTCGGTGTCGGGCCGGGTGGATAGAGTGCGAGATCCGAGAGCCAGCCGACATAGCCGTCGCCATCGAGTTGCCCCCAGGCCCAGCCTTCTTCGTTGCGGTCATAGACGGTGAAGCGCTCGCCCTTCAAGGCCTGCGTATTCATTTCGGCGCCGGAGAATGGCTGGAGCCGCATGGAGGCGACGCCATCGGCAACTTCGAATTCCTCGCCGTCGACGAAACGCGCGGCTTCGACCTTGCCTTCAAGATAGCGCGCGGCCACGTCCGGGCGCGCAGGCGTGAGCCGGGGGTCGTGTTTATCCATAGCGTTGGCTCAATAGCTGATAGATTGCGCGGGCAGCCTGACACTCGCCGCCTTCGGGGCGCGCTGGCTTTGCCGATGGTGTCCAGCCATAGATATCAACATGCAGCCAGCTCGTCGCGGCTTCGACGAAACGCTGCAGAAACAGCGCGCAGGTGATCGAGCCGGCAAAGCCGCCGGAGGGCGCGTTGTTGATATTGGCCGCCTTGGAGTCGAGCCAGGCATCGTAGGGAGCCCAGAGGGGCAGCCGCCACAGCGGATCGTTCTGCTCTTTCGCACAGCGCGCGACATCGAGCGCCAGCGTCTCGTCATTGGTGTAGTAAGGCGGCAGATCGGGTCCGAGCGCTACGCGTGCAGCGCCGGTCAGTGTGCCGAGATCGACCAGCAGCTCCGGCTTCTCCTCATCGGCATAGGCGAGCGCATCGGCCAGCACCAGGCGGCCCTCGGCGTCGGTGTTACCGATCTCGACGGTTGGGCCCTTGCGCGACTTGAAAATATCGAGCGGGCGGAAGGCGTTGCCGGCAACGGCGTTCTCCACCGCAGGGATCAGTACGCGCAACCGCACCTTGAGCTTCGCGTCCATCACCATCAGTGCCAGCGCCAGGACATTGGCGGCGCCACCCATGTCCTTCTTCATGATCAGCATGCCACTCGATGGCTTGAGGTCGAGGCCACCGGTGTCGAAGCAGACGCCTTTCCCGACCAGCGTCACCTTTGGATGCGACGGATCACCCCACGAGAAATCGATCAGCCGTGGCGCACGCGTCGAGGCCATGCCCACGGCGTGGATCAGCGGAAAATTCTGCTGCACGAGATCGTCGCCGACGATGCAGTTGAACTCCGCGCCAAAACGCGCGGCGAGATCCCTGGCAGTCTGGGCGAGTTCTTCCGGTCCCATATCGTTCGACGGCGTATTGATGAGATCGCGCGCCAGTGCCGCGGCCTCGGCCATGCGGCTGAGATCGGCGACATCGGTGCCATCCGGCGGCACCAGCTTCACCTTGGGCGCGTCATTCTTGCGATAACGGTCAAAACGATAGCTGCCGAGGGCGAAAGCCAGCACGGCGAGGCGGGTGTCGTGGGGTGCGTTGGCGAAACGGTAGGTGCCCGGTGGAAGCAGGCCGGGCAACTGCCCCGGACGGAACAGGTCGCGTGATGTCGCGCTCTCGTCTTCCAGCCCGAAGATGACCTGGGCGATCTGGCCATCCGCTGCCGGCAACGCCAGCCAGGCGCCGGGTTTCGCCGCAAAGCCGTTGGCCGCGGCGAAAGCCTTCGCGGGCGCGGGGAGTGCCGCACTGATCTCGGGCCAGGTCGTCTTGGTCGCGAAGGTGATCGGAATGGCCGAGGCGGCGGTAGCGGTCGTGTCGAAGGCGGAATGCATATGCAGAATCTCGCGAAAGGGAGCGGCAATGACACCTGAAGCGCAAAGGGCGTCAAGCGATGGTATGGGAGGGTATGGCGTGGCCTGCGCCGATTAACCAGCCATTAGGGTTAACACTCTATTGCTGAAGGCATCCGGCTCGTCCGTCCGCTCCATTGTTGAGTCAAATTGCCATGCGTCAGCCCCTTTGTCTTGCCCGGCTTCTGACGACCGCGGCAGTGACGGCAATCCTGGCTACAGGCCTTGCCGGCTGCAAGACCGCAGGCATGTCCGATATCACCGGTTCCCTTGGCGCCCGCGCGGAAGCGCCGGCCGATGCCGATCCCGCCCGGGCCGTCGAAGTCTATGGCGAACGCTACCGTGCGAATCCGAAGGATGCCGACATAGCCTTGCGCTACGGCCAGGCGCTGCGCGCCAATGGCCAGCGCGCCCAGGCCGTGTCCGTGTTCGAACAAGCGACCCTGACGAATCCAAGCAACAGGCCGCTATTGGCCGGCTACGGCCGTGCGCTGGCCGACACCGGCAGCTTCCAGCGGGCCTTCGACGTTCTGACCACCGCACATAGCCCGGCCAATCCGGACTGGCGCATTCTCTCCGCTCAGGGCGCCGTCCTGGACCAGATGGGCAAGCATGACGAAGCGCGCCGCTACTACGGTAGCGCACTGAAGATCCGGCCGGAGGAGCCCTCAGTGCTTTCCAATCTCGGCCTGTCCTACATGCTCTCGAAGGATCTGCCGCAGGCAGAGTCGACACTGCGCCGCGCGCAAGGCCGCGGCAATGTCGATCCGCGCGTTCGCCAGAATCTGGGACTTGTGGTTGGCCTGCAGGGCCGGTTCAGTGAAGCGGAGTCCATCGTCAGGGCCGACCTTCCGCCAGACGAAGCGGCAGCGAATGTCGCCTATCTCAAGCAGATGCTGAGCAGCAAGGGCACGCCGCGCTTGGGCGCACAGGGCGATGACGCACCGCGCCGGTCGTAAGCGATTATCTCAACTTTCGATCGAACGCCGTGGCGCGTGGTCTGTGACAGACAAAATCCAGAGATCGTGAGATCTCTGGATTTCTTGTGATGCGATAACGGATCTCAAATCTCGACCGCGGCGCGGAGGCCGTCTCACTGCATCGCCGCGACCTTGATGCCCGTCGGGCCGAGAATGACGACGAACAGCACCGGCAGGAAGAATAGGATCATCGGCACCGTCAGCTTTGGCGGCAGCGCGGCGGCCTTCTTCTCGGCGTCGTTCATACGCATGTCGCGGTTTTCCTGCGCCATCACGCGAAGGCTCTGACCGAGCGGGGTGCCATAGCGTTCCGATTGCATCAGCGCCAGACAGACCGATTTGACGCCCTCCAGCCCGGTGCGCTTTGCGAGGTTCTCATATGCAACCTTGCGATCCTGTAGATAAGACAGTTCGGCCGTGGTCAGCGTGAATTCCTCGGCCAGCGCCACCGACTGCGATCCGATTTCGATGGAGACGCGGCGAAACGCGACCTCGATGGACATGCCGGATTCGATACAGATCAGCAGCAGATCGAGCGCATCCGGAAATGCGCGGCGGATTGAAAGCTGGCGCTTGGAGATCGCGTTCTTGAGAAAGATCATCGGTGCCTGCAGGCCAAGATAGGCGGCGCCGAGGCACATGCCGATCTTGATAGGCATCGACTGTTCCATGCGCGAGATCACGAACACATAGAGGATCGCAAAAAAGAGGAAGGCGATCGGCGTGACGGCGCGGAAGAACAGGAAGGTGACATAAGGCGCCTGGCCGCGATAACCGGCCATGACCAGCTTGTCGAGGGCGGCTTCCTGCGCCAGCCATTTGCCGAGGTTGAAGTCGGTCACGACCTTGGAGACGAGTTGCTTCGGCGTCTGGCGCAGTGAGACCTTCTCGCCCTTGGCCATGCGATCCCGCTCGCGCTGCCGCAGCCGCTCCCGCTCGCTGGCTACTGCTTTCATCCGCTTGGCGAGACCGTCGCCGGCGAAGAGCGGCGTGAGCAGGCTGTAGGCCGTTGCTGCAACCGCGATCGCGGCAAGCAGCATCGTCATGAAACGGATGTCGTGGAGCTTTGCTATCAGAAGATCGACCATGCCAGCACCATCAGAAGTCGAAGTTGATCATGCGCTTCATGACGAAGATGCCGCAGGACATCCAGACCACGCAGGCGGCCAGCATCAGCCGGCCTGTCGGATGGGTCCACAGCAGCGAAATATATTCGGGCGTGCTGAGATAGACGAGCAACATCACGATCGGCGGCAGCGAGCCGATGATGCCGGCTGAGGCCTTGGCTTCCATCGACATCGCCTGGATTTTCTCGGCCATCTTCTTGCGGTCGCGCAATACCTTTGAAAGATTGCCGAGAGCTTCCGAGAGATTGCCGCCCGATTTCTGCTGAATTGCGATGACGATGCCGAAAAAGTTGGCTTCCGGCAGCGGCATGCGCTCATAGAGCCGCGCACAGGCATCGCCGAGCGGCATACCGATCGTCTGGGTTTCGATGATGGCAAGAAATTCGCTGCGGAGGGGTTCCGACGCGTCGGCGGCGACAACCTTGATCGAATCGAACAGCGGCAGGCCCGCCTTGATACCGCGAACGATGACGTCGACGGCATCCGGCAGTGCTTTGAGGAAGGCGGCTTCGCGCCGCTTCTTGAGAAAGCTGAGGACCCAGCGCGGAAGCCCGAAGCCGGCGGCGAAACCGAGGCCTGCCGCCGCGAGCAGACCGCCGCCAAACAGCATTGTCATCAGGAAGCTTCCGCCCCCCAGAATGCCCGAAATCACCATGAATTTCTGGTCGCTCCAGTCGAGACCGGCCTGCGCGATCCGGATTCCGAGCGGGATCTTCTTTTCCTTCTGAAGACGTGCTTCGACTTCCTTGAGCGATCCTTCGACCTGCTCGCGCCGGGAGCGTTGGGTCCTGTCGACCTGGCGCGCCACGGGCTCCGTCCGCGCGACCGATGCACGGCGGACCTCGGCCTTCTTTTCGCCGGACAGGAGCGGATAGAGAAATACCCAGGCCAGACCGCCGACAGCGATGCTGGCCATGAATGCCAATGCGAGCGCCTGCATGTTCATCACTCGCTCCTCAGTTTGGCGCTATGACTTCGGAAGCGTCGAGCGCCGCCGCGAGCCGCTTCTCCTCGCCGTAATAGCGGGCACGATCCCAGAACCGCGGGCGGCCAATGCCCGTCGAGCGGTGCCGTCCGATGATGTTGCCGTTGGCGTCTTCGCCGACCATGTCGTAGACGAACAGATCCTGCGTAATGATGGTGTCGCCTTCCATGCCCATCACCTCGGTGATGTGCGTGATGCGACGCGAACCGTCGCGAAGACGGGCCGCCTGAACGATGACGTCGATCGATGCGCAGATCATTTCGCGGATGGTGCGCGACGGCAGCGAGAAGCCGCCCATGGTGATCATGGATTCGCAGCGCGAAAGCGCTTCACGCGGATTGTTGGCGTGCAGGGTGCCCATCGAGCCGTCATGGCCGGTATTCATCGCCTGCAGCAGGTCGAATGCCTCGGGTCCGCGGACTTCGCCGACGATGATCCGCTCCGGGCGCATACGCAGGCAGTTGCGCACCAGTTCGCGCATCGTGATCTGGCCTTCGCCTTCGATATTCGGCGGCCGGGTTTCGAGGCGCACCACGTGCGGCTGTTGCAGCTGAAGTTCCGCGGCGTCCTCACAGGTGATGATACGCTCGTCGTCGTCGATATAGTTGGTGAGGCAGTTCAGCAGGGTGGTCTTGCCCGAGCCGGTACCGCCGGAGATCAGCACGTTGGCGCGGCAGCGGCCGATGATCTGGAGGATCTGGGCGCCGTCTGGCGAGATCGCGCCGAATTTGACCAACTGCTCGAGCGTCAGCTTGTCCTTCTTGAACTTACGAATCGTCAGCGCCGGGCCATCGATGGCCAGCGGCGGCACAATGGCGTTGACGCGCGAGCCGTCGGCAAGGCGGGCGTCGCAGATCGGTGAGGATTCGTCGACGCGGCGGCCGACCTGGCTGACGATACGCTGGCAGATATTCAGCAGTTGCTGATTGTCGCGGAAACGGATGCCGGTCTTCTGGATCTTGCCGGCGACTTCGATGAACACCGTGCCGGCGCCATTGACCATGATGTCGGCGATGTCGTCGCGTGCCAGCAACGGCTCGAGCGGCCCGTAGCCGAGTACGTCGTTGCAGATATCGTCGAGCAGTTCTTCCTGCTCGGCGATGGACATCACGATGTTCTTGATCGCGATGATCTCGTTCACGATGTCGCGGATTTCCTCGCGTGCGGACTCGCCGTCGAGCTTGGCAAGCTGCGCGAGGTCGATCGCCTCGATCAAAGCGCCGAAAATCGTCGCCTTGACCTGATAGTAATTCTCGGAGCGGCGCTCAGCGACGACGGGGGGCGGTGCTGCGCGGGCAGGTGACAGCGGCGGCGATGACACGGCCGGCGGCGCAGACGCAGTCATAGCGCCGGGAGATGGCCCCGGCGCGCCGAGGGGCTTGACGGCCCGGACATCGGTATCTGTTCCGCTACGCTTACCAAACACGACAATACTCCATGCGGTGAATTACTTCGACCGCAGCTTCTCCAGGAACGGACCCAGGAAGGATCCTCGTGGCTTCTTGGTCTCGCCGCGGCCGGTCAGCCGCTGCGCAATTTGCAGAAAGAGTTCCGTGGTGCGATGATTGGCGGCAATCTCGGCAATCATCTGACCATTATTGGCGGCCGAGCCGAACATCTGCGGATCGAACGGGATCGTGACGATCGGCGGCGTCTCGATGGCCTTGGCGAATTCACTGGCGCTGATCTCGGGCCGCTTCGGAACGCCGACCTGATTGAGGCAGTACAGCGGTGCACGATCATTGGGACGCGAGGCCTTGATCAGATCGTACATGTTCTTGGTATTGCGCAGGTTGGCGAGATCCGGCGCTGCGACGATCAGAATGTCGTCCGCGCCGATCAGTGCCCGCTTGGTCCAGCCCGACCATTGATGCGGAACGTCGAGCACGATGCAGGGCATCGTCGAGCGTAGTGTGTCAAAGATCGAATCGAAGGCTTCGCTGCCAAAGTCGTAGACGCGGTCCAGCGTGGCGGGGGCGGCCAGCAGGCTGAGATGATCGGTGCATTTCGACAGCAGTCGGTCGATGAAGGCGGTGTCGACACGGTCCGGCGAAAATACTGCGTCGGCGATGCCCTGCGGTGGGTCCTGGTTGTAGTCCAGCCCGGCAGTTCCAAAGGCGAGATCGAGATCGGCGACAACGGAGTCCAGCGCCAGATCGCGCGCGATCGCCCAGGCAACGTTGTGGGCGATGGTGGACGCGCCGACGCCGCCCTTGGCGCCGACCACGGCAATGATGCGGCCGACCGCCTTGGCTTCCGGCGCCGAGAACAGTCCGCAGATCGAACGAACGACGTCGATGGTTGCAACAGGCGCGATCACGTAGTCGCTGACGCCGCGACGAACGAGTTCGCGGTACAGCGTGACATCGTTGACCTTGCCGATCACCACGACGCGGGTGCCGGCGTCGCAAACAGTCGCCAGCTGATCAAGGCCAGCGAGAATGTCGCCACGCGGTTCGGTCTCGAGAACAATGACATTCGGCGTCGGTGCCGACCGATAGGCTTCGGTGGCCGCAGCCATGCCGCCCATCTGAATTTTGATGTGAGCCTTGCCCAGACGCCTGTCTTCCGCGGCAGCCTGCACGGCGGCAGCGGTTTCGACGGTCTCGCAGAACGCCTGCACCGACACGCGTGGTGCCGGCGCAATATGCTCCTCTGCCGCGGGTGTTGTGGCGGCGGGTTCTTCGTCTGCGGTTTTCTGCGCGTAGCTAATCATTGGCCCACATTGCTGATTTTGGTCTTGTCTTCGGGATAGGTCGTCGCAGTGCTCTCACCCTTGCGATACTTGTCCAGCACGACGGTACGTCGGCCGGCATAGACAGGGGTTTCGGCGCGCGGCTGAACCAGGTCCGAAGGATTGGCGACCATGGCGGCGAGATTGCGTTGCTGGGCGCAGCCGAGATTGTAATACGGCTTGTTCGCGAGATAGCCCTTGTTCTTAATCGACGATGCAAGGTCGTCGGGCCAGGTGCCGCACGGACCGGCCGAAGCCGCGATCAGCGGGTAGCTGACGCGGATGGTCGGCAGCATACGCGGATCGCTCGGCTGATAGCTGCGCATCAGGACGCCGTTATGCGGCACGCCGATCGCCATCAGGAGTGAATGAACCTCGCGATAAGACTCTTTGGCGGCGCGTGCATTCGGTGTGTTGACCGGCACCTCCGCGGTGATGACGCCGGTGCCTTCGCGCAACCAGTCCTGACCGAGCGATATGACATCCGCGCGCTGTGTCGCCGACAGGCCGCCACGCTGGCTGCCGACGAAGACCTCGGTGGTCTTGGCCCGTTCTTCGACAACGATGGGATGCCGCAGCCGGTAATCGTCCGGTATGCTTGACGTGGTGTCCTGCGCAACGGTCTTGCACCCACCGAGCGCAAGCGCCAGGAACAGCAGCGCGCCGGTGGCAGTCCGCTTGCGCGAAGAATGTATCGCTGTGCAATTGATCATGGTCATCTGATACTTGCCCCGTCTCAATCCGTGATGAAGCCGAAAGCGCCGTGATAACTGCGCGTCGGTTGGGTCGGCTCGGTGCGGTGCGGTGCGCCATAGATGCGGTTGACGTTGCCGAGCAGATCGGCCTGCGGATCGGATGCATCCACGAAGCCGTCATCCGGACGAGAGAGATCCTTCTGCGCGACGGCGCGGACCACATAGGGCGTGACCAGGACCATCAGCTCGGTGTTGTTGTTGACGTAATCCCGGCTGCGGAACAGCGTGCCCAGCACGGGCAACTGCGACATCCCCGGCAGGCCGCTGATGGCCGCTTTGGTCTGCTGCTTGATAAGGCCGGCCATCACCATCGAACCGCCGGACGGGATCTCGAGCGTGGTGTCCGCACGGTTGACCTTGATCGCCGGGATCGACGTTCCGCTGATCGTGACGGAATTTTCCTGCGACAGTTCGGAGACTTCGGTGCCGACACGCAGGCTGATACGACCTTCGCTCAGAACCACTGGCGTGAAGCCCAGCGAGATACCGAACTTCTTGAAGGTGATCTGTGTCGTACAGATACGCGTCGTGGGATCGCAGGTATTGCCGCCGGGGACCGGGAATTCACCGCCTGCAAGGAAATTGGCGGTCTCGCCGGAGATGGCGGTCAGCGTGGGCTCGGCGAGTGTCCGGATGACACCGGCGTTTTCCATCGCCTTCAGCGTTGCCGTGACGGATGGCGTCGATCCGAAGGATCCCTTGAGGAGATTATCGCCGACCAGGCTGCTGCCGCGCGCCGTGAACGGATTGCTGTTGTTGAAGGTGACGACGGACGTGCCATAGCTCATCGATGCCGACAGATCGACGCCGAGCTGCTTGACGATGTTCCGCTGGACTTCCGCAACGGTGACCTTGAGCATGACCTGATCACGTCCGCGCACCGAGATGCTGTTCACGACCTTGTCCATGCCGCCGGCAAGGCGCGCCGCGAGGTCCGCGGCCTGCTGCGCTTCGAGCTGGCTCGATGCCGTACCCGACAGCATCACGCTATCACCGAGACCTTCGATCCGAATATCGGCATTGGGCATGGTCTGCTTGAGGGCGGCCCGAATACCGTTCAGGTCGCGCGTGACGGCGATATCATAGGCGGCGATCTGCTGGCCGCTGACGTCGAAGAATACGATGTTGGTCTGACCGACGGTCGCACCGATGATGTAGGCGCGCTGCGCCGAACGCACGACGGCGTTGGCGATCTTGGGATCGGCGACCAGCACATCCTTGATGTCGCGCGGCAGGTCGATGACGATCGACTTGCCGATGCCGAGCGGCAGGAATTTCGCGTTCAAGGGGCCGGCGCTGCCGGCTTGCATGGACGTGGCGTCGGCCGCGAAGACTGGCGTCAATACGGGATTGATCGTGAGCGCCGTGATGGCGGTGAGCGACAGCGCGTGGGCTGCAAGGGCCCGCATCGATCCGCCTGTTGTGATGCGCTTCATCGCCTGCGTCCTCTCGATCACTTCGTCATGGTCGCGGTCGACGGGATGCCGTAACGCACGATGTTAATGCTGTCGCGCTTGCCGCCGTTGGGATCTTCAACCGGCGCAGGCGCGTTGGCGTCGACCAGGGCCCGCAACGCGAGCGAGATGGTGCCGCTCTGCCGCGCGCGGGCGAGCAACTCGGCCTGTTCAGGCTTCAATTCGAGCGTTGCGGTCTTGCCCACGACTGAATTCTGGCCGTCCTTTTCCTTGGGGGCCTGATCGATGGCGAGAACGCGAATATTGTTCAGGATGATCTCGGAGTTGATGACCTCCATGCCGCCGCGATCGCCGCCCCGCTCACGCTTCGACAGGAGCACGTCGACGCGGTCGTTCGGCAAAATGAAGCCGCCGGCGCCGGTTTCCGGCGAAATTTCGGTGGAGACGGCACGCATGCCGGTCGGCAGAACGGCGGCCATGAAGCCAGCGCCGTTGGCGCGCACCAGTTTCGGCTCACGGATCGGTTCGCCGGCAATGAAGGCTGAACGCGCGATGGAGCCGGCGATTTGCGCCGTTGCGTCCGGGCGGCTGTTACGGCTGATGACGTTGGTGCTCGCCGCTGATGCGGGCCAGGACTGCCATTGGACATCATCGGGACCAAGCGCCTGACCGAGCGCGATATCGGCCTTGGCGACGAGAACGTCGGTTGTCGGGGCTTCGGCGACCTGGGGCGGCGGCGGTGTGTCCGATGTGCTCGCAAGATATAGCGCCACACTGCCAGCGCCGAGTGCAATGGCGAGGACCACAATGCGTGCGGTATTCATACGCTTCACTTTCCACATTACGCCGCGACGCTGCCGCCGCTGTAACGGGAGTTGACCAGTTATTCGTCAAAGCATGGTTAATGAGCGGTATCTAAATCGCGTTAATAGAAAGTTCAGATCCTAGTGAAGCGCGAAGCGCGCCAGGTCGACCGTCCTCACCCAGTCGGTGTCCGGGTAAACGAGCAGTGCGCCGAGGGCGAGGGCAACACCGTAGGGGATGCCGGTTTCCTTGTGATGCAAACGCATCAGCCAGGCCTGACCGCCGAGCGCATAGGGCAGCGGCCACTGCCGGAACTGGAGCAACAGCAAGGTCAGCGCGCCGCCGAACAGCGAGGCGTAAACGAGGTAGTTCAGGAGATGGTCGAATCCGAACCACAGCCCCGCAGCTGCGGCGAGCTTGGCGTCGCCGCCGCCGATCCAGCCGAACGCGAAACAGGCGAAAGCGACCACCAGCACGGTCGCCCCGGCGCCGAGATGCGACAGCGCATCGTGAAGACCCATCCCGCTGAAGACCGCCAATATGGCGAAACCCGCCACCAGCAGCAGCGAGATGCGGTTCGAAATGGTCATCGTGAAAAGGTCGCTGATCGACGCATAGGCCATCAGGCCCGGGAATAGCAGGAGGCGCGTTAAATCGAGGATCATGGGTTCAGAAGCCCGTTGCGGCGACGACGGAAAACCTAGCCAGCAGAAATGAACAATCGGACAACAAGAAAGAATTTACCAAACGCTGGCGATCCGAATCGCAACGGATAGCAGCGCGAGGATCAATGCGACGCAGACCAGGCCGGCGGGGTCACGCAGCGAAAGCTGAAGTCCTTCCAGAACGGAGCGGGGTGTGTCCGGGTGTCTCATACGCAGAACGATCCTGGAGGCCGACGATCAGCAGCGTTCGGAAACAAAAAAGGCTCCGGAAACCGGAGCCTCTGATGCACTCGAAACCGTTGCTTACTTGAGCGACGAGTTGATCGAGGTGAACTTGGCGTTCAGGTTGGTGCCGAGGCCGTTAACGACCGCGATGATGGCCAGCGAGATGCCGGCGGCAATCAGGCCGTATTCGATCGCGGTGGCGCCGGATTCATCCTTGATGAAGCGCGAAACGAGGTTCTTCATAATACAAAACTCCATATGTGCACGTGGCTGTCGATCGTGATGCCTGGTCTCCCCGGCGTTCTCAGCACCGTGACCATGAGGGAACACTAGGAGTGGGGAATTGCAGTGCGGTTAATTCGATTGATGAAAGTCGGTCGCATTTGTCTCTTCTTTTGCACGGTAAATACCTACTTAAGACGAGTTTAGAATGACTTGGGTGTGATGACACCGGGCGTGTCCTGTTCGCTTCATCCCTCGTTAAGCATGGCGCGGTAACTCTTGGCCTCCGGATCCGGCGAGGTCGCGATGACTACACTCCCCATGGACATCATGAATATGTTCGGCGAGACCATCATGAAGGTGGTGCCGATCACGCTGGTTCTGGCGGTTGTCTTTACGGTGCTGACCCATTTCTGGGCCTGCAATCCGGGCAAGCACTGGTGGCGCAAGACGGAGATCGTGACCGACGTGGTCTACTGGTTCTTCGTGCCGCTGATCACCCGCGTCGTGCGTATCGGACTGCTCGTGGCCGGCGCTGCCGTCGTCTTCAATATTCACGATGCCGATGAACTGATCGCCTTCTACGACAACGGCCACGGGCCGCTGGCGCAGATGCCGCTCTGGGCACAGGCGATCTTCTTCCTCGTGGTGTCCGACTTCATGCTGTACTGGCTGCACCGGATGTATCACGGCGGCGGTTTCTGGAAATACCACGCGATCCATCACTCGTCGGAAGAGGTGGACTGGATCTCCGCCGCACGGTTTCATCCGGTCAATCTGTTTCTCGGCACCGTCGCGGTCGACGTGCTGCTGCTGATGGCCGGTATCTCGCCGAACATCATGCTATGGGTCGGACCGTTCACGACCTTCCACTCGGCTTTCGTCCACGCCAATCTGAACTGGACCCTTGGGCCGTTCAGATATGTCCTGGCGACGCCGGTGTTTCACCGTTGGCACCACACCTCGCTGGAGCGTGGCGGCAACACCAATTTCGCCGGCACGTTTCCGATCTGGGACATCATGTTCGGGACCTTCCGCATGCCGAAGGGTGAACTGCCGGACAATTACGGTGTCGACGGCGAGCCGTTGCCGACCGCATTCACGGGCCAGTTGGCCTATCCGTTCAAGCAGTAGGGCGCTCTCTTCTCCCTTCCCACTGCGCAGCTTCGCTGCTTGAGGGAGGAAAGCCTCTGGCGCCGGCGCGTCATATCCAAATTTCAAACAGCCTCTGTCCTGAAAACATGCGGTCCTGAAAACATGCGCTCGCGATCTCGCGGCGCCCAATGGCGTCCGAGGTGAGAGCATTCCCCTCCGCCCCCAATCAAGAGGGCGCACGGAACGCCGGGTGCCCGATGCACCCCTGGCCTGTGCGCTGGATGCCGTCTTCGGCAAACAAGTGCGCCCAGGATTTCGGAGTCACCGGGAAACAACCCGGCGTTCCGTACGCGGCAGTTTTAACGGCTCGCTTCGCGTCTACCCCTGGTGACCGACCCTGCGGTTGGATCACCACTCCAGGGGACTTCCACGCCGCCGCTCACCCTCTGTACGAGGAGAGAGCCTTGGCGCTGCCCCATGGCGCAAGGCGATGCGCCGGGATAACGCGACTTGGGCCGTACGCAGATGGTGTGGTCGTCAGACCGCTCGGCACGGGCATTCGCTCCGAAGAGCGAAAGGCACCCACACGTCGCGGTCTCGAACACCACCGGCGTCCACCGCATCCCGCCCCGCGTATCGTGACGATCGCGAGCCGCCCCTCTCAGTGAGGCGGGATGGCAAGGAACATAATCCATTTAGGTATATTGTCAATAGCGGATAGGAAAAATGTTTGCACTGGGTGAGGAGCCGCGTCCGCCCCACACAGTCATTCCGGACTCGGTCCGGCCCGCTTCGCGGTCCGTTCTGCTCCGGAATGACGCGGGGAGGCTGAGCTTCGCAGTCATCAGTCCCATCATTTCCAGTTCCTTCATCAATTAACGGCACATTTGCCATGTCGGGCGCCGGCACCGCTGCGTATCTGCTTTTGTCGGCTTGTATCGTCCCGGAGTACAGGATGTCGTTTCAGTCGAAGCGCGCACGCACGCGCGTGGTTTTAGTGGCCAAGGCCTTGGCAGTCGGGGTCATGTTGTTCCCTGTTGGAGGGCTATCGGCCCCCGTGGACGATCTGATCTCGGTCACTGTCGATCAGGCCAAGCTCGTCAAATTCCCTGACAAGATCGCGACCATCGTGATCGGTAACCCCTTGATCGCTGACGTGACCCTACAACCCGGTGGCGTGGTCGTGGTGACCGGCAAGGGCTATGGCGCCACCAATGTGATTGCAATGGATCGCACGGGTGCTGTCCTGATGGATCGGCTGGTCCAGGTTGAAGGTCCGACCGACAAACTCGTCACCGTCTATCGTGGTGTCGAGCGCGAGACTTACACCTGTAAGCCGGAATGTCAGAGGCGGGTGACGCTCGGTGACGGAGATACTTTCTTCAGATCCGCGCTCGGTCAGGCCGGGACTCTCAACACTCAGGCCACGACGGCAGGGAGCGCCGCCAAGCTCAGCAACTGACCTGCGATCTCGTAAACGCGCGAATGACGCCGCATCCGATGCGGTGTGGTTCGGCGGAGACATGGTTAACAACGGGCTAACGCATCGAGCCGTCTTGTCTCGATCCGGCGAAACACTTCAACAATCTGTTTCCGATACATCTCGGCGGTAGTTATTTCCCTCCCGCCGAGGCACTGCAGATGCTGCGACCGTTGATTTCGATGGCAACACGCGCCAGGCGGCTGCGCCGCTTCGGCCATAACAGCAGCGGCTCGGCCGCGGTCGAATTCGCGATGATCGCGCCGGTCTTCTTCGCGCTGATTTTCGCCATCATGGAAACCGGAATGGTGTTTCTGGCGGGACAGGTCCTTGAAACCGGCGTCCAGGATGCTGCGCGGTCGGTCTATACGTGTTCCGCTGCGGCTACAGCCGTCGATTTTAAGACGTCGATCTGCGCGCGCGCATCGGCCCTGATGGATTGCACCAAGCTCGACATCGATGTGCGCTCGTACGATGCCGGCACAGCGATCACGATTTCGGATCCGATCGACGCCAGCGGCAACTATGTGTCGACGAATCTCGTCTACCAGCCGCCAGCCTGTCCGACCAGCAAGACGGTGGTGGTACGCGGCTTCTATCAATGGCCGCTCTATGTGACTGGCCTCGGCTACAACATCGCCAATATCGGTCGTGGAACGATGAGCAGCAAGCGCTTGCTGGCCGCGACAGCGGCGACCGGACCGCAGTGATGGCAAGGATCGGGACAATGCGCGTGCGTATGGCAGCACTGGCCGCCTGGCGGCAGGCTTTGCTGTTGCGGGACGATGCGAGAGGCGTCTCCGCGGTCGAGTTCGCGATGATCATTCCGCTGATGTTTCTGATGTTCTTCGGCATGCTGGACGTGTCCAACGGTTTTGCCATCGATCGCAAGGTCAGCCAGATTGCACAGGGCATGGCCGACCTGGCGTCGCGTTACACGACGCTCGCAGAAACCCATGTGTCGAACTTCTTCATCATTGGCGACGCGATGCTGACGCCTTACGACAAGACGCAGCTCCAGGTGTCAATCAGCCAAGTGTATATCGATCCGGCGACCAAGACCGCCAAGGTGGTGTGGACGCGCGGCGATTATCCCGCCGGGAAAGATGCGAATGGCAATGTTGTGGTCAGGAAAGTGAACGACATCGTATCGGTTCCCACCGACCTGATCGTCAAGGACGCCAACGGGAACTATCTGCCAAACCAGTATCTGATCCTCGGCGAGGCCAACTATAAATACGTGCCGACGATCGGCTGGGTCGTGCCGAAGGGCGGGCTCGCATTGGCGGATACGATGTACACGCGACCGCGGCAATCGTCATGCGTCGTGATGGTGACGAGCTGTACGCCGTAGGGTGGTGAGCACACGCTGCGTATTTGCAGTTACAGCGAACGGTCGTCGATCCACTTTCCGGATCATGCTTCAGCAAAAAGGCCGCGCTCAGGAGCGCGGCCTTTTCGTATTCAGTCGATCAACGCGCAAGCACGAAGCTCGCGAGCAATCGTTTAGCCTGCGGCGCGGAGATTGTCGGCCGACGACTTGCCGGAACGACGGTCAGCAACGATTTCGTAGCTGATCTTCTGGCCTTCACGCAGGGTGCCAAGACCGGCACGCTCAACGGCGGAGATGTGAACGAACACGTCGTTGCCACCATCGTCCGGCTGAATGAAGCCGAAGCCCTTGGTCGCGTTAAACCACTTCACTGTTCCCATGCTCATGGGGGTAGTCCCTTCTCAAGAATATAGTGTAGCCCACGAAACATATGTGGGCTGGTGACATCGAATTTTTGGAAGGGTCGTCAGTCTAGACCGGCTGCACCGGGGGATAGATAATGTCGTCCGGCCGAAAATCGATTAACTCATATTAGGGGAAGCGCCCCCCCAAAACAATCCTGACGCGCACGATTTTTTGATTGCGCACGAACGGTCAGGAACGCTTACCTATCCGCGCATCGCGAGGGAGCGGATGCGCGGACTGGTTGTCGTTACCGTGTCAACTGTCGACAGTTTAGACGCGCTTAACGGCGACGGAACTGACCGCGCGGCGGTGCACCACGCGGAGGACCGCCGGGACGCTCGTCCTTGTGGCGGAAAATCAGGCGCCCCTTTTCGAGATCGTAAGGCGACATCTCGATGGTCACGCGATCACCGGCCAGCGTCTTGATGCGGTTCTTCTTCATCTTGCCGGCGGTATAGGCGACGATTTCGTGTCCTGCATCCAATTGCACGCGATAGCGTGCATCGGGGAGGATTTCGGTCACCAGTCCTTCGAACTGGATCAGCTCTTCTTTGGCCATTGTTAGCTCCAGATCGATCGGCTGTTAGCGTGGCCGCTGGGTGCGGTTCGGGGTTGTATTCGGTCGGCTTTCGCGATGCAGGAAGGCAACGCCCTGCATCCCTTCTTTAGTCGTGGTTCCAGCCTGGTTGGCCGGACGTGAGATCGGCTCATGCCGTGCATTCTCGTGTCTCGCATTCTCGTTCCGACCATGGTCGCGGTTCGGTTGCGATGCGCCACCGTTGCCGCCATGAGGGCGACGACGGTTGCGCGCGTTCTTGCCGGGCGCTCCGTCATTGCTGCGTGGTGCGTGCGGGGCGGAGCGACCGTTGCGCTGACCGCCACGGTTCTGGGAAGGCGACGGCCCCACGTCGTTGCGGCCTGGGGTGCGGCGGTCTTCCTTCGGAAGCGAAATGCGGATCAACTTTTCAATATCGCGCAGATACGCCATTTCCTCGCCCGCGCAAAGCGAGATTGCAATGCCTTCGCGTCCCGCGCGTGCGGTACGGCCGATTCGGTGGACATAGGTTTCCGGGATATTCGGCAGGTCGAAATTCACCACATGGGTAATACCGTCGACGTCGATGCCGCGGGCGGCGATGTCGGTGGCCACCAGGGTGCGGATTTCGCCGGTGCGGAACTGGGCGAGCGTGCGCTCGCGGTGGTTCTGCGACTTGTTGCCGTGGATCGCCGCGGCGGCGATGCCGGAGCGCTCGAGGCCCTTCACGACCTTGTCGGCGCCGTGCTTGGTGCGGGTGAATACCAGCGCGCGGTCAACCGTCTCGGTCTTGAGGATCTGGGCGAGGATCGTCGGCTTGGCGGAATGATCGACCAGCATGATCCGCTGGCTGATGCGCTCCACAGTGGAGGCGACCGGGGTTACCGCGACGCGGGCCGGATCCTTGAGCATTGCTTCGGCAAGATCGGCGATGTCCTTGGGCATGGTGGCCGAGAAGAACAGCGTCTGGCGCTTGATCGGCAGCTTGGCGACGACTTTGCGGATGTCGTTGATGAAACCCATGTCGAGCATGCGGTCGGCTTCGTCGAGCACCAGGAACTCAACCATGTTGAGCTTCAGGCCATTGCTCTGCACGAGATCGAGCAGCCGGCCGGGAGTGGCGACGAGGACGTCGACGCCCTGCATCAGGGAGCGGACCTGGCGGCCCATCGGCACGCCGCCAATGGCCAGCGCCGATGCGAGGTGCATATGGCGGCCATAGGCGTTGAACGAGTCGAGGATCTGACCGGAGAGTTCGCGGGTCGGGCTCAGCACCAGCACGCGGCAGGTCTTGGGCTGCGGCTTGATGCGGTTCTCGAGCAGACGGTGGAGGATGGGGAGCGCGAAGGAAGCGGTCTTGCCGGTGCCGGTCTGGGCGATGCCGATCACGTCCTTGCCGGTGATGGCAATCGGGATGGTCTGGGCCTGGATCGGGGTCGGGGTGGTGTAGTTTTCTTCTTTAAGCGCACGGGTAATGGGATCGGCGAGGCCGAATTCCTGAAAGGTGGTCAAAAGATTGATCTTTCCAAAGTGAAAGCATGCGCCCGGCCATGATGCAAAGACCATGGGGCCAGGAGCGCGCGAGGGTGTCTGGGACACCCGCGTGTTTGGGGCGTCAGTTCTGGTTAGCTGAAGGGGCAAGCCAGAAACCGTCGAACTGCCCTGAAGAGATCAGAGTAAAGACGGGATCAGAACACGCGGCTCGCAAGGACCTGATGATTCTCTAGGTCGTTCAAGTGATATGGAACAGGAAGACGGCGGTTTCAAGGTCTATCGCCGGGAGAGGGAAGCCAGCGACGAAATACCGCTGCAAGAAATTTAGACATGTGGCGATATTTGATTGTTTATTGAGCTGTTTGCCGTGTGCATGACCAATTTTTCTGCACAAGAAATAAACAGTAAAACCTCAACGCTTCCCGAAAACCGGAAACATGCGAACAATCCCAATCACTTAACGTGTGCTCAAGGACTGGCACACTTCTTGCGATCTCCTTAACGCGCCGGCCGTGGGGCCGTTCCGCATTGATTTCGTCTGCGTCAGGGAGAGACCGCACATGATTACCAATTTGACTCATGCAATAGCCAAGCCGATCTCACGTCGCAGCCTGATGGCCGCGGCTACGGGTCTGGCTCTGGGCCTGTCGGCATTTTCGCCGGCCAGAGCGGCAGACGACACCATCAAGGTCGGCGTTCTGCATTCGCTGTCGGGCACCATGGCGATTTCCGAGACCACGCTGAAAGATACCGTGCTGTTCATGATCGATCAGCAGAACAAGAAGGGCGGCATCAACGGCAAGAAGCTCGAAGCCGTCGTGGTCGACCCCGCCTCGAACTGGCCGCTGTTTGCCGAAAAGGCGCGCGAGCTGATCACCAAGGACAAGGTCGCCGTCGTGTTCGGCTGCTGGACCTCGGTCTCGCGCAAGTCGGTGCTCCCGGTGTTCAAGGAACTGAACAGCATCCTGTTCTACCCCGTGCAGTACGAGGGCGAAGAGTCCGAGCGCAACGTGTTCTACACGGGGGCGGCTCCGAACCAGCAGGCGATCCCGGCCGTCGACTACCTGATGAAGGACGAGAAGGTGAAGCGCTGGGTGCTGGCCGGCACCGACTACGTCTATCCGCGCACCACCAACAAGATCCTGGAAGCCTACTTGAAGTCGAAGGGCGTCAAGCAGGAAGACATCATGATCAACTACACGCCGTTTGGTCATTCCGATTGGCAGACGATCGTCGCCGACATCAAGAAGTTCGGCTCGACCGGCAAGAAGACCGCCGTGGTCTCGACCATCAACGGCGACGCCAATGTTCCGTTCTACAAGGAGCTCGGCAACCAGGGCATCAAGGCGACCGACATTCCGGTGGTTGCGTTCTCGGTGGGTGAAGAAGAACTCGCCGGCATCGACACCAAGCCGCTGCTCGGCCATCTCGCGGCCTGGAACTACTTCCAGTCGATCAAGAGCCCCGAGAACGAGAAGTTCATCAAGGAATGGCAGGCCTTCACCAAGAATCCGAAGCGCGTGACCAACGATCCGATGGAAGCCACCGTGATCGGCTTCAACATGTGGGTGAAGGCGGTCGAGAAGGCCAAGTCGGTCGAAGCCGACAAGGTCATCGACGCTCTGCCGGGCATCGAAGCCAAGAACCTGACCGGCGGTACCTCGAAGATGCTGCCGAACCACCACATCACCAAGCCGGTGTTCATCGGCGAGATCAAGGCCAATGGCCAGTTCGACGTGGTCTGGAAGACCCCGGCGCTGGTGGCTGGCGATGCATGGTCGAAGGAGCTCGACGGCTCCAAGGACCTGATCGGCGACTGGGTCGGCAAGAAGTGCGGCAACTTCAACACCAAGACCAACAAGTGCGGCGGTCAGGGGTCCTGATCTCGCTCTGAGGTTCTGTGTTCTTCATCATCGCGGGCATTTTCCGCCCGCAATGATGATCCTCCCGAGACTCTTGTGAAATGAGACTCCCAAAACTGGAGAGGGCGGTGAAGCCGCCGCCTTCTCTTTTTTCTTCGGCCGGGGTTTTCCAGTGACTGATCTCCTTTATCGTTTCCGCGCGATCGCTGTTGCATTTCTGCTGATCGCCGCGACTGCCATTCCGGCCCTTGCGGGTCCTTTCGAGGATGCGGTCGCCAAATTCGCCAATGACGATTTCTCGGATACGGACGAAGCCGTCGGCATCATCGCCACCTCTGGCCATCCGCAGGCTTTCGCTGTGATCACCGCGCTGCAGGAAGGCCGGCTCTCGGCCGATCCCGACAGCAAGAAGGTTTATCTCACCGGCGCCGACGGCAAGGTGACTGACGCAGCGACCGGCGAGGCCGTCACTGAGGTGCCAGCCAGCGCCGCCGCCGTGCGCCTCAACAATCGTCTTCGCCGCAACATCGAATCCGCACTCGGCGGGCTCACGCTGATGTCGCCCGATCCCGCCAAGCGCATCGCCTCGGCACAATCGGTGTTCAAGAGCCACGAGACCGCGATGCTGCCGGTGATCGAGACCGCGCTGGAAAAGGAAACCAGCAAGGCGGCCAGGCAAGCCTTCCTTGAGGCCCGCGCCGCGATCCTGCTCCACAAGGAAGACGCGACCGAAGCGGAGAAGATCGAATCCATCGCCGTCATCAAGGGGCGCGGCGATCAGGACGCGCTGGCGCTGCTCACCAGCCTGCCTGGCGACCAGACCGTCGGCGTTGCGCGCAGCGCTGCCAGCGCGATCACCGCCATCAACAGCCGGCAGACGTTGTGGTCGATCGGCCAGAACGCCTGGTACGGATTGTCGCTCGGCTCGGTTCTCTTGCTCGCTGCCATTGGCCTCGCCATCACCTTCGGCGTGATGGGCGTGATCAACATGGCGCATGGCGAGATGGTGATGATCGGCGCCTATGTCACCTTCGTGGTGCAGGATGTGATCCGCACCAGCTATCCCGGCCTGTTCGACTATTCGCTGCTGATGGCCGTACCACTGGCCTTCATCGTCGCGGGTCTGCTCGGCATCGTCATCGAGCGCACCATCATCCGCTTCCTCTATGGCCGTCCGCTGGAAACGCTGCTGGCGACCTGGGGCCTGTCGCTGGTGTTACAGCAGGCGGTGCGCACCATGTTCGGCCCGACCAATCGTGAGGTCGGCAATCCTTCCTGGATGTCGGGCGCGTTCGAACTCGGCCAGCTCACCATCACCTATAACCGGCTCTGGATCCTGTGCTTCACGTTGGCAGTATTCGCGATCCTGCTGGCGATGCTGCGCTACACCTCGATCGGACTTGAGATGCGCGCGGTGACCCAGAACCGCCGCATGGCGGCGTCCATGGGCATCGCGACCTCGCGTGTCGATGCGCTGACCTTCGGCCTCGGCTCCGGCATCGCGGGCATCGCCGGCGTGGCGCTGTCGCAGATCGATAATGTGTCGCCCAATCTCGGCCAGAGCTACATCATCGACAGTTTCATGGTCGTGGTGTTCGGCGGCGTCGGCAATCTGTGGGGCACGCTGGTTGGCGCACTGTCGCTCGGCATCGCGAATAAATTTCTTGAACCGGTGGCGGGCGCGGTGCTCGGCAAGATCGCCATCCTGGTGCTGATCATCCTGTTCATCCAGAAACGGCCGCGCGGTCTGTTTGCGCTCAAGGGCAGGGCGATCGAAGCATGATGAAGATTCGGAACTCCATGCTTCTACGTATCTGCAGAACTCCGTCCCTCATCCTGAGGAGCGGCCGCTTTTCGGCCGCGTCTCGAAGGATGGCCCCACACTCCCTCATGGTTCGAGACGGCGCTGAAGAAGCGCCTCCTCACCACGAGGGGGCCTGTGTGTGGCGCGCCAACAGTGGAATGCTCGCATGACCCCGCATTTCCTCACCCGCACGCTGGACCGCAGCGCGACGATTTTCCTGCTGATCGTCGCCGCCGTCGGTATTCTCATTCCGCTGTCGAACCTGCTGCTGCCGGCGGACTCGCCGCTGCAGGTGCCGACCTATCTGATGGCGCTGTTCGGCAAATATGTCTGCTACGCCATCCTCGCACTCTCCATCGATCTGATCTGGGGCTATTGCGGCATTCTCTCGCTCGGCCACGGCGCCTTCTTCGCGCTCGGCGGCTATGCCATGGGCATGTATCTGATGCGCCAGATCGGCTCGCGCGGCGTTTACGGCAATCCGGTCCTGCCGGACTTCATGGTGTTCCTGAACTACAAGGCGCTGCCGTGGTACTGGTACGGCTTCGACATGTTCTGGTTCGCAGCCGCCATGGTGCTGATCGCGCCGGGCATCCTGGCTTTCGTGTTCGGCTGGCTCACCTTCCGCTCGCGCGTGTCGGGCGTGTATCTGTCGATCATCACCCAGGCGATGACCTATGCGCTGTTGCTGGCGTTCTTCCGCAACGATTTCGGCTTCGGCGGCAATAACGGCCTGACCGATTTCAAGGACATCCTCGGCTTCAACGTACAGGCCGACGGCACCCGTGCGGCTTTGTTCGCGCTGAGCTGTCTGGCGCTGATCATCGGCTTCCTCGTCTGCCGCGCTATCGTCACCTCGAAACTCGGCAAGGTGCTGATCGCCGTGCGCGATGCGGAGTCCCGCACAAGATTTTTGGGCTATCGCGTCGAATCCTACAAACTGTTTGTGTTCACCCTGTCGGCCTGCATGGCTGGCGTCGCGGGGGCGCTCTATGTGCCGCAGGTGGGCATCATCAATCCCGGCGAATTCGCTCCGGCCAATTCCATCGAGGCCGTGATCTGGGTGGCCGTCGGTGGCCGCGGTACGCTGGTCGGTGCGGCGCTCGGCGCCGTGGTCGTCAACTACGCCAAGACGGTGTTCACGTCGGGCGCGCTGGCGCCGTACTGGCTGTTCATGCTCGGTGCGCTGTTCATTCTGGTGACGCTGCTGCTGCCGAAGGGCATCGTCGGCACCTTCAATGCCTGGTCGGAAAGCCGCAAAGCCCGCAATAGCGCGAATGCCGATAGCGCCGCAGCGGAAGATGGCGTCACCAAACCTCACCTGGCGGAGAAGGCGTCATGACTGTAACTGAAGCGCCAGCCCCGGCGGCGCCCGCACACGGACCCGCCATCATCGATCCCGTGGTCGCGGCGCGCGAAGCCGAGGCGCGGCAGAAGCGCATCACCTCGGCGCAGCTCTATCTCGACGGCGTCCATGTCTCGTTCGACGGCTTCCACGCCATCAACAATCTGTCGATGGTGCTGGCGCCCGGCGAAATGCGCGCCATCATCGGCCCCAACGGCGCCGGCAAGACGACGATGATGGACATCATCACCGGCAAGACTAAGCCGGACGAGGGCGATGTCTATTTCGACGGTACGCACGATCTCACGCTGCTGGACGAAACCAAGATCGCCGAACTCGGCATCGGCCGCAAATTCCAGAAGCCAACGGTATTCGAGAGCCAGACCATCTATGACAATCTGCTGCTGGCGCTGAATGTCGATCACTCCGTGCGCGGCACGCTGTTCTGGCGCGGTAGCAAGGCCGAGGCCGAGCGCATCGACAAGGTGCTGGAGACCATTCGCCTGACCGGCTCGCGCGATCGTCTCGCCGGCAATCTCTCGCATGGCCAGAAGCAGTGGCTCGAAATCGGCATGCTGCTGGCGCAGGATCCGAAGCTGCTGCTGGTCGACGAGCCCGTGGCGGGCATGACCGACGTCGAGACCCATCAGACCGCCGAATTACTGAAAGCAATCAATCGCGACAACAAGACCGTGATGGTGGTCGAGCACGACATGACCTTCGTGCGCGAACTCGGCGTCAAGGTGACGTGTCTGCATGAAGGCACGGTGCTGGCCGAAGGCACCATCGACGATGTGTCGACCAATGATCGCGTGGTCGAAGTGTATTTGGGAAGATAGGGGGCGAATGGGGAAGAGTTGCGAATGGCGAATGGGGCGCAGCGAACAGGGAAACATGTCTTCCATTCGCTATTCGCTACTCACTATTCGCCATGTCCCCACTCGCGCCCGAAAGGACACACATGCTCAAGGTGGATAACATCAGCCTCTATTACGGTGCAGCGCAGGCGCTGCGCGGCGTCACCGTTTCGGCGGAGCCCGGCAAGGTCACCTGTGTCCTCGGCCGCAATGGTGTCGGCAAGACGTCGCTGCTGCGCGCCATGGTCGGCCAGCAGGCGATCTCGTCAGGCTCCATCACCTTTGACGGCCAGGACATCTCGACGCTGAAGCCATTCGAGCGGGCGCGGCGCGGCATTTCCTTCGTGCCGCAGGGCCGCGAGATCTTTCCGCTGCTCACCGTGGAAGAGAACCTCAAGACAGGATACGCGCCGCTGAAACGCGCCGACCGCAATATTCCCGACGACGTGTTCTCGCTGTTTCCCGTGCTGAACTCGATGCTCGGCCGGCGCGGCGGCGATCTGTCCGGCGGCCAGCAGCAGCAGTTGGCCATTGGGCGTGCACTGGTGATGCGGCCGAAGCTCCTGTTGCTCGACGAGCCCACCGAAGGGATCCAGCCATCCATCATCAAGGATATCGGCCGCGCCATTTCCTATCTGCGTTCGCTCGGCAATATCGCCATCGTGCTGGTGGAGCAGTATCTCGACTTTGCCTGCGAACTAGGCGACAACTTCGCGGTGATGGATCGCGGCGCGGTGAAATACACCTGCGACCGCAGCACGCTGGATCCCGCCGAGATCAGCCGCCAGATGGCGCTGTAACGCGGGCGTCACGCCGGAGAATGCATGCAGGCTGACAACACCACGCTGTCGCCCTCGGCGATTTTTGCCGCCAACCGCGCCCGCGGCGCGGTGACGTTCGACGTGCATCTGGTGGAGGGCAAGACCCGTCGTCGCCAGCTCCACGAATCCGGCTCGCTGCGTGTGCGCTTTCCGTCCCCCGAGGACGACGGGCTTTCCGCGATGTTCGTCAACACCGCCGGTGGTGCCGCGGGCGGCGACCGTTTCGATATCGACATCGCGGCCGGCGAAGGCACGCGGCTCACGATGTCCACCGCGGCCGCCGAGAAGATCTATCGCTCCCATGGTCCCGCCGCCGAGATCAATATTGCGTTGAAGGCCGCTGCCGGCGCGCATCTGTCATGGCTGCCGCAGGAGACGATCCTGTTCGATCAGGCCCGCACCATCAGGCACATCGATATCGACCTCGCCGAGAGCGCGACCTTCCTCGCCTGCGAGATCGTCGTGTTCGGCCGCGCTGCCATGGGCGAGGTGATGCGAAGCGGCTCTTTCGTCGACCGCTGGCGCCTGCGTCGCGGCGGCAGGCTGGTGTTCGCAGAGAACGTGCGGCTGGATGGCGATATCGCTGCGAAACTGGCGAGACCCGCGATCGGACATGGCGCGGTGGCCATCGGCACGGCGCTGATCGTGCCCGGCGACACGGCGCTCATCGAGCGGCTACGCGAAGTCACGGATGGCTCTGGCGGCGAAGTCGGGATCTCCTGCTGGAACGGATTTGCAATGGCCCGCTTCTGTGCGCAAGATGCGGCTAGACTGCGCGCCGACATGATGGCGGTGCTCGGACGATCGGGCGCGATGCTGCCGCGCATGTGGTTGAACTAAACCTAAGGCATGATCCCGAAAAGTGGAGGCCGGTTTTCGGATCAGATCATGCCTAAATACTTTAACTAGAGACCTGTCGATGAATCTCTCTCCCCGCGAAAAAGACAAGCTCCTGATCTCGATGGCCGCCATCGTGGCGCGACGCCGGCTGGAGCGCGGCGTCAAGCTCAACCATCCCGAAGCCATTGCCATCATCTCCGATTTCATCGTCGAGGGCGCGCGCGACGGCCGCACCGTCGCCGAGCTGATGAAATCCGGCGCCGAGGTCATCAGCCGCGCGCAATGCATGGACGGCATCGCCGAGATGATCCACGACATTCAGGTCGAGGCGACGTTTCCCGACGGGACGAAGCTCGTCACGGTTCATGAGCCGATCCGGTGATGGAGACTGCCGTCATGGCCGATGCCCCGTCGAAGCGCAGCTGGAAGGACCTGGCCGACTTCGACCTGAGCGTGCCCGAGGATGCTCTGGCGTTGGTCGGGCGGTTTCAGGGTGAGTGGTACAACGGCGGTCTGTCGCAGCTGTTTGCGAACTGGAATCGCGCGGACATCGTGTTGATCCCCGAGGCGCTCAGGATCGTCGGCGCACCCGAGGCGGCGCCGATCGTCGAGGCGGCGATTGCCGAATTTCCTTGCGATCAGGACGACTGGCGCGATCTGGCACTCAAGGCGATGCTGGATCCATCAAGTCCGCTCGGCAACAGGTTATGGGAGTTGAACAGCCCGCTCGGCGACCATGAGGATGCCATCCAAAAAGCCGTCGTGGCCTACGAGCTCAAACTGAGCGAAGACGAAGATCTGTAAAGGAACAGCCATGATCCCCGGCGAACTCTTCATCCAGGACGGCGAGATCGAGCTCAATGCCGGCCGCAAGGCCGTGACTCTCACGGTGGCGAATTCCGGCGACCGGCCGATCCAGGTCGGCTCGCACTATCATTTCTTTGAAACCAACCCCGCGCTGAAATTCGACCGCAAGAAAGCCCGCGGCATGCGCCTCGACATCGCCGCTGGCACGGCGGTGCGCTTCGAGCCGGGCCAGAGCCGCGATGTGCAGCTGGTCGAACTCGCCGGCAAACGCACGGTCTACGGCTTTCGCGGTGACGTGATGGGGAAGCTGTGACATGCCCGTGAAAATCAAACGCTCCGTCTATGCGGACATGTTCGGGCCGACCACCGGCGATCGCGTGCGGCTGGCCGACACCGATCTGATCATCGAGGTGGAGAAGGACTTCACCGTCTATGGCGAGGAAGTGAAGTTCGGCGGCGGCAAGGTGATCCGCGACGGCATGGGCCAGTCGCAGGCAACACGCGCGCAGGGCGCGGTCGACACGGTCATCACCAATGTGCTGATCGTCGACCACTGGGGTATCGTCAAGGCCGACGTTGCGCTCAAGGGCGGCATGGTCCACGCCATCGGCAAGGCCGGCAATCCGGATATCCAGCCGGGCGTGACCATCAATGTCGGCCCTGGTACTGATGTGATCGCAGGCGAGGGCAAGATCCTCACCGCGGGCGGCTTCGACAGCCACATCCATTTCATCTGTCCGCAGCAGATCGAGCATGCGCTGATGTCAGGCGTCACCTCGATGCTTGGTGGCGGCACCGGTCCGTCGCACGGCACCTTCGCGACAACCTGCACGCCGGGCCCGTGGCACATCGCGCGGATGATCCAGTCGTTCGATGCGTTCCCGGTCAATCTCGGCATTTCCGGCAAGGGCAATGCCTCGAAGCCGGCGCCGCTGGTGGAAATGATCAATGCCGGCGCCTGTGCGTTGAAGCTGCACGAGGACTGGGGCACCACGCCCGCCGCGATCGACAACTGCCTCAGCGTCGCCGACGACTACGACGTGCAGGTGATGCTGCATTCCGACACGCTGAACGAGTCGGGTTTTGTCGAGGACACCATCAAGGCTTTCAAGGGTCGCACCATCCATGCCTTCCACACCGAAGGTGCCGGTGGCGGTCACGCGCCTGATATCATCAAGGTCGCGGGCCTGAAGAACGTGCTGCCGTCGTCGACCAATCCGACGCGGCCGTTCACGCGCAACACCATCGACGAGCATCTGGACATGCTGATGGTGTGTCACCATCTCGATCCGTCGATTGCCGAAGACCTCGCCTTTGCCGAAAGCCGCATCCGCAAGGAGACGATTGCCGCCGAAGACATCCTGCACGATCTCGGCGCGCTCTCGATGATGTCGTCGGACAGCCAGGCCATGGGGCGCCTGGGCGAAGTCATCATCCGGACGTGGCAGACCGCCGACAAGATGAAGAAACAGCGCGGCTCGCTGAAGGAAGACAAGGGCAACAACGACAATTTCCGCGTCAAGCGCTACATCGCCAAATACACCATCAATCCCGCCATCGCGCATGGCGTGTCGAAGCTGATCGGCTCGGTGGAGAAGGGCAAGCTGGCGGATCTGGTGCTGTGGTCGCCGGCCTTCTTCGGCGTCAAGCCGGATCTGGTGATCAAGGGCGGCTCCATCGTCGCTGCACCCATGGGCGATCCCAACGCGTCGATTCCGACGCCGCAGCCCGTGCATTACCAGCCGATGTTCGGCGCCTTCGGGCGCGCGCTGACGCAGTCGTCGGTGGTGTTCACATCGGGTGCTGCAGTTGCCGGCGGGTTGGCGAAAAAGCTCGGTATCCAGAAGTCGCTCTATGCGGTTGAGAATGTCCGTGATGGCATTTCGAAGAAGAGCATGATCCACAACGGCGCGACGCCGAAGATCGAGGTCGATCCGGAGACCTATGAGGTGCGCGCGGATGGCGAACTCCTGACCTGCGCGCCGGCGGAAGTGCTGCCGATGGCGCAGAGGTACTTTATGTATTGAGATGACCGGCAGCTCCCTCCCTCCAGCGCAGTGAAGCTGCGCGCAGTGGGGAGGGAGAAGAAAGAGCGCTTCTATCTGCTCCCATTCCCCCCTAATGTCCGTCCCGGCATTCTTAGCCATAACAACAAACCGGGAGGACTCCCCCTTGATCTACGTCGTTGCCACCTTGTCCGTGAAACCCGAAACCCGTGCCGAACTGATCGAAGCTGCCAAGGCTTGTATCGCCGAGACCCGCAAGGAACCGGGTAACATTGCCTATGATCTGCACGAGAGTGTCACCGATCCGACCCGCATGGTATTCGTCGAACAGTGGGAGAATGCCGAGGCGCTGGTGCCGCACCGGACGCAGGAGCATATGAAGACCTTCGGCCGCGTCGCGGTGAAATGCTTCAGCGCGCCTCCGAAGATCGAAATCATCACCCCGGCTGACGTCGTGGTGCGTTAGAGCGTGCTCAAACAAAAGAGCTGAACGAGAGATTCCATGATCCGCGCGACTGAAGTCAAAGGCCAATACAACTGGACAGAGGCGGCGGTGGACACCGTCGTCCTCGACTTCGACGATCGTCATCGTCGCCGCATGGCGATGACGGGGACGCGCGGACTGGAATTCCTGCTCGATCTCGAAAACGCCGTCGCCCTGCGGGGCGGCGACGCCCTGGTGCTGGAAGACGGTCGTCTCATTGAGGTGGTCGCAGCACCGGAGCCGCTGATCGAAATCCGCGGCACCGATCCCGGCCATCTGGTGCGGCTCGCCTGGCATCTCGGCAACCGCCACCTGCCGACGCAGATCATGGCCAAAGGTCTGCGCATCCGCAGCGACCATGTCATCGAGGAGATGGTGAAGGGCCTCGGCGCGCGGGTGATCGAGATCGAGGCGCCGTTCGATCCCGAAGGCGGCGCCTATGCCGCTGCGCATGAGCCGGCGGGTCATGGACACCATGACCACGATCATCACGATCATGGCCATGGTCACGTCCATCATGGTCACGACCATCATGGGCATGATCACCATGGCCACGATCACAGCAAGCATGACCATGGTCATCAAGCGCATGGTCATGCCGAGCATGTCCATGACGAGCATTGCGGTCACGATCATCATCATGATCACGACAGCAAGCACGACCATCACGGTCACTCTCATGCTCATGACCACAAATAGACCGGCGGACAATGGCCGGCAGAATGACCCTCCCGCTTTGTCTGCCGACGAAGGCGCCGCGCTGTATCGGCTGATGACCTGGCTGTCACCGGCCTTTCCGGTCGGTGCGTTCTCCTATTCCAGCGGGATTGAATGGGCCGTCGAAGCCGGTGACATCAACGATGCCGCCACGTTGCAGGACTGGCTGTCGGCGATGCTGTCGGATGGCGCGGGCTTTTGCGATGGCGTGTTTCTCGCGCATGTTCATCGGGCAGTATCTGATGGCGATGACAAGGTGCTCCGCGATGTCGCCGAACTTGCGAGTGCGTTCGTGCCGTCGAAGGAACGTCAGCTCGAAACGACCACGCAGGGCAGGGCCTTCATCGAGATCGCGCGCAATGCCTGGTCGCATGAGGGCATGGAGCGGTTGATCGCGGTGTGTGACAGTCCGATCGTCTATCCTGTTGCCGTCGGGCTTGTGAGTGCCGCGCATGGTGTGCCGCTCTCGGCGACCATGCATGGTTTCTTTCACGCCGTGGTCTCGAACTGGATTTCCGCGGGTGCGCGCCTTGTGCCGCTCGGCCAGACCGACAGCCAGCGCGTGCTCGCAGCGCTGGAGCCAGTGGTCGTGACCACAGGCCATCGCGCCATGGCGGCCTCGCTCGACGATCTCGGCGGCGCGGCGTTCCGCTCCGATATCGCCAGCATGCGTCACGAGACGCAATATACGCGGCTGTTCAGGTCATGACGGCTCTAACCCAGATCTCGCACCGGACCCCTCATGGTCGCCTGAACGCAATCGCGTTCAGGCTGGAGGAGCGTGCCGTTTGGCGCGCGTCCCGAACCATGAGTTGCTTGGCGCATCCTTCGAGACGCGGCGTAGCCGCCGCTCCTCGGGATGAGGGCCGTCGCTTTATCCTCAACCGAAAGTACCCCTGACATGTCCAGTTTTCACGGTCCGCTCCGCGTCGGCATTGGCGGTCCCGTCGGCTCCGGCAAGACCGCGCTGATGGACCTGCTCTGCAAGACCATGCGCGAGCGCTACGACATCGCGGCGATCACCAATGACATCTATACCAAGTGGGATGCCGAATATCTGGTGCGTTCGGGTTCGCTGACGGCAGATCGCATTACTGGCGTCGAGACCGGGGGCTGCCCGCATACCGCGATCCGCGAGGACGCCTCGATGAACCTGGCAGCGGTCGCCGACATGCGCGTGAAGTTTCCCGATCTCGACATGGTACTGATCGAATCCGGCGGCGACAATCTCGCGGCGACCTTCTCGCCCGAACTGGCTGATATCACCATCTATGTCATTGACGTTGCGGCCGGCGACAAGATCCCGTCCAAGGGCGGCCCGGGCATCACGCGATCGGATCTGCTGGTGATCAACAAGATCGATCTGGCACCCTATGTCGGGGCCTCGCTGGAGAAGATGGATATCGACGCCAAGCGGATGCGCGGTGTGAGGCCTTTCGTGATGACCAACATGAAGACCCAGGACGGTCTGGATCGGATTATCTCATTCATCGAGACGAAGGGTGGGCTCAAGGCGAAATGAGCTCCGGACTTTCGGGTTTGAGACCTGAGTCTTGGACTTGAGCCTTTCATATCTCGTTGGCTATAACGGCGAACCGCTCGGCATCCCGACGGGGTATTGCGCCGTAAGTCATTTCGTTAAGCCTGTTTGCCTAGGTTTGGCCGGTCCAAAGTTATTTCCAGAAGGCTGGAACCAATTCCCTCCAGCGTGATTGGCCTATTCCCGAGCCGCTGAACCGGCAGCAACGTCTCCTATTCCGAGTAACCGCGTGGTCCGGCTTGGTTTCATCATCGCACTATTGGCACTGGTCGGAGTTCTGCTCTCCGGCCTCGCGGCCTATCGCGTGCATGACCAGGAGCTGGCGATCGAAAACATCGCGCTCGGGCGTGCCGTGGATATCCATGCGAGCCTGGTGCAGGAGCGTCTGACCGAGCGCGAATTGCTGGCCCGGGTCGCTGCGGGGCTGTTTCGTGCGCCGACGGTCATGAAGGCCAATATGCTGCAGCCGCTGCGGGCCTCGATCTACGCCTTCAAGACCGATTTCGCTATCGCTGGCTGGATCGCCCGCCTGCGGCCGAATGAATTACCGGCCGCCAGCGCGGAGCTGGCCAGTGCCGGCTACCGCAATCCCACGATCCGCAACTACAACGACGATCGTCTCGATCCCAGGGCGCTGGAACAGCCGCTGGACGTACTGATGGATGTGGAACCGCGCAATTCCGTCACCGAAGGCTTGGCCGGTCGCGTCCTGAATTTCTCTCCCGTCACAGGTCCCACGCTGGCTCGCGCCGTGAACGAGGGCAAACCGGTCGCCTCCAGCCCTGCGCCGCTGCTGCAGCCCGATGGACCGTTGGGATTGGTACTGGTGACGCCAGTCGTGCCCGAAGGCGATCCCGCGCCGGCCGGCTTCGTGTCGTTTTCCTATGAACTCGGGCCGCTGATGCTGGCCAATGACGAGATGTCCTTGTTCTCGGTGGCGCTGAAAGATCCGCGCGTCGCTGATGGCGAAATCGTCGCCGACGAGGAGGGCAGGGTGACAGCGCGCCCGCTGGTGGCGAATGGTCCGGCGCTGGCAGTCCTGCGCACGGTTTCGTTCGGCGGGCGTGACTGGTCGCTGGGCTATTATCCGAAGATCAATACCGAGCTGCGCGCGCGGCGCATCGCGATCATCGTCGGCGGAGTCGGCCTCGCGCTGACGGCCATCGTTTGCGGGTTGTTCGGCTATGTCTCCTACGCCAATCTACGGCTGCGGCGCGAGGTCGAGATCCGCATCGGCTTCGAACGCCGTCTGACCGCCGTCATTGACGAGCTCAATCATCGCGTGAAGAACATCCTGGCGGTGATCCAGTCCATCGTGACGCGTACGCTGCGTCATGGCTCCGACGTGGACAGCGCGCGTGATCTCCTGATCGGCCGTATTCACGCGATGTCGAATGTGGTGTCGCTGCTGAGCGAGAGCCAGTGGCAGGGCGTTCAGCTCAAGGGGCTGTTCGAGGCGCGCGCAATCCCGCATGCCGACCGTATCGCTGCGACGGGGCCCGATATCGTGGTCAGCGCGCGCGCGGCGCAGAGCCTTTCATTGCTGTTCTTCGAGCTCGCCTCGCATTCCGACGAAGGCCTGTCGCTGGTCGGCAAGCACCCGCATATCGTTGCGCATTGGGAGATTACGGGCGCGGCGCCGGACGGGCAGTTCAATTTCCGCTGGGAAGAGTTCAACACCAGCGAGGCAACGCGGCGGCCGGACAGCGATTTCGGTCTGGTGCTGCTCGATCGCGTGGCGCCGGAAGCGCTGGGTGGTACCGCGAAGCGTTACTTCACCGATGTGTCCTATGTCTACGAACTGACGGCGCCGGTGGAGACGGTGATCGACATGACCGAGCGCGACCGGACAGAGGCGCTGGCGAAGCCGATCAAGTAATTGATCCCCTCGGCGGATCGAAGCGGTTCCCTTGCCAGGTTACGGTGAGAGGAGACTGTGCCACGTCGTGGATCATGGTGCAGCTTCCATTCAGCCAACAAAAAAGCCGGCGTTTCCGCCGGCTTTCGTAGTCGTCGTATCCGCTGCGCCTGTTAGTGCGCAGCTTCCAGAGCTGCAGCTTCGGCCTTGGCGATGGTGCCCTTGACCGCGGTCTGCACCTTCTCGAAGGCACGGACCTCGATCTGGCGGACGCGTTCGCGCGAGACGCCGAACTCGGAGGCGAGATCTTCCAGCGTCATCGGTTCATCGGCGAGGCGACGGGCCTCGAAGATGCGCCGTTCGCGCGGGTTGAGTACACCGATGGCGCCGTTCAGCGCCTGACGGCGATGATCGAACTCCTCGTGCTCCGCCATGATGGTTTCCTGGTTGGGCGAGTTGTCGACCAGCCAGTCCTGCCATTCGCCGGCTTCGCCGTCGTCACGGATCGGTGCGTTGAGCGACGCGTCGCCACCGAGGCGGCGGTTCATGTCGATCACGTCCTGTTCCGTCACGCCGAGGCGCGTGGCGATGATCTTGACCTGGTCGGGACGCAAATCGCCTTCGTCCAGGGCGGAAATCTTGCTCTTCGCCTTGCGCAGGTTGAAGAACAGCTTCTTCTGGTTCGCGGTGGTGCCCATCTTCACGAGCGACCACGAACGCAGGATGTACTCTTGAATCGACGCCTTGATCCACCACATGGCGTAGGTGGCCAGGCGGAAGCCTTTTTCCGGCTCGAAGCGCTTTACGGCCTGCATCAGACCGACGTTGCCTTCCGAGACAACTTCGGAGATCGGCAGACCGTAGCCGCGATAGCCCATGGCGATCTTGGCGACGAGCCGCAGATGGCTGGTCACAAGGTGATGTGCCGCGTCGCGATCATCGTGCTCGCGCCAGCGCTTGGCGAACATATATTCCTGCTGAGGTTCCAGCATCGGAAACTTGCGGATCTCGGCAAGGTAATGCGAGAGGCCGGATTCTCCATTGAGAACCGGAAGGGTAGCTGTACGGGCCATTATGATGCCCTCCAGTGGTTCAGACCCCCGATAGCGGCGGGTCAGGCAGCGAGCGCTTTGTTAAAGCCGCCCTGGCTGCGATGTTCCGCGTCTCATCTGACGCAGGTGCAACATACACCCTACTACAAGCGTATTGAAAGTGAATTCGCTGTCACGTTCCCGTGCGGCCAATATAAGCCTTTGTAAAAGCTCTGTTTTTTATATGCATCTGCGTCATTCTGGCACGGCCATATGGGCGCGCAAAACTGCCAGATCGTGAGGAAGCTCGCTGGTCCACTCCAGAATCTCGCCTGTGCGAGGGTGCTCCAGCGCCAGCAAATAAGCGTGAAGCGCCTGCCGGTCGAGCGCTTCCAGCGCCGCGCGGCTCTTTACGCCCAGCGACGACGCCTTGGTCTTGAAATGCGAGCCGTAGACCGAATCCCCCATCAGCGGATGCTGGATATGCGCCAGATGCACGCGAATCTGGTGCGTCCGCCCCGTCTCGAGCTGGCAGGCCAGCAGCGAGGCGATCGGCTTGCCGTGGCGATCGGGGAATTCCTGCAGCACTTCCCAGTGGGTCACCGCATCGCGGCCACCTTCACGGACCGCCATCTTCTCGCGGGCATGGGGATGCCGGTCGATCGGCGCCTCCACGGTGCCGCGCGGGCGGTTCGGAATGCCCCAGGCAAAGGCCATATAGCCGCGCCGCATCTCGTTGGTGCGGCCGTGATCGGCGAACTGCGCTGTCAGGGATTGATGCGCGGCGTCGTTCTTGGCCACCACCATCAGGCCGGTGGTATCCTTGTCCAGCCGGTGCACAATACCCGGCCGCTTCACGCCGCCAATCCCCGACAGAGACGCGCCGCAATGGGCGATCAGCGCATTCACCAGCGTGCCGGTCTCGTGGCCGGCCGCGGGATGCACGACGAGGCCCTTGGGCTTGTTGATGACGATGATGTCCTCGTCCTCGAACACGATATCGAGGGCGATATCCTCGCCTTCGGGCTCCGGCGCGATGGCCGGCGGCACGTCGATTGTGATCGTATCGCCGGCAGCGACATGATAAGCGGGGTCGCGCACGGGGGTGGGCTCTTGCGGGGAACGGGTGATCGTCACCTGTCCGGCAAGGATCAGTGCCTTCAGCCGCGACCGCGACAGAGCCGGGCTGCGCACGGCGAGCACGCGATCGAGCCGGGTGGAGCCTTCATCGCCCTGCACCGTGACATCCAGCCGTTGATCGTTCATTCCGTAGAGCCTTTTGTTAAAGAAGCGGCTTGCCTACAAGAAGCGCCTTGCTTCGAGAGCCTTGAATTAAGAGACGAGTGTTTGCATGACCCAGCCCGCCGCCGATAGCGCGCCCGAACCGACCCTTGAACAGGCCGCCATGATCGCGCGCGTCCGCCGCATGATGCTGATCGCGGGCCTGACCACCGCTCTCGGCGTCGGCGCGCTGCTCGTTGTGATCGGCTACCGCCTTTTCCGCACGGATGGAAGCACTGTGACGTCCACGACGACCGCGACCTTGCCGAAAGGCGCAAAAATCCTCTCTACGGGGGTGGCCGGGGACCGTATCGTGATGACACTGGACGTCGGCGGCAGCACGGAAATCCGCACTTTCGACGCCAAGAGCCTGAAACCCGCGGGTACGCTGAAATTCGCCAGCGAGCCCTGAGCTTCGCCTGCGACCCCCTGGCTAGCTCGGAAACCATAACGATGATGAGGTTCAGGGCTGCCAGCACCTTGCAGCCGCCGCCATTCCCGGCTATCCCCTCCCGCGCACGCTCCGTTCGTCTAACGGTTAGGACATGGCCCTCTCAAGGCTAAAATAAGGGTTCGATTCCCTTACGGAGCGCCATAATTTTACAAAAAATAGAATGAAATCAAAGACTTAGATTGTGTTCGATTCCCATTTTCGGGTAGTCGTCCTACACGTCAGCGCGCAAAGCCTCTCTAGTGTAGTCGCATCGATCAATAATCGCATATTAGCAATGCGGGGAAATAGACGCTGCTCGAAGCCATCAACTTCAAGAGTTCGCCGACTGTAAAGAAACATGAATTTCTTATACAGTTCGCCGGCTGAGTTCGAATGGCAGCTTCTGGTGCATTGCGGACATTGAGGGCCAGCTCCCACCTATTGGTTTTTTCCCGGCGTGGTTCGCAGCGGGCACGTACGGTCGGAATCATTTTCTGTCGATCTCGGTCGTCACGGGCGTCCTTCCGCATGTGCTGAAGCACGTCTTCAACCAGCGCCGTCCGGACAGGCTCACGGCAATTGGCCATATCTAGGTGTCCCGATTTCGGGCCGCGCGAATGATGGGTTTCCTTCGGGGCATGCGATGCATATGGGCGCTCTTGCGAGCGCGGCATCGTCGTTCGATAGACCTTATCGAGAATTCACCTGGACAGCGTCGGTCGGTGTTTCGCTGACGAGGATCTATGTGCTGGCTCACTGGACGAGCGACGTCGTAGCAGGCTTCGCGAGCGGCTTTTTGATCGGAGCCTGCAGGTCATGCGCTGTGAGCGGGCTGAAGATATTCCAACGGGAAAGATCGCATTTGCGGGGAGTTTCTTTTCCTCTCACAGAGGATTGCAGATGACCACGAACGACAGGCTTCTTGCACGCCCATCGGTGACCCGAAGAGATGTCGTGGGCGTCGCGAGCTTGAGCATCGCAGCGACTGCCTCTGCCGCACCCGTACTCGCGCAAGAAACCCGTCCATGGCTCGGCAAGGAATTTCTATTCGACCGCGTCTGACGCCGATTGTATTCCTTTGCAGCGAAAATAACGCAACAGATTATCTTTTCGGAAAAGCTATATTGACACGGGTCTAAGATCGGGGGACGCAAATCTGCGCGCTTCTAGATGGGCGCCATCGATGAGCCTTCCATCAAAAATGAGGCATGGACAGTCGCCTGCTATACGCAGATGCTTTTCGCCTGCCTGCCTATAAGTCCTGGAGAATAGCTGTGCTGATCCATTCTTACCCGCGCCGTTCGCTGCTAGCTGCCGTGGCCGTGGTTGCGACCTTAGCCGTGCCTGCCATAGCTTCAGCACAGGATGGCCCGGTCCGCGTTGGCTTGCTAGCTCCCTTGACCGGCACAGGTGGTCCTTACGGGCAGGAGGAAGAGCAGGCTGCTCGCGCGGCGGTAAAAATTATCAATGATGCTGGCGGCGTGCTCGGCCGCAAGCTCGAGCTTCTCGTGGCCGACGACGAAACCCAGCCGACCGCAGGAGTTGCCGCTACGCGAAAGCTGATCGATATCGACAAGGTCGTCTCCATCGGCGGCGTGTGGAGCAGCGCCGTGGCGCTGGCGATCAAGCCGATTACGTTGGAAAAGAATGTGCTGCTCACCGTCAACGGCTCGGCGGACGAGATCACCGACGGCGATAACAAGAATCTGGTCTGGCGTTTCCAGACTAATGGCAAGAGCTGGGGCGAAGGCTTTGCCAAGGCCATGATCAAGGACGGCATCAAGAGCGCCTCGATCCTGGTGCTGCAGACGCCGTTCACCCAGAGCACCATCGCGCCGTTCCGCAAGGCGTTCACCGATGCCGGCGGCAAGGTGCTGGATGAAGTCTCGTTCAACGCCGGCCAGCCCTCCTATCGCACCGAAGTCGAGCGCATTTTTGCGAAGAAGCCCGAGGCGGTGTTCGTCGCGGCTTACATCAACGAGCTTGGCGCCATCGTGAAGGAAGCCTTCCGCTCGGGTTACGAGAGCAAGGTCTATGCATTCGGCAATGCGACCGGTCCGCAATTCGTCAAGAATGTCGGCGCCAATGTCGCCGAGGGCATTGTCTGGACCCAGCAGGTGCCAGTCGGAAAGTCGGCTGCCTATAGCCGTTATCTGAAGGAGATCGGCAGGCCGGAAGGCACCATCATGACCTTCGGTGCGCAGGTGTTCGACCAGATCGTGCTCACTGCGCTGGCCATCGAAAAGGCCAAGAGCACGGATGCCACCAAGTTCGGTCCCGAATTTGCAGCGCTGGTGAACGCCGATGCACCGTCGCTCGGTGATCCCGCCGAGGCCCTGAAGGCGCTGCGTGAAGGCAAGCCGTTCCGCTACGCTGGCGCGGCGTCGGACTTCAAGTTCGCGAAGAATGGCGACCAGACCAATCTCAGCTATGGCCACTTCGTCATCAAGTCCGGCGAGAGCAAGCTGCTCGGCGAGATCCGCTGAGGCAATGCTCGAGGCGAACGATGTCAGTGTGGTCTATGAAGGCGGCTTCACAGCGCTTGCCGGCGCATCGGTGACGCTTGCCGCAGGCGCCGTTACGGGCCTGATCGGCCCGAACGGTGCCGGAAAGTCCACATTGTTCGGCGTGCTGGCTGGCGCCGTGCGCCCAGTGAAGGGCGAGGTGCGTCTGGCCGGGGAGGCCGTGACCCGTCACGGCCCGGTCTGGCGTGCGCGCCGTGGTCTCGCGCGCACGTTCCAGCTGTCGCGCGAACTGGCCAGCCTCTCCGTGCTCGAAAACGTTCTCGTCGCCAAGCCCGCGATGTCCGGCGAGCGACTACTGTCGCTCGTCTTCGCCCGCGGTGCTGCACGCCGTGAGGAGGATGCCGCCTTTGAGAAGGCGCGCGCTCTGCTTCAACGTGTCGATCTCTGGAAGCTCGCCGATGCGCCGGCCGGCGCGCTGTCAGGCGGGCAGAAGAAGCTGCTCGAAATCTGCCGGGCCTTGATGCTCGATCCGCGCATCGTGCTGATGGACGAGCCGAGCGCCGGCGTGAACCCGACGCGGATCGGCGAGATCGTCGAATTCGTCAAAGCGCTGCGGCAGGAGGGCACGACCTTCGGCCTCGTCGAGCACAATATGGGGATGGTCCGCGCTCTGTGCGATCATGTCTATGTCCTCGCCGAAGGGCGCGTGCTGACCGAAGGCAGCTTCGAACATGTTATTGCGGATGCGCAGGTTGCCTCCGCCTATCTGGGCACGCAGCCATGACATCGCTGGCGTCCGGACTGGAATTGCGCGACGTGGTCGCGGGCTATGGCGGTCAGCCGATCCTGCATGGTGTCAGCCTCAAGGTGGCGGCAGGCGAGACGCTGGTGGTGGTCGGCCCGAACGGCTCCGGCAAATCCACGCTGATGAAGACCGTCGTCGGGCTAATCAAGCCGATGTCCGGCACCGTGCAACTGGGCGATGCCGATGTGTCCGCGCTCGGCGCCCCCGCGCGAGCCGCGCGTGGTCTCGCTTACGTGCCGCAGGAAGCCAATGTGTTTCGCAACATGACCGTGCTGGAGAACCTGCAGGTCGGGCATGAATTCGTTGCGGCGCCCAAGGGGCCAACCTTTGCCGGGCGGCTCGACGCTGTGCTCGATCTGTTTCCCGAAATTCGCGCCAAGCTGCGCACGGCCGCGGGTCATCTCAGCGGCGGCCAGCGGCAGATGGTGGCAATGGCCGCGGCCTTGATGCCGAATCCATCGGTGCTGGCGCTCGACGAGCCGTCGGCGGGGCTGTCGCCGCGCAATGCCGAATTGCTGTTCGAGATCATCGGACGTGTCGCCGCCTCCGGCGTCACCATGCTGATCGTCGAACAGAACACGCGCCTCGGTCTCGGCGCTGCCGATCGTGGAGTCGTGCTGGTCAGCGGCCATGTGCGCCTTGCCGCACCTGCCGCGACGGTGCTGGCCGATCCCGAAATCCGCAGCCTTTATCTCGGAGGCGCGTGATGGGTCAGCTTCTCATCAATGGCCTCGTCACCGGCTTGTTGCTGGCTTTGCCGGCGCTGGCACTGTCGCTGACCTTCAGCGTGCTGCGCTTCGCCAACTATGCCATCGGCTCCTACATCACTTGCGGCGCCTATCTCGTTTATGTCGGCAATGTGCTGCTCGGCTGGCCGCTTTGGCTCGCGGCAAGCGTCGGCGCGATCCTGTTCGCGGTCATCGCCGTCGGCATCGACTGGCTCGCCTTCCGCCCGCTGCGCAATCGCTCCGGCGTGACGCTGCTCGTGGCCTCCATGGGCGTCGCCATCGCGCTGGAGAACGTGATCCGCTTCTTCGCCGGCAATTCGCCGCGCGCCTATGACGTAGCCGTCGCGCGACCGATCCGCTTTGGCGACATCCGTCTCAATCACGAGCAGCTCACCATATTGATGACGGTCGTTACGGCGCTTGCCGTGGTCTGGATCGTGTTCCGCTTCACGCGGCTCGGGCGCATAATGCGCGCGGTCGCCGACAATCCCGATCTCGCCGCCGTGCGCGGCATCTCGCGTGGGCGCGTGGTTGCCTGCGTCTGGCTGATTTCGGGCACGCTGGCGTCGTTGTCCGGCGTGCTGGTCGGGCTCGATGCCAATGTCGAGCCGCAGATGGGCTGGACTTATCTGTTGCCGGTGTTCACCGCCGCCATTCTTGGCGGCATCGCCAATCCGATGGCGGCGGTTGCCGGCGCGCTCACGCTCGGTATCGCGGAGGAACTGGCGACACTGGTGATGCCGGTACACTACCGGATGATCGTCACCTTCCTGGTGATGGTGGCGCTGCTGCTGCTTCGCCCCTGGGGCCTGTTCGGAACGCGGTGGGTGACGAAATGACGGTCTATCTCATCGCAACGCTCACGCTGGTTGCCATCGCTGCGCTGGCCGGTCTCGCGTTGAATCTGCAATGGGGCATGGGCGGGCTGGTGAATTTCGGCCTGTTCGGCCTCTACATGCTAGGTGCTTACATTGCGGGACTGCTCACAGTTCAAGGCGTGCCGCCGCTGCTTGCGCTTGCTGCTGCGATGATCGGCGTCGCTGCGCTGAGTGCGGTGAGTGCGCTGATCTCGGTGCGGCTGTCGGAAGACTATCTGGCCATCGTTACGCTCGGCTTTGCCGAATGTCTGCGCCTCGTCATCAGCTATGAAGGCTGGTTGACCAAGGGTATGCTCGGCGTGGCCGGCATCGAGCGGCCGTTCCAGAACCAGTGGCCGCGCGGGTTCGGCGATATCGGCTTCCTCGTGCTGGCGCAGCTTGCGGTGGTCGTCGTCTATGCCGTGCTGCAGGGCCTCGCACGCTCGCCATTCGGCCGCCTTGTGCGCGCCACGCGCGACGATCCCGGCGTTGTCGAGGCGCTCGGCAAATCGGTGCTGTCGGTCCGCGTTCGTGTCTTCGCATTGGGCGGCGCCATTCTCGGCATCGCCGGCAGCCTGCATGCGTTTTATTACACCTATATCGATCCGACCCAGTTCGGTCCGATCATCACGGCCTACGCTTTCATGGCGGTCGTGGTCGGCGGTCGCGGCAGCAATCGCGGTGTGCTCGTCGCCGCCTTCACGCTGATCTTCCTGCTCGAAGGCAGCCGCTTCCTGATCGATCTCGTGCCCGGTCTCGGCGCGTCGGAACTTGCCGCGATCCGGCTGTTCCTTGTCGGCGTGGGGCTGGTTGTTCTACTGATCTTCAAACCCGACGGTTTTGGCCGCGAGCCGCGCTCGGCGCTCGCAAACAAAATCAACTGATCCCAGGAGTTTCCCATGGCCCGCGTCACCCTCAAGCGCCGCGACGATCTGCCCGACCATCTCAAGCCGCTGTGGGATCGTATGACCACCTATGGCCCGTTCGCAGAACAGGCCGGTGCGATGGCCCAACGGCTGCCGATTTTTGAGCACATGTGGCGCCTGCTCACAGAATTGTCCGACGAAGGCGTGTTGAAGAAGCGCTATCTCGAACTCGGCATTGTCGCGACCTCGCTGGTCAATCAGTGCGAGTTCTGCGTCGCCCAGCATTCGCCCAAGCTGGCAGTGGAAGGCATCACGCCGGACGGCGCCGCCAATCTGCTCGACTGGGAGAAGCATCCGGAACTGGACGAGGTCGATCGTCTGGTCGTGGAATATGCCATCGCGGTTACATCGAACTGGAGCCGCATCCGCGATGCCATGTTCGAGCGTCTGCGCGCGCATTTCAGCGAACCGCAGATCGTAGAGCTGACTTGGCGCATCGCGCTATGCGGCGCGTTCAATCGCTTCAACGACGTGCTGCAGGTGGAAGTGGACGTGTGACCTAATTCTGCTGTCCAGCGTCGAGGACCGGCGAGCGAAATCATAGGGATGATCGAGCGTCAGGTTGGCGGTGATGCCGAAGCCATATGTCTGGTAACTTGCGCCATCGCCGAAACGAACGCGTTGGCATTGGGACGCTGCACGCCGTGGGTAATCAGCTAGCTCAGTATGAGTTCGCCGTTTACATGAGTGAGATTAACCCGGCGCCAACGCCAAGCTGCGGCTTGGGAAACGAAATGGGCTCGCTCTTACGTCTGTTCTTTTCAGTATTTCCGAGATGACCGGCAAAACCGGCAATGGGTGCATTCAATGCTGCGCCGATAAATAGCGGTGAATCAGGACTAGCCGAGATAAAGAATATCCACGATTGGTCTGCCTCGCATGTCAGGGCACGAGTAGCATAGTGAGATCATTTCCCGAAAACGGCGGTCGAGTTCGATTTTGCAAAACACCCGATCGTCAGGCCAATTTTCTCAACGCTTCGTCATCTCTGGAATAATCGCGCAAAGTTTTTCGATGCATTGACACCCGCCGCGCGCTCCGTCTTCAACAAATCATCGATTACCGTTTCGTTTGATTGAGGGAAGACATGTCGTTGGGTTTGATATCACGTCGTCGCATCCTGGCTCTCGGCGGCGCTGCCGCCCTCGCGAGTTCATCGGCCTTCGCGCAGAGCGAGCGCGTCGCGAAAATTGGTCTGGTGCAATCGACCACCGGCGGATCGGCGGCGCTCTACGGTACGGAACAAAAGCAGGCCATTGAACTGGCCTTTGACGAATTGAACGCAAGCAAGACGCTGAACGGCATCCGGCTGCATGCGCTGCATTCCGACGATGGCGCTGATCGCGGCCAGACCGTCAACATCTTCCAGCGGCTGATCCGGCAGGACAAGGTCGTCGCCATTCTCGGGCCGACGCTGTCGAACTCCGCCTTCGCCGCCGATCCGCTGGCGCAGCAGGCCGGCATTCCCGTGATCGCCAGCTCCAACACCGCGCCGGGCGTGACCAAGATCGGCGATTTCATCTTCCGCACCAGCGTGCCCGAAGATCAGGTGTTTCCGACGGTGCTGGGCTATGCCGTGAAAAAGCACGGCATCAAGCGCGTCGCGCTGATCTACGGGCTGGACGACGCGCTGACCCGCGGCGCGCACGACGTGCAGAAGAAGGCGGTGGCCGATCTCAAGCTCGAGCCGGTCGGCATCGAAAGCTACCAGCGCGGCGATGTGGATTTCTCGGCGCAGCTCACCAAAATCCGCGCGCAGAATCCGGACGCCGTCATTCTTGGCACGCTGGCCGAAGAGGCCGCCGCCATCCTGCGCCAGGCCAGGCAGCTCGGGATCGACAGCAAGATCGTGTTCATCGGCTGCAACGCCAACATTTCCGCAAAACTGTTCGAACTGGCAGGCCCCGCCGCCAATGGCATCATTGTCGGCGCAACCTGGTTCTCCGGCTACGACAGCCCGCGCAGCAAGGCCTTTGTAGCAGCCTACCAGAAGCGCTATGGCTCGACGCCAGATATCTATGCCGCGCAGGGCTACGACGCCGCCTATCTGATCGCCGAAGCGATCCGCCGCGCCGACAGCGTCACCGACGGAAAGTTGATCCGCGCCAAGCTGGCGGAGATCACCGGTTTCGACGGCGTGCTGGGCAAGTTCGGCTGGACCGCGGATCGCGACATCACCGCCCAGCCTAAGGTGCTGATCGGCGACGGCAACAGCAAGACCTTCGTCGCCGCGCCGGGCGCTTGAGGTCGGCATGCTGTTACAACAACTGGTAAACGGCCTCTCGCTCGGGGCCGTTTACGCCGTATTTGCGATCGGCTTCACGCTGGTGTTCGGCGTCATGAACGTGCTCAACCTGGCGCAGGGTGCCGTCTTCATGTGGGGCGCCTATGTCGGGCTCGAAGTGGTCGGGCGGCTCGCACTGCCGTTGCCGCTGGCGATCCTCGCTGCGGCGGTCGCGGCAGGCTTGCTCGGCGTGTTGAGCGAGCTGATCGTGTTTCGCCCGTTGCAGCGGCGCGGCGCGCATCGCTGGATGGGCATTTTCGGCAGCCTGGCGCTGGCGCGCATCCTGATCGGCCTGGCGCAGGAAGTGTTCGGCACCCAGGTGGTGCGCTATCCCGACAACGCGCTGGTCGGCGCCTCGCTGGACCTGTTTGGCGCGCGATTGCAGCTTCTTCAGATCGTCTCGATCGGGTCGGCTCTGGCGATGGTGCTGGCGCTGGCGCTGCTGCTGCGGCTGACCAATCTCGGCCGCGCCATTCGCACCATCGCGTTCAGCGAGACCGTCGGGCGGCTGGTCGGCATCCCCGTCGACCGCGTGCGGATCGCGACGTTCTTCGTGTCGGGCGCGCTGGCCGGCGGCGCCGGCGTGCTGTGGTCGCTGCTGTTCCAGTCGGTGTCGCCGTTCATGGGCGACAGTATTCTGCTGAAGGGCCTGACGGTGCTGATCCTCGGCGGGCTCGGCAATGTCGCGGGCGCCTTGGTCGGCGGCCTGCTGCTCGGCCTCGTCGAGGTCGGCTCTATCGTCGCGGTCGGCTCGGGCTATCGCGACGCGGTGGGTTTTGGACTCGTGCTGCTGATCCTGATCGGCAGGCCCACCGGCCTGTTCGCCACACAGGAAACCAAGCGGGCATGATCGATCTCTTCGAAGCCTATCACAACGTCATCGATCTCTGCCTGCTGAACTCGGCGCTGGCTTTTGGCTGCTTCCTGCTGCTCGGCGTCAACCTGTTCTCGCTGGCCACCGGCGGGCTGATGGCGCTGGGCGCCTATCTGTCGATCTGGCTGACAATGCAGCAGGGCTGGGCGTTCGCTCCGGCGCTGGTGGCATCGTTGGTGATCGGGTCTATCGCGGCCTTCGCGCTGGGCTCGCTGGTGCTGCGGCTGCGCGGTGACTATTTCACCATGGCGACGCTGGCTTTCACCGAGGTGGTGCGCGTCATCGCATTGAACTGGGATGCGGCCACCGGCGGTGCGCTGGGCGTGTTCGGCATTCCGAAGTTGACCGAGACGTGGCAGCTCGCGCTGCTGCTGGTGGTGGTGGTGTACTTTGCTTGGGCCGTCCGGCGGTCGCGGATCGGCGAGCGGATGCGCGCGGTGGCATCCGACGAATTGGCCGTCACCACGGCTGGCTATGACGTGGCGCAATTCAAGCTGGCGATCTTCACGGTGTCCGGTGCGATTGCGGGGCTGGGCGGCGCACTGGCGGCGCATCTCAACATGTTCGTCGCGCCCGGCGATTTCGGATTCTTGCGCAGCGTCGACACCGCCATCGCGCCAGTGCTCGGTGGCGCCTGGAACGTGCTCGGCCCGGTGATCGGCGCCACCATCATCACGGTGCTGCCGGAAGTGCTGCGGTTCTCGGCGCAGATGCGCGAGATCCTGGTGGGGGCGGCAATGCTGATCGCCGTGCTGTACCTGCCGACCGGCGTGGCCTCGCTGCCCACCATCCTGCGGCGGAGGCTGGCATGAGCGCGCTGCTGGAATTGCAAGACGTCACACGGCATTTCGGCGGCGTCGCGGCGCTGAACGGCGTCTCGCTGTCGGTGCCGGCCGGCGCCATTGTCGGGCTGATCGGCCCCAACGGCTCCGGCAAGACCACGCTGATGAACGTCATCAGCGGTGTCGATGCGCCGACCTCGGGCGCCATCCTGCTCGATGGCACGGCGGTGCAGGGCAAGCCGGCGAACCGGCTGGCGCGGCTCGGCGTCGCGCGCACCTTCCAGCATATCCGCCTGATCCCGGATCTGACGGGGCTGCAGAACGTCGTGCTGGCGCTGCATGCGCCGACCGCAGGCCCGCTCGATATCCTGCTGCGATTGCCGCGGCTGCGCCGCGTCGAGGCCGAAGGCGACGCCCGCGCAATCGCTCTGCTGGAGCAGGTGGGGGCCGGCCGGCATGCCAGGACTCTGGCCGGCGACCTGTCCTATGGCGACCGCCGTCGTATCGAAATCGCGCGCGCGCTGGCGCTCCAGCCACGGCTGCTGTTGCTCGACGAGCCTGCCGCAGGAATGACTCATCAGGAGCGCAACGCGTTGCGTGACCTGATTGCATCGTTGCCGGGGCAGGGGATCACCGTGGTGCTGGTCGAACACGACATGGATCTGGTCATGGGCGTCTGCGACGAGATCCATGTGCTCAATCTCGGCCGTCCCATCGCTTCCGGAAAACCTGCAGCGGTACGCGCCGATCCGAAAGTGATCGAAGCCTATCTGGGAGTCGATGATGCTTGAGATCAACGGACTCGCTGCGGGCTATGGCGGCCCCGATGTGCTGCATGACGTGTCGCTGCGCGTCAACGCCAACGAGATCGTCGCGGTGGTCGGCGCCAACGGCGCCGGCAAGACGACGCTGCTCAATACGATTGCCGGGCTGCTGCGCCCGTCCGCTGGCACGATCCGGCTGAGCGGCAGTACTATCGGCGGACTGGCGCCGGAGCGCATCGTGCGGGCCGGGCTGTCGCTGGTGCCGGAGGGGCGGCAGGTGATCGCGCCGCTCAGCGTCGAGGAGAATCTGCAGGTTGGCGCCTACGGTCGCAAGGGCAGTGCCGCCGACACGCTGGCGGCGATCTACGATCGCTTTCCGCGCCTGAAGGAACGACGCCGCCAGCCGGCCGGGCTGCTGTCCGGCGGCGAACAGCAGATGCTGGCGATCGGCCGCGCCATGATGGCGGGACCCTCCGTGCTGCTGCTGGATGAGCCGTCGATGGGGCTGGCGCCGCTGATCGTGTCGGAAATCTTTGCGCTGCTGGGCGATCTCAACGGGCAGGGCATGGCGATCCTGCTGGTCGAGCAGAACGCCCGCAAGGCGCTGGCGCTGGCCGCGCGCGGCTACGTGCTGGAAGGCGGCCGTATCGTGCTGGAGGGACCGTCGTCGGAACTGTCGAATTCTCCGGCCATCGTCGATGCCTATCTCGGCATGGCTACGCCGGCCTGACAACTATGAGTGCGCTGCGACGTGCGTCGGCAATAGTGAAGTAGGAATGACTCAATCAGACGATAGCGCGGAAGCGCCGACACATCGCGAAACCGACGTCCTGGTTATCGGGGCGGGCGGCGCGGGTATGGCGGCTGTAGCGGCCCGCTTTCCCTTCATCATCAGGAGTATGCGATGACCTATGTCGTCGGAGCCCACCCGCAAAACCTCTCGCTGTCGATTCTGGCACGGCGGCCGCAGGCCGTAGCGTCCTTGCGCGAGAAGGGGCTGCAATTCTTCGTCTATGCCGCGGGGGCGCAAACCATTCCGCTGATCAAGGCCGGCGTGCTGCATCTGGCCGGCACCGGCGCCACGCCGCCGATTCTCGCCAAGGCGGAAGGGCTTTCGGCCGCCGTATTCGGGATGTCCGGTTCGCGCCCGGAGCGCGGTGGCTTGCTGGTGCGTGCCGACAGCGGCATTAGCGATCTGCGCGGTCTGATTGGCAAAGGCATCGGGTTGATGCCGATCTCCTGGCATACCCAGTTTGTCGCCACCGAACTCAACGCCGCCGGTCTCGCCTGGCGCGACGTGCGCGCCGCGGAAATCCTGCCGATCACGGCAAAGGACGCCTTCATCGATGGCCTGCTTCCCGCCATCGTCGCGACCGATCCGCTTTATTCGCAGATCGCCAGCCGCGTCGAGACGCGCGTGCTGGCGTCGCCGGGCACGATCTTTTCCAACCGCTCTGTCTACTGGGGCCTCAGCGAACTGGTACAGGATCGCAATGGCCCGGTGCGCTGGCTGCTCGACGCGCTGATCGACTCCGACCGCGCCGTCGCCGCCGATCCGCAGCAAGCCGCAGCGCTGCTCGACGGGCTGAACGGCAACACCGCGGCGCAATGGCTGCCGGCTTTGACGTCGCGCCCTTGGGGTGTCGAGGCGCCGGACGATGCGTTCCTGCACGAGCAGCAGCAGCACGCCGACATATTCACCCGCTTCGGCCTGATCCCGCGCGCGATTGATGTCACCGATACCGTCGATTCCCGCCACTTCGCGATTGCCTGACCGGCCCATCTGCAAACAACGAGGTTCATCATGGAAGTTCTTTGGTATTTGACCGGCCCCGATGGTCGCTATCCCTGGCGGGCGGACGGCGCGCGAAAACTCAGCTACCCGTATTTCCAGCAACTGGCGCGCGCGGTCGACCATCTCGGCTTCACCGGCGCGCTGTTGGCGACAGGCTCGCACGACGCCTGGGTGCAGGGCGCCTCGCTGATCCCCTTCACCGACAACTTCCAGCATCTGGTCGCGGCGCATCCGCCGCTGCTGTCGCCGACACTGCTAGCCAAAATGATCACGACCTTCGATCAGTTCTCGAAAGGTCGGCTTCGCGTCAACATCGTTAATGGCGATGCCAAACTGATGGCGCAGAACGGCGTGCACCTCAGTCATGACGAACGCTATGCCTACACCGACGAATATCTGACGGTGCTGACCGGGCTGCTGCGCGGCGAGACCGTCAATTTCAAGGGCCGCCACATCCATGTAGTCGATGCCGGGCTACCGCTACCGCCGTATCAGCGCCGCGTGCCACTGTGGTTCGGCGGCTCGTCGCCGGCGGCGCATGAAGTCGCGGCCAAACATATCGACACCTATCTGTCGTGGGGCGAAACGCCCTCGCAGGCCGAGACCAAGATCCGCGAAGTAAAACATCTCGCTGCGCGCCACGGCCGCGCCGACAAGATCAGTTTCGGTATCCGGCTCTACGTCATTGTGCGTGAGACCGAGGCGGAGGCGTGGGCTGCCGCGCAGGATCTGTACGACCACATGGACGATGCCGCGATCGCCGGCGCGCAGGCCTACGTCGCGAATATCGACTCGGTGGGCCAACAGCGGATGTCGGCGCTGCACGGTGGACGTAAGCCAAAGGATCTACGTGAACTGGAAATCGAACCTAATCTCTGGGCCGGCATAGGCCTCGTCAGGCACGGGCCGGGCACCGCGCTGATCGGCAGCGCCGACCAGGTCGTCAAACGCATTCAGGATTATCGCGACGCTGGCATCGAGGTGCTGATCGTCTCCGGGATGCCGCTGCTGGAAGAGGCGTACCGATTTTCTGAACTGGTTCTGCCCCGTCTGCCGGTAGATCGCGTCGCTGATGATGACGGCGTCACCTCGGCCTGGACGAAGGATCGTGACGCCGCCTGGCAGAAAAAGCTTTGACGGCCTTCGACTGAACATATCGAACGTCTTCGCGCGCAGATCTGAACTCCTTGGTGTCCGAGCACGATGCCGCCAACACCAACACGGGTTTAGATTGATTGAGCGCGCGGTCTTGTTTGTGTAATGGCGACACCAGAGATCGCAAGCGGTCCACCGACTATCAATTTGGGGGCTACACGGTCGCCGAGGAACAGCACGCTCGAAATCAGAGCGAATACCGGAGCTGGCCGGGCATGTCACCGTTCGGGATCTGCGCAGCTTGGCTGGAGCCTCACGCTCATGAAGCGGATGTAATTTCGAAAAATGCCCTCAGCTCGGCGACAAGAGCTGCGGGCTGTTCCTCGGGGATATAGTGACCACTATCCCGGATGACGCCGCCTCGAATATTTTCAGCCAAGGGTCGCATAGCTTCGAAAATTCCCGGTGCACTACCGGCATCGCCTCCCAGCGCCAGCACAGGCACAGCTATTTTCTTTTGAAACAAGCCGCGATTGTAATCCATGTCGCGGATGACGGCGCGATAATAACCCAGCATTCCGCGCAGGCCACCCAACGAGCTATAGACGCGAACATATTCGTCGATGTCATCCTTCGAGAAGGTTGCGATCGCGTTTGCGGTCTTCTTGTTGAAGAACCATTCGATGAGAATACGCTCGCGGTCCCGCAAGAGCGCCTCGGGCAGATCGTCGACCATGTTAAAGAGAAAGTGCCAGCTCTTCCAGTAGTCCGGATCAGCGACATCGATGGAAGGCTTCAACGTGACGCCGGGAATATTGGCGTCGAGATACACGACGCCGTCCAGTTCGCTCGCAAATTCGTGCGCATAAGGATATCCGATCCAGGATCCGATATCGTGCCCGACGAAATAATGGCGTCCAACACCTATGGTCTTGAGGAAGCTGTTGATTCGTTTCGCCGCTGTCGCTGTGTCGTAGCCATCCAGCGGCTTGTCGCTATCGCCCTGGCCCGGAAGGTCGAGCGCGATCACGTCATAGGCATCGGTGAGCAGAGGAATGACGCGCCGCCATGCGTAGACGCTTTGCGGAAAGCCGGCGATCAAAACGACGGTAGGTCCCTTGCCACCGCGGATATAATGAAAACGAATACCGTCCGATTTCGTCAGCTTCTGCTGAAGGGGGCGGCCGGTATGATCCAGATAGACAGCCATTGTTCTGTTCTCTGTCGTTTCGCTTCGGAAAGTAAGTAAAAGCGCTGCGCTTCAGTGGCAATGCCGATTCATGTAACTGGGTCTTTGGCAACACGGTGCGAGATCGCCCTGCGCGCCTTCCACGAATTGCACGCCCGGGATGGTTGTTTGCGCAACCTGCGTTGCCGGACTGACGTCCAATCACATCGCGGGCGCAATTTCATCGTGGCCAACATTGATGCGCATGGCCTCTTTGAGGCTGTCGGAGAAATGGTAATCATATGGATGAATCCTGGAACGCATATGCCTAACTTGATCGCAGTTCCAATTCATCCCCGAAGCGGATACCCAATTTCGATGCCATCGCTTGGGTAATGCAAACGGACCGCTTGAGCGATCTGGCAATCTTCTGAACGGACAAGCCTCGCTCGGCCAATCCCTTTAGCTTGTGTTTCTCCACAGCCGTCCATTCGCGATAGCCTATTTGTCGCATACTGAACGTGATGGCCGAAGTCGGGCCGCGCCGCCGCTGGGTTCGAATATTGTCATTGTCGATGCTCAAGCAGCTGCTCCCAATATTTTCAGGCCGTCGTTTTTCTCCGCGCCTTCAGTCGCTCCTTTGTGTAACGACAAGCATCGACTCTCGGTCAGAGAACAAGATTTTTGAAGTCCAAAGATTGACGATCGAGAGTTCAATCATTCTCCTCGACGCAAGTTCGATGAAGAAAAGCCTGCGCTGAGCAATCTCAAACGCGGGGCAATGGTATTCCCAAGGTGCGAAGCCGAAGATTTCGGCGACGGCTGGTACATCGTCGGCGGCCGTGGATCGCGGCGCATGTTGACCTGCCAAAAGGCGTTCCTGCTTGTGAAAGAGAAAGCTTCTGCTATCGGCCGTGTTGGCGGCGCGATTGTCCTTGGTATCGTGTGCAATTCGAAATTGACGATTGATCGCGGTGGCGTCGATATATCGCGATGTCAAAGAAAACGCCGTTCGTCAGGCAATACATTGCAGATCGATATCAAGCAGGGGGAAGAATGGTTGCCGCTACGCCACAGAATGATCGTCGTTGGATGGCTCTCCCTCGCTTGATCGCCGATAGATCATGTCGCGCAGTAGTCGGTCTGTTTTTCGCAGTTGGTGCGGCGATGCCAGCAGTGAGCTTTGCTCAAACGCCGCAGCCCGGCGGAACGCTAACGGCGATCATTCAACCCGAGCCGGTCATCCTCACGGCCGCCATCAACACCGCCGCGCCGACCGGAACGGTCAGCGGCAATATTTTTGATGGACTTGTCGACTACGACACCAGCCTAAACCCTCAGCCGGCGCTGGCGGAGAGCTGGGAGACTGCGGCGAATGGATTGTCGCTCACCCTTCGCCTGCGCAAGGGCGTGCTCTGGCATGACGGCAAGCCGTTCACGTCGGCGGATGTGAAGTGGACCTTGGAAAATGTCTGGAAGACGATCCATCCGCGCAATCAGGCGACCTTCGCCAAGGTGAAGCAGGTCGATACCCCCGACGACAACACCGTCGTCTTGAGGCTGAGCGAACCTTCCCCCGCGATCCTCAGTTCACTGAACAGCAACGGCGCCCAAGTGCTGCCGAAGCATCTTTACGATGGCACCGATATTCTCAACAATCCGAACAACAACAAGCCGGTCGGCACGGGGCCGTTCGTGTTCAAGGAATGGAAGCGCGGTGAGTACATCGTGCTGGAACGGAATCCGAATTACTGGGCCAAGGGAAAGCCGTATCTCGACAAAGTGATCTACAAGGTCGTTCCGGATGCGGCGGCCCGATCGGCTGGCTTCGAGAAGGGCGAAATCCAGTATGGCTCGCTCAGCCCGGTGCCGCTCAAGGACGCCGAACGGCTCGGCAAGCTGCCCGGCCTCAAGATTGAAACCAGCGGCTATGAATGGCTGTCGCCGTTCCTGTTTCTCGATTTCAATGTCGAACGTGGACCGCTGAAGGATGCACGCGTTCGACATGCGTTGGCACGTGCAACCGATCGCAAGGCGATTTCCAACGTGGTCTGGTACGGCTTTGCCAAGCCCGCGACCAGCCCCGTTCCTTCAACGCTTGCGGCGTTTCACGACGCGAGCGCCGACAAGGATGCGTTCGACGTCAAATCGGCGGATGCGCTATTGGATGAGGCCGGATTCAAGCGCAACGCGGACGGCACCCGCTTCTCCCTGTTCATCGACTACATACCCTATGGCGACGATTTCAAGCGGACCGCGGAATACATCAAACAGGCGTTGAAGCGTGTCGGCGTCGACGTCACGATCAGGACGCAGGATACCGCGGCATTTACCAAGCGGGTCTATGGCGACCGTGACTTCGATCTTTCGATCGCATGGTTTGCAGCGTTTTCCGATCCGCAGATCGGCGTGACCCGCGCTTACTGGTCGGCATCCGTCGGCAAGAACATCCCTTGGACTAATGGCTCCGGCTACAAGAATGCCGAGGTCGATGACATCATCTCGAAGGTCCAGGGCGAGGCCAGCGCCGAGAAACGCATCGCGCTGTTCAAGGACTTTCAGAAGATCGTTCTGACCGACCTGCCGACGCTGCCGCTGGTCGAGCTAAAGTTCTTCACCGTTCAGGCGGCGAATCTCAAGACCTCGGCCATTCGCGGCGATCAGGTTTATGGCAGCTTCCGCGATTTCTGGTTTGACGTTCCGAAGCAGAATTGAGCTGGGGCAATCATCATGAAATTTTTTCGGGCAATCTCTTTCCAAACATCATTGGTCGCACGACTATCGGTCCTGCTGGCTGCCGTGGCGGTCATGCCGGCGACGCCGGCATGCGCAGCCGGCGGTCCGAAGCGCGGTGGAGCGCTGACGGCCATCGTGCAGCCGGAGCCGGTCACCCTGACGCCAGCATTCAATACGGCAACGCCGACGCAGATCGTTGCGGGAAATATCTTCGATGGCCTGGTCTATTACGACCCGGCGCTGAAGCCGCAGCCATCGCTCGCGACGGAGTGGAAAGTTGCGGAGGATGGCCTCACCATCAGTTTCAACCTGCGCAAGGGCGTCAAGTGGCATGATGGCAAACCGTTCTCGTCCGCGGACGTGAAATGGAGCCTGGAGAATGTCTGGAAGACCATCCATCCGCGCAACAAGGCGATATTCGAGAACGTCGCTACGGTCGATACGCCTGACGATAATACGATCATCCTTCATTTGTCGAAGCCGTCGCTGCCAATTCTGAGCGTGCTCAACGCCGTCGGTGCGCCGATTCTGCCGAAGCATCTTTATGAAGGTACCGACATCCTGAACAATGCGTACAACAACAAGCCGGTCGGCACGGGGGCATTCGTCTTCAAGGAGTGGAAGAAGGGCGAATACATTCTGCTGGAACGCAATCCGGATTACTGGGAGCCCGCAAAACCCTATCTCGACAAAGTCATCTTCAGGATCATTCCCGACGCGGCGGCGCGCGCAGCGGCGATCGAGAAGGGTGAGGTGCAATATGCGACATTCAATCCGGTGTCGTTCCGCGAGGTCGAGCGCCTTGCCAAGCTGCCGTCGCTAAAGGTCGATACACGCGGCTATGACTGGCTGTCGCCCGTGCTGTATCTCGATTTCAATGTCGAGAACCAGTATCTCAAGGATGTCCGCGTCCGTCAGGCCATCGCATTTGCTCTGGACAAGGAAGCGCTGGGCAAGGTCGTCTGGTATGGCTACGGCAAGCCTGCTGTCAGCCCGATTCCGACGGCACTGACGGCATTCCACGATGCCAGCGTGCCTAAATATCCGTTCGACCTGAAAAAGGCCGAAGCCTTGCTCGACGAAGCCGGCTTCAAGCGCGGGCCTGATGGGGTGCGGTTCACGCTTAATCATGACTTCCTGCCTTACGGTGACGACTATAAGCGAACCGGCGAATATCTGAAGCAGGCGCTGAAGCGTGTGGGTATCGAGATCAACATCCGCGCCCAGGACACCGCAGCTTTCATTAAACGCGTCTATGCCGACCGCGACTTCGACATTTCGAGCTCCTACAACGGCGCTTTCCCCGATCCGCAAATTGGCGTCGTTCGTGAATACTGGTCGGGCTGGCTTGGCAGCAAGACGCCGTGGACGAACGGGTCGGGCTACCGCAATGCCGAGGTCGATGGTCTGATCCAGGCCGCTGCGGTCGAAGGCAATCCGAAAAAGCGTACTGAAGATTTCAATCGTTTCCAGCAGATTGTTCAACGCGATCTGCCGACTTTGCCACTGCTCGAACTGCGCTTCTTCACATTGCACTCTTCCGCCCTGAAGGACGTCGTCCTGCAGGCGGACCAGTCCTATGGCTCGCTGAAGAATGCATGGTTCGATCAGGCGCCGGCGCAGAATTGAACGCTCGCGCATGATCCCTGTATCGGCCAGATTTCTCGGGCGGCGAGCCCTGCAACTCGTGATCGTGGTGCTGGGCATTGCCATCACCAATTTCTTCCTGCTGCGGCTAGCGCCGGGTGATGCAGCACAAGTGCTGGCAGGTGAGGCTGGCTCGGCAACGCCGGAATATCTGGCCGCGCTGCGCAAGCAGTTCGGGCTCGATCAACCGCTGCCGGTGCAATTCGCCCTATATTTGCGCAACCTTCTGTCGCTCAATCTCGGCTTCTCGTTCCGTCAGGGCTTGCCTGTGCTCGAACTGATCGCCCAGCGGCTCCCGGCAACGCTGTTGCTGATGGGTACGTCGATCACGTTCGCATTGCTGGTCGGTTCGGCGCTGGGGATCGCCGCCGCGCGCCGCGCGGGCAGGGCGACCGATACCGTGATCTCCACCATTGCGCTGTTGTTCTATGCGACGCCCGTGTTCTGGACCGGGATCATGCTGATCGTGGTCTTCTCGGTGTGGCTTGACTGGCTACCGGTCGGCGGCATGACCAGCATCGAGCGTGGCTATATCGGCCTGGCCTATCTGAAAGATGTCGCGGCACATCTGGTACTTCCTGCAACCACGCTTGGGCTGTTCTTTCTGGCCGTTTATACGCGGTTGATGCGCGCGGCGATGATTGACGTGCAGCGGCAGGACTTTGTCAGGACTGCCGTCGCCAAGGGCCTTCGTCCGGGGCGGATCGCCTATCGTCATGTTGTACGAAACGCGTTGCTGCCTGTTCTCACCATGCTCGGCGTGCAGGTCGGGGCCGTGCTCGGCGGCGCTGTGCTGGTTGAAACCGTGTTTTCGTGGCCCGGGCTGGGTCGGCTCGCTTTCGAAGCGCTGTTTCAGCGCGACCTCAACCTGCTTCTCGGCATACTGCTGTGCAGTTCGGTCGTGGTGGTCTTGGCCATGCGGCGATCGACTTCCTGTACACTGTGCTCGACCCGCGCATCGAGCTCAGCTGACCATGGCCCTCGTCGATATCGTTGCGCATATCCCGCCGGCGCGCATCGCGCAGGATAACGCGTTCTTCCGGACGGCAAGACAGCCGTCGGCGGTTGTGGGCGTATTGTTGCTTGGGTTCGTCGTGGCCATGGCACTGCTTGCCCATCAGATTTTCCCTGGCGATCCCCTGGATTTTGCCGGTCAGCCATTCCTGCGTCCCGGCCAGGATCCCAGCTTTCCGCTCGGCACCGATATGCTGGGGCGCGATCTGGCGTCGGGGATATTTCACGGTGCGCGCATCTCGCTTCTGATCGGCGCGGTGGCGACCGCCATGTCACTGGTGATTGGGGTCGGTGTCGGCGCCTTCGCAGGATATTACGGCGGCAAGATCGATGCGTCGCTGATGCGGCTGACGGAGTTCTTCCAGACGATTCCGCCGTTTCTGTTCGCGCTGACCATCGTCGCCATCCTGCAGCCCTCCATCGCGACCATCGTCGGAGCGATCGGCGTCACAGCGTGGCCGAGCCTGGCACGGCTGGTGCGCGCCGAATTCCTTAAACTGCGTCACGGCGACATGGTGCAGGCGGAGATCGCGCTCGGTGCGTCCGACATGCGCATTATCTTCCGCCATCTGCTGCCCAACACGCTGGCGCCGATCATCGTCTCGGCATCGGTCATGGTCGCGACGGCCATCCTGACCGAATCCAGTCTGGCGTTTCTCGGTCTCGGCGATCCGAACGTGGTGAGTTGGGGTGGCATGGTCGGCGCCGGGCGCGAAGTGCTGCGGTCGGATTGGTACATCGCAACACTGCCGGGGGTGGCGATCGTCGTTGCGGTGCTCGCGCTCAATCTGCTGGGGGATGGCCTCAATGACGCCGTCGACCCGAAACAGGAGCGTCGGTGATGGGCGAGCCAGTGCTGTCGGTCGATGGGCTGAATGTCAGGTTCGACCGCAAGGGCGGCGCGCTGACCGCCGTGGACAGTCTCAGCTTCGACATCTCTGCGGGAGAGACGCTGGCCATCGTGGGCGAATCCGGCTGCGGAAAGTCGCTCACCGCTCTTGCCTTGCTCGGCCTCGTGGCGGCGCCCGGCCGCATCGAGGGCCGCTCTGTGAAGCTGCAGGGGCGCGACATTCTTGGCCTTGAAGGCGAGGCGCTGCGCCGGCTGCGTGGCAACCGGATCGCGATGATCTTCCAGGAACCGATGACGGCGCTCAATCCGGTGCTGACCATCGGCGAGCAGATCATCGAGGCCATCACGGCACATGAGGACATTTCGCACCAGAAGGCCTGGGGTCGCACAGTCTCATTGCTTGATCGGGTACGGATTTCCGATCCACGTCGCCGCGTGAACGATTATCCGCATCATCTCTCCGGCGGCATGCGACAGCGGGTCATGATCGCCATCGCTCTCGCCTGCAATCCGGCGCTGCTGGTGGCCGACGAGCCGACCACGGCGCTCGACGTCACCATTCAATCGCAGATCCTGGAGTTGCTGGATCAGATCAAACGCGAGTCCGGCGCCGCCATTCTGTTGATCACGCACGATCTCGGTGTTGTCTCGGAATATTCCGATCGCGTGCTGGTGATGTATGCGGGCCGCAAGGTCGAGGAGCGCACTACCCGTGATCTTCTGAAGTCGCCGCTGCATCCCTATACGCGCGGATTGATCGCAGCGCGGCCGGGGCGCCATCACGTCAACGGCCTTCGTACCCGACTGAGCGAAATCCCGGGCATGGTGCCTTCGCTGGCCGAGATGCCGCATGGATGCGGCTTTGCCGCGCGATGCTCGTTTGTGGTCGACGCCTGCCGGATCGCGCGGCCGCCGCTGATACCCGTTGGCGCAGATGGCGCCGTAGCCTGTCTGAGAATTGAGGAAGCCCGTGCATCAGAACACGCAGCCGCTCGTTGCGACGCATATTGAGCCACTGCTCACGGTGAACGATCTCGTCGTGCGCTTTGCTTCTTCGCGCGGAACCGTGCAGGCGGTTGACGGCGTCTCGTTGTCGATCAAGCCCGGTGAAACGCTTGGTCTCGTCGGTGAATCCGGCTGTGGGAAATCCACGCTCGGCCGGGCGATTGCGCGGCTGGTCGAGCCGCAAAGCGGCAGCGTTCGGCTGGGCGGCGTCGATCTGACGCGCCTGACACGGAGCGGCATGCGGCCCTATAGACGCGATATCCAGGTCGTATTCCAGGATCCGCTGGCCTCGCTCGATCCGCATTGTACTGTCGGAATGCTGATCGGTGAACCGCTCAGGATTCATGGCATCGGCGATCGGCGGCAGCGCCGTGACCGGATCGCCGATCTGCTTTCAAAAGTGGGACTTTCCGCGGATTCCGCCGACCGTTATCCGCATCAGTTCTCGGGTGGACAGCGGCAACGGATCGGCATTGCCCGCGCGCTGGCGCTTGATCCACGACTAATCATCCTGGATGAACCGGTGTCTGCGCTCGATGTGTCCGTGCAGGCTCAGATCCTGAACCTGCTGGTCGATCTGCAGTCCAAACTCGGCGTGGCGTATCTCTTCATCAGCCACGACCTGTCCGTGGTTGAATATGTCAGTGATCGCGTCGCGGTGATGTATCTCGGGCGTATCGTGGAGACATCGACCCGGGAGAAATTGTGGTCAAGCCCCGCGCATCCCTACACGCGAGCGCTGTTTGACTCGATCCCGCGCATCGATACCGGCGGTCTCGGTCGGCGGCGGCATATGGTGCAGGGCGATCTGCCGAGTGCCTATAATCCGCCAGAAGGATGCCACTTCCATACCAGGTGTCCGCGCGCAGAAGAGTTATGTGCTGTGGAAAGTCCAGTCCTTCGCACCGTGGCAGACAGCCACGTAGCGGCGTGTCATTTCGCTTGAATGCGCGGGCGCGCCACCGTCGGTGCTGTTAGTGCGATCCTGGCGCTGGGCGGTTGCCTGCCACCGTGTTTGTGCTGCCTCTTCCCTTGATCGCAGCAAAGTCTCTTCCAAACCGGGCTAACAAAAGAATTCCGTCAGCTCGGGAGAAATTCATAATCATTGGCGTGGCGGCGCAGCGAAAGTTGCCCGCCGCCGTCATCGTCATCTCGCACACTTACATAAGGGACTCGTCAATGAAATCGGCTCACGTATTGCGGCTGGCCATGGTCGCTCGCACCGGCGGGGTGGCCGCATTCCTGTTCGCCACTATTGCAGCAGGTCTACCTGTCGCAAATGCACAAGAGCCAACGACCATTCGCGTGGGTGTCACGGCTGGCCCACATGCGGAAGTGCTCGACGCCGTCAAGAAGGTGGCCGCGGAGCGCGGGCTCGACATCAAGGTCGTTGAATTCACGGATTATGTGTTTCCGAACCAGGCCCTGGCCAACAAGGATCTTGAGGCCAATTCGTTTCAGCACGAGCCTTATCTGAAGAACCAGATCTCCAAGACCGGCTGGAAGCTCGTGAAGGTTGCCTACACCACGGTTTCTCCGATGGGCTTCTACGCGAAGAAGTACAAGAGCGTTGCCGATGTCCCAAATGGTGCGACGGTTGCGATTCCCAACGACCCGACCAATGGCGCGCGTTCGCTGCAGATTTTGGCAGCGAATGGCGTGATCAAGTTGCGAGACCCCACCAGCGTCACCGCGGGGATCGTCGATATCGCGGAGAATCCCAAAAAGCTGAAATTTGTCGAGCTCGATGCTGCGCAGCTGTCGCGGTCGCTGGCAGATGTCGATGTGGCGGCGATCAACAACAACTATGCCGTCCAGGCTGGCCTCGATCCCGTGCGCGACAGCCTGATCAAGGAGCCGCTGGAAAGTCCGTGGGTCAATATTATCGCCGTGCGGGAAGAGGACAAAGGCAAGCCATGGGTGGCGAAGCTGGTCGATGCCTATCACTCAGAACCGGTGAAACAGTTCATCCTGACGCGATTCAAGGGCGCTTATCTGCCGTCGTGGTGATGGAGGTCTGGAGCCGCCACGCCAGCGTGGCGGCTTCGCGACAATTTGTTCAGGTGCGACAGGCCTGCTGGCCCTCAGCGGCGAAACTGCGCGCCGGGGTGCGTGCCGTGAAGCAGGGCGCCTCGACCCGGAAACAGCTTCTCGCGTAACGTCCCCGCGCCGTATTCGGTCTTGTACAGCCCGCGTGACTGCAACTCCGGCATCACGAGATCGACGAATGCCTCGAGCGATTCCGGAGCCACCAGACGGACGAGATTGAAGCCATCGATATCGGTCTGCTCGGCCCAGTCGGCGAGCTCGTCCGCGACGTCCTGCGGCGAGCCAACGACGAAGGGGGCTCGCGCACCGATCGCGCTCAGGCTGGCGAGATCGCCGACGCGCAGCGGCGTTTCGCTGCGCAGCGTGAGGTTCTCGACCATCGATTGGATCGCGTTGCTCTTGACATATTGCAGCGCCTGATCCGGGCTGTAGGTCGAGAAATCGATGCCGGTCCAGCCCGAGAGCAGCGCGAGCTGCCCTTGCTGGTCGACATAGCGGCTGTATTCCGCATGAAGATCGTTCGCCTCCGCGCGGGTTGGCGCAACGATCACGGTCAGACCGGCGAACAGCCGGATGTCGTAGGGATCGCGGCCAAAGTCTTTTGTGGCCGTCCGGATGTCGCGCACGGCCTTGGCGAGGATCGGCTTGGTCTGGCCGTTCAGGAAGATAGCTTCAGCATGCTTGGCGGCGAAGGCGCGCCCGCGCTTCGAGGCGCCAGCCTGATACAGCAATGGCGTGCGTTGCGGGGAGGGCTCGGAGAGGTGAATGCCATCGACGCGGTAATGCGGACCGTCGTGGCGGATGGTGTGAACCTTCGTTGGATCGGTGAACGTGCCGGTGGCACGATCGCGACGCACGGCGTCCTGCTCCCAGCTGCCCTCCCATAATTTGTAGGCCGCCGTGAGGAAGTCTTCGGCGACATCATAACGGTCGTCATGGGCACGACCGGCCGCAAAGCCCATGCCGCGCGCCCCGCTGTCGAGATAGCCGGTGACGATATTCCAGCCGATCCGGCCGCGGGTCAGGTGGTCTAGCGTCGAAAATCGCCGCGCGAATTGGTAGGGATGCTCCAGCGACATATTGGACGTGATGCCGAAGCCGAGGTGCTTGGTGACCAGCGCCATGGCCGAGACCAGAAGCGTGGGGTCCGCATTCGGCAATTGCACGCCGTGCGACACGGCTGTGTCTGGACTATCACCGAACACGTCATAGACACCGAACACGTCAGCCAGAAAGATGCCGTCGAACAACCCGCGTTCGGCGATCCGCGCGTAGTCGATCCAGTAATCCAGATTGTTGTAATCGATGGATGCATCGCGCGGATGAGACCAGAGCCCGGCCCAGTTATGGCTCGGCGCGGTCATGTTGAAGGCATTGAAGCGAAGCGGTCGGCGGGTGGTCATGGGATTCCTGGTTGGGAGGCAAGCGAGGCGCGGACTTAAACGTTGCGCCTCGCGGGATCAACACTAGCTGTCGAAACCGGCCGGAACAAAGGCTGGCAATTTCTCCTCGATATAGCGCTTGACCTCCGGCGACCTGAAGACTTTGATGAAGGCGGCCAACCGTGGATCGTCCTTCTTGTCCGTTCGCGCCGTGAAGCGCAGCACCAGCCCGTCATCGATGGTCTTGTCGATGATGAGCGCGGACTTCGGATCGCCGCCAGCAGGGATCAGATAGGTGATGTTGACCAGCCCGAGCGTGACATCGTCCAATGACCGGTAGGTCTGTGCCGGGTCCAGTTCGACGATTTTCAGATTTTTTGGATTCTCAACGATATCGAACTTGCTGACCGCAAAGCCCTTGCCCGGCGCGAGTTTGAGCAGGCCGGCGCGCTCGAGCAGGATCAGGCCACGCGCGCCGTTCAACGGCTCATTGGGAATGGCAACGCTGTCGCCGGACTTGATCTCGCTCAGGCTCTTCACTTTTTTCGAGAACAGGCCGACCGGGGCGATGACGCCGACCTTATCGACCTGAGCCAGCGTGAAGCCGCGCTGCTTGTTCTGAATCGCAAGATAGGTGCTGTGCTGAAACAGGTTCGCGTCGGTATCGCCGCTCTGGACGGACTCGTTGATGACAATCCAGTCGGTCAGTTCCACCACCTTGACGTCAAGGCCCTTATCCTTGGCCAGCGATGCGGCGAAGGAGACCAACTGGCCGACCGGTCCGGCGCTCGTCGCGATCTTGAGTGGCTGATCCGCGGATGCCGCGCCGGTCAGGGCAGCCAGAAGACCCGCTGCTCGTGCGATCCGTAGTAATGGCTTGATCATATTGCTCGCTCCTCGTTGATGGCGCTCGAAGTCTAGGCGAGCGCTATCCCGAAATAACGAGACGGATATTGGTTTGTTGATGCGTGTGAGAGACGAAGTGTAGCGCGCAACCCGCTGACGGAGATCAAAGCGGCCGGCGGAGAATAAGTGCGCCGCTCGGGCGAAGTTCGTGGATGAGTTTTTCGCACCTAAATCCGCTCTATCTCACAAATGGCGAAGAGGCGAAAACTTCAAGTGATACGCGATCCATCGAACAATATTGCCGAGCATGCGAGCAATATGAGTGCATTGTCTACGCCGGTTGTGATCTCATTCCTCCGTTGCCTCTCAACATGGAGATCATCGACATGGCCATCATTCTTCAGGTGAACTACACGCCCAGCGCTCAGCAGGATCAGCAATCCGACGCCGCGCGCATCGAGTCGGCCGAGAACATTGCCAAAAACGTGGCTGGCCTGCAGTGGAAGGTCTGGATTTCGAACACGACCGAAAAGCTGCGTGGCGGCATCTATCTGTTCGACGACCTCGACAGCGCCAAGGCGTGGGGCGAGGGCAATCTGCGCGAGCGACTGGCTGCTGGTGGTGGAACCAACATCTCCATCACCTATTTCGAAGCCAACGAGAAGCTCAGCGCCATCACGCGTGCGGCATTCTCGAAATCCGCCATCGCTGCCTGATCTGAGTTTCACATGACATCGCCAGACCGTTCCGCCGCCTTGAATGGTCTGGCGAATTTTCCGCTGCTCGATGCGCTGTTCGGACGACGCTCCCGCCGTTTCGGCGTCGGCATGTCGATTCCGGACGGGCCTCTTGCCTATACATCGAAGCTGCCGCCGCAGCCGTTGAGCGAAATCGAGCGCGCCGTGCTGATCGCCGTAGGCGTCGGCATCAGCGGCTGGAATCTGGGTATTCCCCATACCGAGGTGGGTGAGCCCGATACAGGCTGTAATTACACTGTGAGGCCGATCGGACGCACCTTTCCCAGCGGCGCGGCCACGCACGGCTCCGAGATCCTCATCAACGACGACAGCGGCGCCTATATCACCCGGTTTCGCGACCTCGATGCGTCCGCCATCCAAGAATATGCCGGCGTCGATGATCTGGCACGCCTAGCCGAATGGCTGCGGCCGCATATCATCAAGCTCAGCGATCGTCGCATCGAGTTTCCGCCGGAATATCCGTATGTCGCCTCACATAACCGATGGGTTGCCAACAAGCCCGGCAGCACGCTGATCATTCCGATCAGCGATCAGGTGGAATCCACGTTCAACCAACTCTGGATTCGAACCGGCGAGGGTGCGGTTGTGACCGATCCGAAATCCGGCCGGGTGCTCGGTAACCCCGCCGACCTGATCGACGCGGGCATATTGCGGCGCGACCGTTCGGTGCCGTTGTCTGTGATCGAGGGCAATTCCAGAACCAGCACGACGGCCGAATTGTCCATTGCCGCGTACAACGTCCACCTCGTGATGCAGGCAATGGGACTCGGCGGCTGGTTGTTTTCAGGCATCAACACGCAAGCGATCCTCGGCGCTTTCGCGCCCAAGGGTATCGATGGTTACGGCTTCCGTTTCGATCGCCGCGACGGCTGGGTGCAGCCCAACCCGATCGGCCTCGATGGTTTCTTTGAGCCGCTGATCCCGCCTTATGTGCCGGACATGCATGTGGCAGCACAGCGCTTTGCCGAGCGTAAATTCGGCCCGCGCGGCAACCACAATCCGCAGCGCCCGGGTCCCTATCTCGACAATGGCGGCGTCAAGTCCCGGACCGATGCCTATAGTCCCGCCTTCGTACGCTATCTCGGAACGCTGGCGCAGGACATCTACGATACCTACGGAAAATTCCCCGGTACCCAGCCGAGTGTCGGCGTCGCGGCCTATACCCAGGCGCACCATATCGACCTTGGATTCTACGATACGCACTACAAGGACGGTGCCTATCTGCAGACCCATGCCGATCACCAGCGCGTGTGGCATGGCGTCGATAAGACCCCCGACGATAAGTAGTTCTGACCGTTCCATCGCCGTACGCGTGATTGCGAGCGTAGCGAAGAACCGTCCGCGCTGTCACCGCTTGCAGCGACCTGCGACAGGTTGCCACGACTGGAAGGACATTCCGGGTGAATGAGCTCGCACATTCGATCCATTCGGCGATTCCGACATTTGCGAGAAGGCCATTTTTGGCTGCGTCAGACGGTCAATTGACGCGCTGCTGGTGCAGTGAGGAGATGCATTCGGGAAATTTGTCGGCCGGGGGCGACGTTCGGCAACTGATATTCAGCCCTGTGCTCTGCCCATTGATGGAGAATGATTGTGAAACTGAAATCGATTATCGCAACCACGCTGGCCGTGGGCCTTGGCGCCGTCGCACTGGCGACAGCGTCATTCGCGCAAGGCAGCAGCCCGCTGGTCAACGGTGAATGGCTCGAGAAGAATCTGAACGATCCGAAGGTTCGCGTCGTCGAAGTTAGCGTCGAGCCGGGCATCTATGAGCGCGGCCATATCCCCGGCGCCCAGAATGTGGTGTGGCACACGGACCTCGTCGATACGGTGACCCGTGACATCGCCTCAAAGGAGAAGTTCCAGGAACTGACGCGCAAGCTGGGCGTCGATCAGGACACCACCGTCGTTCTCTACGGTGACAACAACAACTGGTTCGCGGCCTGGGGTGCCTGGGTGTTCGATGTCTATGGCGTCAAGAACGTCAAGCTGCTCGATGGCGGCCGCAAGAAGTGGGAAGCCGACAAGCGTCCGCTGGATACGCGCAATGCATCGGTACAGCCGGGCAAGCTGACGGTCTCCGAGCCGAACCAGAAGCTGCGTGCGCGCCTGGCCGATATTCGCGCGGCATCCGACAGCAAGAATGCTGCAATTGTCGATATCCGCTCTGCCGATGAGTATTCCGGCAAGATCTTTGCGCCGCCCGGTTCGCAGGAATTGACGGTGCGGGCCGGCCACGTCCCCGGCGCGCTTAACGTGCCATGGGGCCGCGCGGTCAGCGAAGACGGCACCTTCAAATCCGCCGATGAGCTGAAAAAGCTGTATGCCTCCGCTGGCATCGACGGATCGAAGCCGATCATCGTCTATTGCCGGATCGGCGAGCGATCGAGCCACACCTGGTTCCTGCTCTCGAAGATCCTTGGCTATGACGTCAAGAACTATGACGGCTCGTGGACCGAATATGGCAATTCGGTCGGCGTCCCCGTAGTCAACCTTGCGGGTACGGTCTGGAGCGGCAAGTGACCGACGGCACATCCGTGGAAACCCTCACAGGGTCTTCACGTCGTGACGAACAGGCGCCGGGTATCGACCCGGCGCCTGCTGCGTTTGCAGACCGCAAGGTCTCCGTCACAGTCGCTCTTGCTATCGTGCTGGCAATCGGCGTCTCCGCCTATGTGCTGCACGGGCAGGGCAGTCCGGCACTCGCCATCTCGCTGCTGTTCGGCGCGGCGTTCGGCATCGTGCTGCAACGCGCGAGGTTCTGCTTCTTCTGCATGTTTCGCGAATGGCTCGATGATCGCGCACCGCAGGGCGTGCTGGGTCTCATCGTGGCGCTCGCCGTCGGCCTGATCGGCACGACGCTGGTGTTCGGTGCATGGTTGCCGGATGCCGGCACCGGGCGGCTGCCGCCGGATGCGTTCATCGGGCCTGTCAGCTTCGCGCTCGTGGCTGCCGGAATCGCGTTCGGCGCGGGTATGGCGATTTCCGGTTCCTGCGTCAGCGCGCATCTCTATCGGCTCAGCGAGGGATCGCCCACAGCGCCATTCGCACTCATCGGCACAATTATCGGCTTCGTGCTGGGCTTTGTCAGCTGGAACACCGTCTATCTTGCCGCCGTTGCAGATGCGCCGGTGGTGTGGCTGCCGCGGACGCTTGGCTATGCCGGGCATCTTCTGGTCGCGGGCCTAGTGCTCGGCCTGATCGCCTATGCCGTGACGCGATCGACTCCGCAGAAACCGGCCGAGCATGCGCGCGCACGCGACCGGGTGACCGCGATCTTTGTTGATCGCTGGCCGGCATGGATTGGCGGCGCCATCATCGGTGTGCTCGCGACCATGTCGTATCTGCGCGTCGCGCCACTCGGGGTCACGGCCGAACTCGGCAGCCGCGCACGGCAGCTTGCAGGCGCATTGGAACTTGTACCCACGCGCCTGCAAGGCCTCGATAGTCTGCGCGGCTGTATTGCCGTCGTCCGCGACGCGCTGCTGTCGCCGAACGGCGCGTTCGTGCTGGGACTGGTCGCCGCATCGCTGGCCGCGGCACTGGTGGCCGGGCAGTTCAAGCCGCAACGTCCGCGGATCGACCACGTCCTGCGCGGTCTTACGGGTGGCGTTTTGCTGGGATGTGGCGCGATGACCGGCCTCGGCTGCACCGTCGGCACCCTGTTCTCCGGCATCACCGCCGGTGCGTTGTCGGGCTGGGTGTTCGGCGCGTCGCTGTTCACCGGCATGGCGGTCACGCTCTGGAGCGGTCGCCGGCTCGGCCTGTTGCCGCGCGGTTGATGCCGGTGAAGCCCGGATACCGGCGTGCCGCGATGCCTGATCGGCGGCATTCGAAAATGGTGAGAGCGCATTGCGTGCATGCTATGATTACTCAACTGTAGTCGAAATCCATTGAGATTCCATCTCGCGTGAGATCATCGAAAGCGGCGCGGTCGTTGTTGAAAGTAGGAATTTCTTATTCCGCGCAGCACATTGACATCTCATTTGCGCTCGGAGACATGCCGCGGAACTCATAAGGAGATGATCATGAAGTTGGGACATTCGCTGCTGGCCGCCGCGGCGGCCATTGTGTTGCAGGCGGGCATCGCAAGCGCGCAAGATTCCCTGCGCATTGGCGCGCCGCTTCCGCTGACGGGTGCGTTGGCTCCGGAAGGCGCAAAACTGAAGCAGGGCTATGAGCTCTGGCAGGAGAAGGTCAACGCGGCCGGCGGCATCAAGGCGGGCGAGAAGAAGCTGAAGATCGAACTGGTCTATTACGATTATCAGTCGACGACGCCCAAGGCGGTCCAGCTCGCCGAGAAGCTGATTACCGACGACAAGGTCGATTTCCTGTTTTCACCGTTCGGCTCCGGTGCGGCAAAGGCCGTGAGCGCGGTGGCCGAGAAAGCGGGCGTACCTCTGCTGGCATCGAGTGCGTCGTCGGCCGAGGTGTTTGATCAGGGGTACAAGAACCTGTTCGGCCTCTATACCGACAACAGCACGCTGAGCGAACCGATCGCGGATCTCATCAAGGCGAAGCTGCCGAACGTGAAGCGTATCGCGATTCTGGCGCGCAACGATCTCTATCCGTTGTCGTTGGCCAATGAATTCGAGAAAAGCGCCAAGAAGCGCGGCTTCGAGGTCGTGTTCTTCGAGAAATATCCGATCGGCACGCTGGATCATTCTTCTGCGTTGACGCAGTTACGTGCCGCCAAGCCCGATTGGGTGGTGGTGACCGGCTACATCAACGACCTCATTCTGGCCCGCAAGCAGGCCGGAGAACTGAAGGTCGGCGGGCAGGCTTACACGCTGATCAATGGCCCGGCCTACAAGGAGTGGATCGATGCTGTGGGCCCGCTGTCGGAGAATGTCACGACCGCGAGCTGGTTTCATCCGATACTGAATTACAAGAGCGAAGACGTGTTCGGCTCGACGCAGAATTTCGTTGCGCAATTCAAGACCAAATATGGTGCCGAGCCAGATTTCACCCAGGCGTCAGGCGCGGCGGTCGGTGTCATTCTGCAGCTGGCCGTCGAACGCGCCGGCTCGAAGGATCGCAATGCTGTCCGCGAGCAACTCGCGAAGGGCGGCTTCAAGACCTTCTTTGCACTGATCTCGTTCGGCCCGACGGGTATCGCCAACTCCTACATCCCGCCAGTCTATCAGATCCAGCAGGGCAAGGTGCAGGTGGTCTATCCCGCCGACATCGCCACCAGCGATTTCCGGGCGACCCCGGGAAATTGATCTTCTGACGCTTGCGAGGCCGTGGCAGTGCGTTCTGCCACGGCCTCTGCATTGAGGCATCGACATGCTCTGGATACAGGTGCTGGTCAACGGACTGGCTTTAGGTGGGCTCTATGCCTGCATCGCCGCCGGCTTTTCGCTGGTCTGGGGCGTACTCAACATCATCAACATCCTGCATGGGTCGCTGATCGTGCTCGGCGGATATCTGGCTTTCTTCGCCCATCAATCGTTCGGCATCAGCCCGTTCCTGTTCGCGCCGCTGGCGGGAGCGATCATTTTCGTGCTCGGCTATGTCATCCAGCGCATCGCGATCAATCCGGTGATGGGACGACCGGTGCTGATGACGCTGGTGCTGACCTTCGGACTCAACCTGTTTCTCGACAATGCCATGCTGGCCGGGTTCAAGGCCGATTACCGCAAGATCAATCTCAATCCGCCGCTTGGTGTTTTCGAGTTCGGCGACATCATCCTCCCCATCGACCGCGTCTATGCCACAGCGGTCGGGCTGGTGCTCGTCGTCGCCTTGGGACTGCTGCTGCGTTTCACCCAGCTCGGCCGCGCCATCGTGGCGGTGCGCATGGATCGTGATGCCGCGTCGCTGATGGGCATCGACGTCAAGCGTACCTATGCAATCGCGTTCGCGCTCGGAACCTTCATGGCGGGATCGGCCGGCGCGCTGCTCGCTGCCATCTTTCCGATCTCGCCGGTGTCCTCCGGCGGATATCTCGGCAAGGCGTTCGTGATCTGCGTGCTCGGCGGTCTTGGCAGCATCCCCGGCGTCGTTGCGGGCGGCTTTGCGCTGGGCGTGATCGAGAGTTTTGGCGCGCTGTTCATCGGGCCTGAGAATGCGCTGACGATCTCCTTCCTCCTTTTGCTGGTGTTGCTGGTGGTCAGGCCCACCGGGCTGCTGGGCCGCAAGGGGTTCAACTGATGCGCTGGAGGATATTCTTGGTCGCCGCCGGGCTGGTGCTGTTCATTGGGTTGTTGGCATTTGGCGACAACTATGTGCTGCGCCTCGCCACTACGGTCGCGATGTATGTGACGCTGGCCGTCGCCTGGAACATCGTCGGTGGTTTCTCCGGCTATCCGTCATTCGCGACAGCAGCCTTCTTCGGGCTTGGCGCCTATGCGGGCGGCCTTGCATCGTCGGCGGGTGTGCCGGCAGTTGCCGCCTGGATCGGTGCCGGTGTGTTCACGGCCGTCTTCGCGACCGCGCTCGGGTTCGCGATCCTGCATCTGCGCGGGCACTATTTCGCGATCGGCAGCCTCGTCGTTGCTGACGTGCTTCGCGAGGTAACCAATTCCTGGACGTCGCTGACCGGTGGCGGCATGGGCCTGAACGTGCCGTTGCTCGGCGGTAGTTCGAACAGCCAGGCGCAGTTGTTTCTCGTGGCGATGAGCGTCGTCGCGGTGGCAGCGGTTGTTGCATCGATCTGGATTGATCGGGCACGGCTGGGTGTCGCACTTCGCTGTATCGACCAGAACGAGGACGCCGCGCAGGTCATCGGCATCGATACCCGGCGCGCCAAGGTCATCGGTTTTACTTTGTCCAGCCTGTTCATCGGCATCGCCGGCGCGATCTATGCGTCATGGGTCAGCTATATCGATCCATCCGACGTCTATGATGTCTCACTCTCGGTCAAGCCGATCATCATGGCCCTGCTCGGTGGTGTCGGTACCATCGCCGGACCGGTGATCGGGGCCTTCGTCTTCCTCGGACTGGAGGAACTGATCTGGCGCAACAGTCTCGAATTCCACGCAGGCTTCCTCGGCCTGTTGGTGGTGGCGCTGGTCCTGTTCCTACCAAGCGGCCTTGGAGCGCTGCGCGGCCGTGGGATGCTGTCATCCATTGCCGCGATCATGCGGAGAAAGCCGCGATGAGCACACTTCTCACGATGGACCATCTCTCGCGCCGCTTCGGAGGCTTGCTGGCGCTTGACGATGTATCGGTGGCACTGAAGGAAGGCGAGATCATCGGCCTCATCGGTCCGAACGGCGCGGGCAAGACGACCTTCGTCAACGTCGTTACAGGCGTTCTGAAGCCGACATCGGGGACAATCGATTTCGCCGGACGGCAGATAGGTGGATTGCGACCGGACCTTGTGGCCCGCGCGGGCATCGCGCGCACTTTCCAGATCGTGCAGCCGTTTCCGCGTATGACTGTGCGCGAGAACGTCGCTGCTGCCGCGCTGTTTGCCGGGGGTGTTCCGACGCGCGAGGAGGCCAGCCGCGATGCCGACCTGCATCTGGCTTTCTGTGGGCTGACGCGTGAGGCCGATACGCTGGCGTCAGCATTGACGCTTGCCGGCCGCAAGCGGCTGGAACTGGCGAAGAGTCTTGCATCGAAACCGAAGCTGCTGCTGCTCGACGAGGTCAATGCCGGCCTAAATGCGGCGGAAATCGACAATGCCTTGCGCCTGATCGCCGATATCGCCGCCAAGGGCATTACCGTTCTGCTGATCGAGCATCTGATGAAGGTGGTGTCACGGTCCTGCAGCCGGCTGCTGGTGCTGCATCAGGGCCGGTTGGTGGCCGATGGCCCGACGGCCGAGGTCATGCAGGACGAAGGGGTGATCGAGGCCTATCTCGGTAAGCGCTTTGCCAGGCTGCAGAAGGAGATCACACCATGAGCGCGACCTTGCTCGAGGTCCGTCATCTCGCGGTTGGCTACGGCGACGTGCAGGTGGTCTGGAACGTCGATCTCGCTATTCCGCAGGGCGATGTCGTCGCTCTCATCGGGTCGAACGGCGCCGGCAAGAGCACGATCCTGCGCGCTTTGTCCGGATTGCTGCAACCCACCGGCGGCACGATCGTGTTCGACGGTGAGGAGGTGAGGGCAGCGTCGCCGCTGGATTTCGTCCGCCGTGGCCTGATACATGTGCCGGAGGGACGGCGCCTGTTCGCCGGCCTGTCGGTGCTAGATAATCTGATGCTCGGCGCCTATGGCCGCAGCAATCGCGGGGCGATATCCGCCGACATCGAGCGCGTCTTCGACCTATTTCCCCGTCTGCGTGAGCGGCGCAGGCAGGATGCCGTTACGCTATCAGGCGGCGAACAGCAGATGTGTGCGATCGGCCGCGGGTTGATGGCGGCGCCGCGCTTGCTGCTGATCGACGAATTGTCACTCGGACTGGCGCCAAAAGTAGTCGATGAATTGATCGAGGCGCTGCGCAAGGTGAATGCGGCGGGGACGAGCCTGCTGGTCGTGGAACAGGATGTGGCAACCGCGCTCGAATTCGCCGATCATGCCTATGTCATTGATCAGGGCCGCAGTGTTGCGGCCGGCACTGCGGCAGAGATATTGCGTGATCCGTCGGTTCGCGCCGCTTATCTTGGAATCTAGGTTTTACTTTCAGAAGGACACGGCATGGCCGAGCAACATCCCCGGGTCGATTACTATTTCAGCTTTATCTCGCTGTGGTCCTACATCGGCAGCCTGGTGTTCCAGGACATCGTGAGACGCCACCACGTCGACGTTGTCTACAAGCCTATCGATCTGCTGACGGTGTTTGCGGCGGGCGGCGGCAAGCCGGTTCGTGAGCGGCCGCTCCAGCGCCAGGCCTATCGGCTCGTCGAAATGGAGCGCTGGAAGGCGATCCGCAACATTCCGCTCGTCACATGGCCGAAGTTTTATCCTGCCGACCCGTCGCTCGGACATCGCATGCTGCTGGTCGCAATTGCCGAGGGTCGCGACGTAGCAGCCTTCGTTCATGTCGGACTCAAGGCGGTGTGGGCCGATGAACTGGACGTTACTGATGCCGAGACGCTGGTGCGTCTGGCCGATCAGAGCGGTCTCGACGGGCGACGGCTGCTGTCCGGCGCCAACGACCTTGCCGTGCAAGAGCGCGAGGTGAACCTGACGCGCGAGGCTGTCGACAGGAAGCTGTTCGGTGCGCCCTTCTACTTCTATCGCGACGAACCCTTCTGGGGGCAGGATCGTCTCGATCATCTCGAACAGGCGATCACGTCGCAAAGGCCGCCGATCGCGACGCCGGATGTCCGAGCAGCAGATTGATCCTGCCTGAGCGAACTCCTGAGGATTTACTCGTCACTTGACGGCATCATGCGGGAAGGTGCGAAGACCGCTCGATTGGGAGGCGTATCCCGAACTCGAACTCATCCGGGACACACCGATGCGAGGATCGGCAAGGCCCACGACACTTCCGGCAAGCAAGTCCGGCCTGGGCGGCGAGGCAGATATCATGGCCGGTGCATGCCTGCGGCGGAGAAGCACGCTATCCGGCATGCAGCCGTGATCGTGGCGAAGCGCACGGGTAAGATCAGACAACTGAAACTACATCTGAGTGAGGTATGCTGCAGCCTGCCGCGTGCCTAGTATAACTTGCTTTGCCGCGTCGCCCTCCAGCACGTCTGTTGTTTTATTCTCCGGCGGCTTGTTTCGAGCCCCGACATCAATACCATATCGGTCAAGCTGTTGAAGATATGGAAAATTGCGTGACAGATAGTTCAGCAAACGTAATCGACCTCAGCGCCTATCGGGCGCGCAAGACTGCAGTTCGCGAGTCGAGCGCTCCGTCAGAGCAAGTCAATTTCTATCAGGGAGCGGTCTACTGGTTCTGGCCGATGATGGTCTGGATGCCAGTCCCGATGGCCGCAACCGCTTCGACAAATCGGGACGCTTTGTGAGCGACGGTAGATTGAGCCCTGTCGCTGACGACCAGCTTCACCATCTAGCTGCGCCCGACATGCCAACGGATCTTCCGGCGATTGTCGGTCGCAATGTGCGGCGCCTGCGAACCCGTCGTGGAGATTCGCTGGAACGGCTTGCCAAGCAGTCGGGCGTAAGCCGCGCGATGCTCGGCCAGATAGAGACCGGCAAGAGCGTGCCGACGATCGGGCTGTTGTGGAAGGTCGCGAATGCGTTGAACGTTCCGTTCGCAAACCTGCTGCATTCCGAGGCGCCGCGTGGATCGGTGGTGTTGCGGCGTTCTGAGGCGAAGCTGCTCACGTCGAGCCAGGGGCAGTTCAGTTCGCGTGCTTTGTTTCCGTTTGAGGGAAATCACGACGTCGAATTTTACGAGCTCAAGATCGCAGCTCTGCATCGCGAGTCGGCAGAGGCGCATGCGCCTGGGACGCGTGAGAATCTGGTGGTCGTGAAGGGCGTGATTGAACTTACCGTGGGATCGGAGAAGCCGCAGACCTTGGCCGAAGGCGACGCCGTCCTGTTCGAAGCGGACGTGCCGCATGTCTACCGAAATCTCGTCGCGAGCGAGGCCGTGCTCTATCTCGTCATGACCTATGCGGACATCGCGTCGTAGCAATCGGGCCGCCAGAAACGAAAATGGCGAGCTGACAAAGCCAGCCCGCCATGTCTGTCAGCGAAGAGAGGCCGATCAGGCCGCTGTCTTCATCGGCATGCACATCATCATCATGCCGCCGCAATTCATCATCATCGGCATGCCCATCTGCATCATGCTCATCATGTTCTCACAGCACTTCATGAACATGTCCTTCATGGCGGGATCCATCGGCATCATTTCGCAGGTCATGCCGTTGGCGGTCATGGTGCACTTCATCTGGCAGCCCATCATCGGCATGCCACCCATCATCATCGGGTTCATCATGCCGCCGGCCATCATCGGGTTGATCATGTTACCCGACATCATCGGATTCATCATGCCGCCCATCATCATGGGCATCGGCATCATCTGCATTGCTGCGTTCATTGTCAGTCTCCAATTCATTCAGCAGAAACGATCTGTCCTGCCTGCTGTTGGAAAACTAAACGTGCTGACATAAGGTTCAATTGGAGAATGTCCTGCCGTCGCGCTTTTATCCAAGAAGACGGCTGGACGGCTATCCCAATGGCGAATGTGTCCGTGATATTGGATATTCGATTGCTATAGCAGACGTCGGTATACGTGTAGTCGCGTCCTTCAGCGCGATACGACGACTGGATCGCCCCGTTGATTCGAGCTGCAAATCGGGACGACGCGGCGGCGTCTGTGCGTGCAGGATTGATGCCTGTACCGGCGCGACTGAGCGCGATGCGATGTGTTTCGATGAGCAGTCGGAATGCTGCGCCAATCGCCAGATTACGGCATGTCTCTTTTCGAAACTTGGCTGACGCGATCAAGACTTACTCTTTTTCGCTGGCGCCTTTGCATCGCAGGCGAAGTCGCTACAACTGGCGCCAGTTGATGATGGATGAGGCATCATTGCCCGGCATCATGCGAGCGGAGCTGCATCTATGTCCCGACTTCCGTTGCTCACCATCGAGAACGCCCCGGATGCTGCGAAGGCTGGCTTGCAGACCGCGCAGATTAATAGCGGCTTTCTTCCCAACCTTGTGCGGTTGCTCGCCAATGCGCCGGCCGCGCTGGAAACCTATCAAACGGTATCTGCCATCAATGTGCGGAGCGGTTTGAGCCTGGCAGAGCGCGAGGTTGTGCAGATCACGGCGGCGACAACGCATGGATGCGGCTTCTGCGTCGCCGGACATACGGCGGTCGCCTACAAGAAAGCCGGGCTCTCGGAGGCGGTGGTCGAAGCGCTGCGCGACAGCCGAAAGGTTCCGGATGATCGACTGAATGCCATTGCCGATTTCACACGCGCCGTCATTCGGAGCCGCGGTGCGGTTTCCGACGCCGAGGTAACGGCGTTTCGCTTCGCCGGCCTCACCGATGCCAATGCTCTGGAGGTCGTGCTTGGCGTCAGCCTCGCGACACTGTGCAATTTCGCCAATAATCTCGGACAACCACCGCTTAACGACGAGTTGCGTCCCTACGCTTGGACGAACGCGTCGGCGGCCGCGGCCGAATAGTCTGCCGGGCCAGTGTCGATGGCGCAACTTCCAACCGAATTGAAAAGCTGGATCGCGTCCAACGCTGATGATCTCGATGAGCGAGCGGACGGCGCGGCGAGCATTCTGCCACGGCTCGCAGACGCGGATGTGCTGCGCATCGGCGTGCCGCGCGCGCAAGGCGGTCTGGGTGGTCACATCAACGATGCCGTCGGAGTGATAGCCGCTGTATCCAGCCATTCTCTGGCAGCGGGTTTCGTGTTCTGGGGGCATCGAACATTCATCGAATATCTGCTCCAGAGTCCCAATGAAAGGCTGCGGGACCGACTGCTGCCGGACCTGCTGTCGGGGCGCCGCGCGGGCGCGACCGGGCTCTCGAATGCGATGAAGTTTCTGTCGGGCGTCGAGGCGCTTCAGATCAAGGCCGCGGCACAGGACGGCGTGCGCACCGTTACCGGCAAGCTGCCATGGGTGACCAATCTGCGTGCGGCGGGCTTCGACGTCGCGGCAGCAGTGCAGGGCGAAGGCGGATCGACGCCGTTCGTCGCCAGCCTGTCGTCGGACAACGCGGGGGTGAGGCGCTCGCCCGATCTGGCATTGATGGGAATGCGCGCCACCAGCACGGCCGCTGTCGACCTCGACGGCGTTCGCGTGAGCGAAGATGACATCATCCATCCCGATGCCGGCGTGTGGCTGCCGCAGGTCCGTCCGGCATTTCTCGGTCTGCAATGCGCCATGTCGATCGGTCTTGCGAGGCGTTCGCTGGCGGAGACTGAGCTTAGGCTCAACAGGAATCGCGACGTACTTGCAGCCGAGGTCGACGCGTTGTCGCGTGACCTCGATATCGCGGAAGGGCAACTGGCGGCAGGATTGCTCGATGCGCGTTTCATCGCGGCGCCAGCCCCGCTTTTCCGGCTTCGGCTGCAACTCGCTGCCATTGTCTCAGGGGCCGTGCAGCTCGAGCTCGCGGCGTCTGGCGGCCAGGCCTATCTGTCGGAGCCCGGCCGGTCGTTCCAGCGTCGGCTGCGCGAGGCGGCCTTTGTGCCGATCATCACGCCAAGCCTGGTGCAGCTCAAGACGGTGCTGCGCGAACACGAGCGGCGTCAAGCGATCGTCGAGAACGCATGACGCAGGCCCTGCTGCAAGCTGCCGATATCGCGCTCCGCTATTCGCCGGCGGGCGAACACGTGCTGCAAGACTTCAGCCTGTCGCTTCGTGCCGGTGAAACCGTCAGCATTCTGGGGCCGAGTGGGGTGGGGAAATCCAGTCTGCTCCGCGTGCTCGCGGGTCTGATGCAGCCGACCGGTGGGACGGTACAGGTGCGCGGGAGCCCGCTAAACGGCGCGCATCCACGCGTCGCGATGGCGTTTCAGGATCCGAGCCTGCTGCCGTGGCTGTCGCTGGAGCGCAACGTCGCCTTTGGTCTCGATTTTAAGCATCAGCCGCAGCTGTCGGCGCCCGAGCGTCGCGCGCGTGTGGATGCCGCCATCGACGAGGTCGGTCTCGGCCATGCCCGCCGCCTCTATCCGGATCAACTGTCCGGCGGCATGGCGCAACGCACAGCGCTCGCCCGCTGCCTTGCGCGCACGCCGGAAATCCTGCTGCTCGACGAACCATTCGGCGCGCTCGACGAGGTTACGCGGGAAGAGATGCAGCATCTGCTGCTTAAAGTCGTTCGCGATCACCAGACGGCGGCCGTCCTCATCACACATGACATCGACGAAGCGCTGTTGCTGTCCGACCGGATCATCCTGCTCGGCGGCGCGCCCGCGCGCCAGGTCGGCGACTGGGTGATCGAGCTACCGAAGCCGCGCGACGAGTATGTCGCAGAACTCGGCGCCATCCGGATCGACATTCTTAAGGCCTTGAAAGGCGCATCGCGCCGCAACTGAATGAGGTAACCGCATGTCCATGGATCAGTTCTCGCGCCGCGAACTCATCAAACTGTCGGCACTGTTCACCGCGGCGGGGGCGCTTCCGTTGCTGCGTGCCTATGAGGCGAGGGCGCAGGAAGCGGATGCGCCGGTACGCATCGGCTATCTCCCGATCACCGATGCCACGCCGTTGCTTGTGGCTCACGGCAAGGGCTATTTCGAAGCCGAAGGCCTCAAGGCCGAGAAGCCGGTGATGTTGCGCAGCTGGGCCCAAGTGCTGGAGGCATTCATCTCCGGTCAGGTCAACGTTGTTCACCTGCTGTCGCCGATGACGGTGTGGGCACGTTTCGGCAGCCAGGCGCCGGCCAAGGTCGTGGCCTGGAATCATACCGGCGGATCCGGCCTCAGCGTCGGGCCGCAGATCAATAGCGTCAAGGAACTCGGCGGCAAGACCGTCGCCATTCCATTCTGGTATTCGATCCACAACGTGGTTCTGCAGGCGCTGCTACGGGAGAACGGTCTGATCCCGGTGAGCAAGCGCACCGGAGCGCCACAAGCCAACGAGGTCAACCTCGTCGTCATGGCGCCGGCCGACATGGTCCCGGCGCTCGCGTCCAATCAGATTGCTGGCTTTATCGTCGCTGAGCCGTTCAATGCCACGGCCGAGACGCTGGGGGTCGGCAAGATCCTGCGGTTCACCGGCGACGTCTGGAAGGATCACGCTTGCTGCGTTGTCTTCATGCATGAGCGCGATCTGCAGCAGCGGCCGGAATGGTCGCAGAAGGTCGTCAACGCCATGGTCAAGGCGCAACTCTGGACCCGCGAGAACCGCGCCGAGACCGCCGCGCTGCTGTCCAAGGAGGGGGCCCAAAAGTACACGCCGCATACGACGGCGGTGCTGGAGAAGGTTCTCTCGCCGCCCGAGGCCGACAATGCCGCCTATCTCAAATCCGGCGCGATCCGGAACGCGGTGTGGCGTGAGCGGCGTATCGATTTCCAGCCCTATCCGTATCCGAGCTATACCGAGGAGCTGGTGCGTCGGTTGAAGGACACGCTGATCGAAGGCGACCGCGCGTTCCTCGACAGGCTCGATCCCGCAACCGCGGCACGGGAGCTTGTGGATGACCGCTTCGTCAAGGCTGCGGTGACCGCAGCAGGCGGCATGGCCGCATTTGGGCTACCGGAATCGTTCACGCGAACGGAAGTAGTGGTCGCGTGACGAGCAGCCTGGAGGCCGGCATCGCGCCGGCCGGACTCGATGCGCAAAGCAGTGACGGGAGCAGGCGACGCTGGTCCATCCGCGCTGCGCGTTCGCGTTGGACTGTGCGGCTATCGACGGTGGTGCTGGGCACCAGCGGGTTGATTGTCCTGATTGTCCTTTGGTGGATCGGGACGGAGCTGCTGCCCCCGAAAGGGAGTTTCGTGCGTCATTTCGCGCCGGGCACAGCGTTCGCCAGTCTGCTGACGCTGCTCACGCAATCTGACCTGTCGATCCATCTGCTCGTGAGCTTGCGCCGTGTCCTGGTCGGCCTCGGCCTCGCGCTGTTGATCGGTGTGCCGATCGGCCTCGCAGTTGGTCGCTCGCAACGTCTCGATGCGACGACATCACCGGCGTTTCAGTTTCTGCGCATGATCTCGCCGCTGTCCTGGATGCCGATCGCCGTCATGGTGTTCGGCATCGGTGATCGCCCCATCTATTTCCTGCTCGCATTCGCCGCCGTCTGGCCGATCCTGCTGAACACCGCGGAAGGCGTGCGACGGCTCGAACCGAGTTGGCTCCGCCTTGCCAGCAGCCTGTCGGCGACGCGCTGGGAGACGCTGCGTCATGTCATCATCCCGGGCGTGCTGGGCCATATCCTGGCCGGGCTGCGGCTGGCGATCGGCGTCGTGTGGATCGTGCTCGTGCCCTGCGAGATGCTCGGGGTGTCGGCGGGAGTGGGCTATTTCATCCTCGATACCCGCGATCGGCTCGCTTACTCCGAGTTGATGGCCATGGTGCTCATGATCGGATTGCTTGGCTTTCTTCTCGACGCGGCAGCGCGCGTGCTGATCCGGCTCGCCGCGCCCGGCCGCATGCGCGTGCCGGCATGACAGTATCACACGAGATCGAAGGGTCGAACGGTTCGATCCACCATTTTTGGAAGCAAACCGCGCAGCCATCGAGGAGTTTATAAATGTCGCAGAATCCAAAAACCATTTTGCGGGTCGTCGAAACGCCCTTGTACGACAGCCACCCAGACGGATTGTTCTTCTTTCATACCGACGCACCGACCCTTAGCTCCGATCCTTGCGGGCGGCGCATATGACTGATGTTGATGTAACGAAACCGCCGATCGGTCGCCGTCTCGATGCCATCGATCGCAGGATCCTCACCTTGATCCAGGAGAATTCGTCACTGTCGGTTGCCGACATTGGAGATATCGTGGGGCTGTCTGCGACGCCCTGCTGGAAGCGCATCAAGCGGCTGGAGGGCGATGGAGTCATCGTCGGCAAGGTTGCGCTGGTCGATCCATCCTCGGTCGGTCTGGATATGACAATATTTCTCGACGTCCAGAGCGACGATCATTCGGAGGCTTGGCTCAGAAAATTCTCGTCGGTCGTCAAGGATATGCCGGAAGTGGTCGCTTGCTATCGCATGGCGGGAGACGTGGACTACTGCCTTCGCATCGTCGTCAGCGATGCATCCGAATTCGAGGAATTCCATCGTCAGCTTAACGCACTGGTGCGGATCAAGTCGACGCGGCCGCATTATGTGGTCAAGACGTTGAAGTCGTCGACTTCGCTGCCGATCGCGCCCGAGCCGGCTCAACGCTGACACGTCATTAGTGTCCGAAATGTTGATGGTGCGCGCAACTCAGAGGAGACGCTGTGGGCTGCCCATGTGGTCAGCAAGGTAAGGGCCGGCGCTGCCACGGTGCTATCACCAACCTGGTGTTCATCCTGCCAAAGACGGATGACAACGATGCTGCGCGTCAAAATGAGGCCGCTATTGCGCCCACGAGATCATATGCGCGCCGCATGCCGTAAATTGTCACAAACAGGAATGCAGGGATGAGTCCCGGCAACAAAGCCGTCCAGCCCGAGAATGACTGCCGCAAAATCGGCGGGTGGTCGCTCATCCCAATTGCTCCTCTGGATCACCTGCAGTAGCGCCGGATCGCGAATGTTGTCTGCCAGCCAAACACGCAAGATCCCGGGGTACGCGACGTCGGAACTAGAACGGGCGCACCGAAACCGCGCCGAATACGATGGCGGCGATCAACGCCAGAGAGCTGTAGACGGCGACGGTGTGAAACCTTACCGCGGCGCAGTTCGACGACGAACGGGCACGAAGATGTGAGCGGGCTTCGGCTGATAGATCTCGCACGGTCTTTCTCCAATCGGTCATCTGCCTATTTGAAGGCAGGTTGCTTCCGCGTTCAAGCGGGCGGAGAAAATAGCGATACGCGCTCTGTCTGTGGTGCAGTCAGCGGTTCAGAATTCTCCGCGCTGCCGGTTTCGGACAGTTTTATTCGCCTTCCTTGCGCTGGCTTAGAGGCGACGTCTCGGCACAGGGACCGCGCAGCTCGGTACGGCGGCCAACTCGCGCCCCGCAGGGTATAGTCGAATTCTGCGATGGCGGCCTTGCGCGACAAGAGCGGCTCGCCAACTAATTCGGCGCCAACGCGTGTTCGCTCTGGTGTTCAGACAGCGCAGTAGACTGTTGATCCGGACGGAGAAGCAGAAGCAAGTGCCGCTTCAGACGCGCGAATTCAATCTCGGTGACAATATCAGCCGGCCGTGGACGCGCGAATGGCACTCGCAGATCCTCGACGATCCGCCCAGGGCGCCGGCTCATCACGATCACACGGTCGGCGAGAAACAGCGCCTCCTCGATATCATGCGTGACGAAGATCAGCGTGGTGGGGCGTTCGGTCCAGATGTCGAGCAGCAACTCATGCATCATCGATCGGGTTTGGGCATCGAGCGCGCTAAACGGCTCGTCCATCAAAAGTACGCGCGGCTGGTTGATGAGTACGCGCGCGATCTCGACACGCTGCTGCATGCCGCCTGACAACTGTGACGGATAAAACTCCTCGAAGCCGGATAGCCCGACCAGCGCGAGCAATTCGTCCGCGAGCTGTCGCCGCGCAACCTTGCCGATGCCGCGCATCTTCGGCCCGAAGCAGACATTTTCACGCACCTTTTTCCAAGGGAACAGGGTGTGCTGCTGGAACACGATGCCGCGATCCGGGCTCGGGCCGGTAATCGCCTGTCCGTCCACGGTAAGGCTACCGCTGGTATTTGCTACGTGTCCCGCCAGCGCGCCGAGCAGGGTGGACTTGCCGCAGCCCGACGGTCCCAGGATGCAGACGAACTCGCCGGGCGCGACAGAGATGTCGAGACCGGCGACCGCCTCGAAGGCATCGTCGCCATGACCAAGCGATATCGATGCGTCCTCGATCGCAATTCGTCCGAGGCCGACGCCGTGGCCGTTAACCCGCGAGAACCACGATGTTCCCATGCCGATCGCGAGGCCGGTGACGATGCTTGGCGCCGCGCCCGGGAGTACGATCTCCCACAGGATGGCGGCGCGGCTGCCACCGAGGCTTCGCGCCGAAGCGACCAGGCGGCGATCCACATTGGCAACGCCGTGAATGGTATTGAGCACGATGGGAAACAGCGCGCCGATGAAAGTGATGAAGATCATCGACAGTTCCGAGGATGGAAACATCAGGATCGACAGCGGGATCCAGGCGACCGCCGGAATCGGGCGCAGCAGTTCCAGCGGCGGCAGCAGCACGTCGCTCGCTGCACGCGACCGGCCGATGGCAAAGCCAAGCAGAATTCCCAAGAGTGCCGCGACCCCGTAGCCGGCAAAGACGCGTCCGAGGCTGCTGCCGAGATGCGCCAGCAGCTTGGGTGACTGCAGCAGCACAATCAGCGACTGCAGCACTTCGGTCGGCGGCGGCACGTTACGGAAGGTGACGATCCCGAGATTGAGGCGCAGGGTGGACGCCACCTGCCAGAACGCAATGCAGGCCAGGATCGATCCCACCTGCACCAGCAGGCGGCCCATATGCATACCGCCTGATCCCGTCGCCGTCGCCATCAGCGGCTCACCACCACGGCTTCACGCGCGCCGGCGAAATCGACCACCTGGCCGCCCTTGGCCGCGGCCCATTTTTCGGCGGTGCCGCGCGACAGGAAGGCGCCGAGTTCGCCATTGGCCGCGCGCACGAACCAGGCCTGCTGCGCGAACAGCTTGATGCCGCTTTCGCGATCCTGCGCGTAGACGACCCGCGCGCTCTTGCCGTCCTTTTCCAGTGCCGCCAGAGCCTTCAGGGCGTTCTCGGGCGATGTATAGTGCCGCACCAACGGCTCGTCCTTGACCCAGATCTGCGCGACCCGGCTGACATCGGTGATCTCGGCACCGGTCAGGGCGTCCTTCGCCTTCAGCGCGAGCTGAGCGTAATCCTTGAGCTCCGCATCATAGTCGCGCCCGGCCTTGACGAAGGCCGCGCGGATATATTTGTCGGTGACGAACTTGTCGATATCGAGATCGCCATCGGCGCGCTTGAGCAGCTTCAGCGTATCGATGGAGGTCTGCACCGCCTGGCGATATTCAGGCTTCCAGGTCAGGCCGCGCGTCTGCAGCCCGAGCGGGCCGTGGAACAGATAGTTCACCTCGGCCTCGATGCCGGTTACCTTGGCGATCAGTTCGCTGTATTTCTCCGGCTCGGCGGCGAACAGGCGGTCCGCCTCGATGCTCGCGCTCAGATAGGCCTGCACGATCTCCGGATATTTGTCCGCATATTCGCTATCGACCAGCGCGCCATGGAAGGTCGGCGCATCCGCCTGCGAGCCATCGAAGATCTTGCGGGCAAAGCCGCGCCACGGGAATAATTCGGCGAACGGAACGAAGTCGGCATGGGCCTCGATCTTATTTGTCTGCAGCGCGGGGCCGGCGACTTCCGGCGCCTGGGTGATGATGTTGACGTCGGTCTCGGGATTCCAGCCCTGCGCCTTGATCGCCCGTAGCAGCATGCCGTGCGACGTCGACGCAAATGGCACCGAGATGGTCTTGCCCTTCAGGTCGGCGATCGATTGCGCGGGCGAACTCGTCGGAACGACAATGCCATTGCCGCTCCCTTTGGTACTGCCGGATAGCGTGATGATGAAGAGGCTGCGGCGGCCGGCTTTCTGGAACGCGACGCCGTTAAGCGAACCCGGGAAATCCGCCATCGCGCCGAAATCGAGCTTGCCGGCCACCATCTCGTTGGTGAGCGGAGCCCCGCTGGTGAAGTTCTTCCACTGGATGTCGTAGGTGACGTCCTTGTACTTGCCGTCCCGGGGCAGATATTTCTCGAGCAGCTTGAGTTCGCGGACGATCAGCCCGCCGGTGGCGCAATTGATCGTCGTATCCTGCGTGCCGAGTGCGACGCGGATGGTCTCGGCGCTCGAGGTTCCTGCCCACGTCATCGCAAAGGCCGCAATAATCCCCAATCCAAATCGTTTCATGGCATGTCCCCTGGTTATCCGAGTGATCGGATACGCTCCGCCCGGATGTTGAACCGGCGCACGATGCCGCTGAAGCAATTAGTTGCGATGCGCGCCGGCGTCGCAGGCGAGCGAACATGACGCGGCGTTGCGCCTGCGAGGGGCGCCGAAAATTATCTTGCAGGAGTTCGATGCATTACAGATGAATTCCCTCGTGCTTCGTCGATCCGCGCATCAGGCGTTTCAAGTCGATCTGGAGATGCTCAAAAGAGTGGACTTCCTCTGCGCCGCACCATTAGCCTCGCTTCAAGACCTTCAGCACAAGTGAAAATGCGATGGCCAGCCTGAAAACGCTTTCGGACTCTCGTGAGGCGTATCTTCCCGCAACCGCCGTGACCTTGCGTGGCGGGCACGCATGCCGGACATCACCGTCATCCACGGGCGTTGCATCCGGTCGCTCGATCGTAACCGCGCCGGCTATGCGGCAGAGCGATCTTTCGGCGCTGTTCATGAGCGAGACGATCGACGACCTGAACGATGGCGCCCATTTTCTCGACCGCCTCACAGTGGAGGAGCGCGCGCAGATCCGCGAGAGCGGACGCCAATTCACGATGCGGCAAGGCGAGGCGATCTTCAGCCAGGGCGCGCATCATCAGGGAATTTTTATCATCGAGCGCGGCCAGGTCCGGGTGTTCTACACCGCGCCGACCGGACGCGAGATCACCCTGGCTTATTGGACGCCCGGCCACTTCATCGGTGGTCCGGCGATTTCCGGCGGCGGCACCCATATGTGGTCCGGCGTCGCCATCGAGGATTGCGATATCACGCATCTCTCCAGCGCGACACTGCAGGCGCTGCTGCTGCGCATGCCCACTTTCGCGCTGGCGCTAATCGACGGGCTGGTTGCCAAGGGAAAATGCTATTCGTCGATGGCGCAGATGCTGGGCACGCGGTCGGTGATCGAGCGCCTCGCGCAATACATTCTGAACCTCTCGGAGCTCTATGGCGTGGCCGACGGCGACGCGGTCGTCATCAACCGCAAGGTGACGCACGACCAGATCGCGGCGATGGTGGGCTCGACCCGGCAGTGGGTCACGATGATGCTGAAGCGGTTCCACGCCAAGCGCATCGTCTCCATCGATGGCGGCGTTATCCGCATCCACCGCCTCGACCAGCTCGAACAGATACTGCTGAAGGATTAGCGCTCAAGCAGTCGGCCGAGCGCCCAGGCGACGGTCTTGCGCACGTCCGGATCGATATCGGCGGCATGCGCAGCGAGCGGTGCCTGTGCGCTGATATCGCCGATGTCGCCCAGGGCCGCAGCTGCCTCTTTGCGCAACGAGGGTAGGGGATCATCCAGAATGCCGAGAATGGCTGGGACGGCATCCCGCGCCTTCAGCTTGCCGAGGCATTGCAGCGCCTTCTGGCGCACCTGCCAGAACGTGTCACCGAGCGCGCCTCTCACGGCTGCGGCAGCCGAAGTCTCGCCGATCCGGCCGAGCGTTTCGGCCGCGGCGGCGCGTACCTGCCAGGCGTCGTCGGCCAGCGCGCCCGAAGCCGCCTGCGCAGCAACCGCATTGCGGGCAAAGGACAGCGCGTTGACCGCAGCGAGCCGCACCTGCGCATCGGCATCGCGCGCCGCACTGATCAGCGACGGCAGGGTCTCGTTGCTCTTGAGATAGCCGATCACGCCCACCGCTTGCACGCGCACGGCGGGATCGACATCCTGCAGTGCCAAGATGGCCGGGCCAAGGGCGATCGCACTCCGCAGCTCCTTCAGTGCTCTAAATATGGCTTCGCGAACAAAGGCCGACTGGTGCGACACCAGCGGCAGCAGGGCTGCATCGGCCGCAGCATCGCGCAGTTCGGCGAGGCTCTCTGCGGCAGCCGACGCGACGTCACGGTCGGCATCCGTCACGCCGCGCACCAGCGCCTGCGCGACCGAAAGCCCATCAAACTCGCCAAGCGCGCGCGCGGCCTGCAGCCTGACCTCGGGTGCCGTGTCGCTGATGGCCGTGACCAGATGCGGCACGGCCTCGTCACTCGCCGTCTCGGCGATCTCGATCACCGTGAGGCGGCGTACCGAGGCATCAGGACTCTGCAGATTTTCTGCGATCTCGGCGACGTCAATGAAGGATTCGAATGCAGACATGTCAGCGCAGCAGATAGGGGATGTTGACGGTCACCGCCCCGGTGGGGCAATCGGTCTCGCATGGCATGCAGTACCAGCACTCGTCATACTTCATATAGGCCTTACCGGTGAGGTCGCTGATCCGCAGCACGTCCAGCGGACAGACATCGACGCAGACCGTGCAGCCCTTGTCGGCGATGCATTTGGCATCGTCCACGACGACGGGCACGGTGGTGGGTGCATAGGCAATGGGCATGGATGCTCCGTCTCAGGCGTGCTGGCGTATGCGCTGGCGATCATAGGCGTCGCGTTCGCTCTCATCGATCGGGACGAGATAGGGCTCGACGGCACGCTTCTCGGCAGTCATGCGCCCGTCCCGCTTGCTGAGGATGCTGTGGCAGAACCAGTCCTCGTCGTTCTTCTCGGGATAATCGACGCGGTTGTGATAGAGGCCCCAGCGACTTTCGGTGCGGAACAAGGAGGCGTAAGCCGCCATGTCGGCGCAGTCGAGGATCGACGACACTTCCAGCGCGCGCATCAGCTCGTGCGAGTCGCGCACCACCATCTCATTGTCGAGATCGTCGCGCACTTCCGCCAAGCGCGCTTGGCCGATCTGCATCTTGGCAGTGACCTTCGGCGGCTGCAGGTAATCGTTCACGAGGCGGCGCGCCTTGTATTCGAGCTGGTTCGGCGGAATGCCGTCGTCACGCCGCGTCGGCGCCAGCACGCGTTCCTGCTCGCGCACCACATCGTCGCGGTCATAATCGGGGAAGTCGACCTCGGCAGCGAAATCCACCGCATGTTCGCCGGCTACCGCGCCATTGGTGAAGGCGCCGAGCATGTAGTTATGCGGCACGCTTGCCATGTCGCCCGCCGAATAAAGACCCGTGACGGTGGTACGGGCGAATTCGTCGACGAATACGCCGGAGGCGCTGTGGCCCGAACACAGGCCGATTTCCGAGATATGCATCTCGATCATCTTCTCGCGATAGTTCGTGCCGCGGTTCTCGTGGAACCGGCCGCGCGACGGCCGCTCGACCTTGTGCAGCACCGCCTCGATCTGGCCGACGGTGTCGCTGTGCAGGTGGTTGAGCTTGAGGAATACCGGCCCCTTGCCCGACTGCAGTTCGTTGTAGAACTCCTGCATCATCTGGCCGGACCAGTAATCGCATTCGATGAAGCGGTTGCCCTCGCTGTTCGCCGTATAGGCGCCGAACGGACCGGCCACATAGGCGCAGGCCGGGCCGTTGTAGTCCTTGATCAGCGGGTTGATCTGGTAGCATTCGATATTCGCGAGCCCTGCGCCGGCATGATAGGCCATCGCATAGCCGTCGCCCGAATTGGTCGCATTCTCGTAGGTGCCCCAGAGATAGCCGGACTGCGGCAGGCCGAGACGGCCGGCGGCACCGGTGCAGAGGATCACGGTCTTGGCGCGTAGCACCAGGAATTCCGCGCTGCGAGTATTGACGGCGATGACGCCGGCGATGCGGCCGTCCTTCGCCGTCAACAGCCGCGTCGCCATGTAGCGGTTCGAGATCAGCACCTTTTCGCGGCGCAGTTGACGATACAGCGCCTTCTTGACCGTCTCGCCATTCGGCATCGGCAGCACATAGGAGCCGAGATGGTGAACCTTCTTGACGTCGAAATCGCCATTCTCAGTCTTCTGGAACTTGATGCCGAAACTGTCCAATTCCTGGATGACGTCGAAGCAACGCGACGCATATTTGTAGACGGGCGCCTGATCGCAGATGCCGTCATTGGCGATGGTGATTTCCTTGGTGTACTGCTCCGGCGTCGCAAAGCCCGGCACTACGGCATTATTGAGCCCGTCCATTCCCATGGCGATAGCGCCTGACCGCTTCACGTTGGCCTTTTCGAGCAATACCACGCGCGCCTTGGGATTGCGGCGCTTGGCCTTGTAGGCAGCCATCGGACCGGCGGTGCCGCCGCCGATCACCAGCACGTCGCATTCGATTTCTGACAGGCCTTGCTTGATCTCATCCATAGCCTGTTCCTTACGCTGCGTGGCCGGCGAGTTCGCGCAGATACACCCACGGATAGATGCCGCGATCGTGCCCGTCGGAGAAGAATAGCCGCAGCGCATAGTTGCCGATCGGCTCGACACTCTGCATGCGAAACGCCGGCGGCAGTATCAGCTCCACGCCCTCGGCCTGGCGCCGGATCTCGCTCGCCGCCCGGCTGGCCTGGCGCAGGGTTACCGCATCCAGCCGACTGGTTTCGCCGTCGTCCCAGGTGACGGCGAGAACGGTGTAGTCTTCGATCAATGCGACTTCGGTCGGTTGCATGTGCAATCTCCAGCTTTGCATCGATCTGTAACCGTCGGTCGCCGACACGGCTTGCAATAAATTGCTTTCCGCGCGGTGTGCCCAAATCAGGCGGCTGGTTCCGCCAGCTTGCGCTCTTTCCTGTTCCCGGCCGCTCCGCGCAGCGACTTCTCAGCGCCATACCAGGGCAGCAGGCGGCGTACGGCGCCTTCGAACAGAAAATCGGCAACCACACCCATGATGCCGAGCACGATCAGGCCGACGAACATGTAGTCGACGCGAAACACCTGCTGCGACATCTGGATGAGATAGCCGACGCCGAATGCAGCGCCCGCGAGTTCGGAGGCGACCAGCAGCACCAGCGCGACCGACAGACTGACGCGCAGGCCGGCAATGATGAATGGTAGGGCGCCGGGAATGACGACAAAGGCGAATTTGCGCCAGCCCCGCGCTCCGAGGCTCGCCGCGGCGCGGCCGAGCAGCGGATTGGTGTCGCGCACCCCGAGATAGGTATTGACCCAGACAGGGAAGAACACACCCCAGGCGATCAGGAACACCTTGGACAGTTCGCCGATGCCAAACCAGAAGATCGCGAGCGGCACGAAGGCCAGTGCGGGAATGGCGCGAAACATCTGCACGAGAGGGTTGAGGGTTGCGTTCAGCAGCGGCAGTTGCGCCATCGCGACGCCGACTGCAATAGCGAGGACCGAGCCGACAACGAAACCGAGCAGCGAGCGCCACAGGCTGGCGCCGAGATGGCGTAGCAATTCGCCGGATGCCAGCAGCTCCCAGCCCGATAGCACGATGGCGGTTGGTGCGGGCAGCATGATGTTGTTGACGAGGCCGCTGCGGCTGATCGCCTCCCAGATCGCGAAGAAGCCGACGGTGCCGAACGCGCCTGCAACTGTGTTTCGCTTCAGCTTGAATGCCATCGCCTATTCTGCCGTGTCGAGACCGATGGCGCGGGCCACATGGTCGTAGAGTTCGTTGAAGGCCGGCGTGGTGCGCCGCCGCGGCCGTTCGAGATCGATCACGATATCCTCGACCACGCGGCCGGGATTCGGTGACATCACGATCAGCCTAGTGCCAAGCACCAGCGCTTCGGCGATATTGTGCGTGACGAACAGGATCGTCTGCGCGCTCTGCTGCTGCAGGTCGATCAGCCTTGTCTGCAGTGAAGCCCTGGTCATGGCATCCAGCGCGGCAAACGGCTCGTCCATCAGCAGCAGTGCCGGCTGCGTCGCCAGCGCGCGGGCGATCGCTACCCGCTGCTTCATGCCGCCGGACAGTTCGAACGGATATTTGTCGCCAGCCTCCGGCAGTCCGACCTGGCGGAGCAGATCGCTGGCGACGGCCTCGCGCTCCGCGGCCGGGCGCCCGGCCATGCGCAGGCCGAAACCCACATTGGCCTTCGCGGTCAACCATGGAAACAGCGAGTAGTCCTGGAACACGACGCCGCGTTCGGGGCTCGGCCCGGCGATCGCATGGTCGTTGATCAGCACCTCGCCATGCGACGGTTGCACGAAGCCGGCGAGGATATTGAGCAGCGTGGTCTTGCCGCAACCGCTCGGGCCGAGGACGCAGACGAATTCGCCGGGCTGGATGGTCAACGACACCTGGTCAAGCGCGACCGTGCGGCCGCGCCCGGAGTCATAGACATGTCCGAGCTCGTGACAGGCGATGAGCGGCCGCTGGACCGCGGATGCCGTGGAAACGTCCACTCTCACATTCATGCGACGACTCCGGTGACGCCGTTTCTATTTCTCGCGCGCCTTGTCGAGCAGCGAGCCGACTACGACGGTGTTAAAGTCCGGCACCTTGACGTCCGGCCGCACCAGCTTGTTGTCGATCGCCCATTTCGCCTGCGTCTGCAGTTCGGCGACGAGATCCGCGCGTTCGAGATCGATATTGAAGCGGGTGCGCGGCAGGAAGTTGCGGACGATCTCCGGATCGACCTTGATGCGCTCGGCGATCAGCGCTGCTGCGGCATTCGGATCCTTCTTGATGAGGTCGTTGGCATCGATCAGCGACTTCAGCACCTTCACGAGCAGGTCGGGATTCTTGTCGATGGTCGATTGCAGCGCGATCACGGTAGAAAATCCGACATAGAGTCCGGGCGAGCGGATCGCATGGAACTTGTCGCCGCCCTGCTTGAGCGCGAGCGAGATATGCGGCTCGGTCCAGATGAATGCATCGACCGCGCCATTCGACAGGCTGGTCACGAAGTCGCCGGGGTTGAGGCTGACGGCGGTGACGTCTGCGAAGGTCAGATTGGCTTCCTTCAGCAGCTTCGACAGGTAGTAGTGCGCGTTGGTGCCTTGCGAATAGCCGATCTTGCGGCCCTTGATATCCTTGATCGTCTTGATGTCCTTGACGGCGACAAGGTCGAAGGATTCCTGACGATTCAGCGTGGCGATGATGCGCACCGGCAGGCCGTTGAGATTCGCGAACAGCACCGGCGTTTCGGCTGCGGTCGCCACCACCACGCCGCCGCCGACCAGAGCGTCGAGTGCGAGGCGGCCGCTGGCGAAGATCGTGGTCTTGGGCGTGAGGCCCTGCTTGTCCCAGGTCTTGGCCTGATCGGCGACGAAGAACTGGCCCCAACCCATGGAGAGGCCGGCGCCGATCGTCACATCCTCCGCGCGCGCCGTCGCAGCCGAGGCAACGAATGCCGCGCCCAGCACCAACGCGGTGCGGGCCAATCGCCTGGCATGGCTGAAAAACCGTTCTGAATTCGTCACGTCACAAGCTCCTTGTTGAGAATGGGGGCGCGATGCCAAGACCGTGCGTACCGAGCGGCAGTCCGGAATGCTGATGAAACCGGCCGGCCAGCCGTGCGAGGCTGCGGTCGGACAGAGCTGGGCCGATCAGCGTCACGCCTTGCGGCAGGCCGTTCGGCAGAAAACCCGAGGGCACGGCGACTGCGGCGAGATCGGCCAGATTGACGAATGTGGTGTAGGTGCCGATACGGGCATTGAGGGTGATGGGATCGGCCGCGATCTCGCCGATCCTGTAGGTGGTGGGCGTCGTCGGCACGAAGAGAACGTCGATGTCGCGCCAACCGGCGTCGATTTTCTGCTTCAGTTCGGCGAGACGCTGCTGACCGGCAAAGACCTGCGCGCCCGTGATCCGCGCACCGCCCAGCAGGATGTCGCGAGTGACTGGCAGCACGGCATCGATGTCGCGATCAAGGAACGGCTTCAGCGCGCCGTAGCGATCGGCCAGCCACGGGCCGAGGAACAACATGTCGTTGATTTCGCGAAACGGCGCGAAGTCGATCTCGACGCGCACGCCGCCGATCGCCGTGAGGCGCGCGACGGCGGCATCGAACAGTGCGGCCGCCGCCGTGTCGCCGAAGAACTCTAGCCAGGGCGCCGCGGGCACGCCGAAGCGGAACGACGGCCATGCGTCCGCTTCGCGTAGCGTCAGCGGCCGCGCGAACGGGTCTTCCGGATCATGGGCGCGGATGACGTCGAAGCCAGCCTGCGCGTCGGCGACGGTGAGCGCGAACACCGAGATCGTTTCGATGGAGCGACAGGCCGGCACCGTGCCGACACCGCTGATGAGGCCGCGCGTCGGCTTGAGACCGACCACGTTGGTGAGCGCGGCGGGCACGCGGCCCGAACCGCCGGTGTCGGTGCCGAGCGCCAGGCTGGCGAGGCCGGCCGCGACCGAGACGGCGGCACCCGAACTCGATCCGCCCGGAATGTAGTCGGCATCGAACGGGTTGCGTGCCACGCCATAGGGCGAGCGGACGCCCACGAGCCCGGTGGCGAATTGATCCATATTGGTCTTGCCGATCAGGATCGCCCCGGCCGCCAGCAGCCGCGCGACCGCGGGACTATGCCGGGTGGGGACATAGGAATAGTCGGGGCAGGCCGATGTCGTAGGAAGCCCGGCGACGTCGATGCAGTCCTTCACGCTGAAAGGCACGCCCCAGAGCGATGCGGCCGCGCGATCGGAGGTCGACTGTCCTTCGAGTTCACGCGCACGGGCGAAAACCGCGTCGCGTCCGACATGCCCGATCCAGACGCCATCATCCCCGCGCGCTGTGATCGTGTCGAGGATCGACTCCACGACTCGCGAAGGTGCCAGCGATCCATCCGCATAGGCGGCCGAAAGCGTCGGCAGATCGAGTTCGATTTCAGGTGCAGGGTAGCTCACGTGGGATCCTTCGGTGTTGCGAAGGGCCGCGCGATCTCGAATGCCCGCGCTGCGCGCAGGACCTTCGCATCATCAAATTTCGCACCGATCAGTTGCAGGCCGACCGGCAGACCCGCCGCGGTCAGTCCGGCCGGAATCGATGCCGCTGGCTGTTGCGTCAGATTGAACGGATAGGTGAAGGGCGAGCGAATGGGCCGCGTGGCAAGATCGGCCTGCGATGCATCGATGGCTGAAGCAGGAAATGCCGTGGACGGCGTGATCAGCAGATCCCAGGACTGATGGAAGCGACTGAAGTGCCGACCCAGCGCCTCACGCTGATCGATGGCCTTCACGTAGGACACGACGCCGATCGCGCGGCCCTGTTCGGCTGCGGCCAGTAGGCCGGCTTCGCTGAGATTGCGCCGTTCCGGGGCGAAGCTGTCCACGAGTTTCGCGGCGCCGGCCTGCCAGAAAGTCAGGAAGATTGGCAGCGGATCCTCGATGCCGGGATCGACGCGCTCGACGATGGCGCCGAGATCAGCGAATACCTTCACCGCCTTGTCGACGATGGCTGCGACTTCGGGATCGACCGTTGCGTAGCCGAGGGCGGGGCTATAAGCGATGCGCAAACCTTTGACGCCGTCCTCAAGCCCGCTCTGCCACGCCACGTCCTGCGGCGGCAATGCATTCCAGTCGCGCAGGTCGGGCCGCGCGATGACGTCGAGCAGCAGTGCGGCATCGCGCACCGAGCGGGTGAGTGGGGTGACGTGAAACAACGTGCCGTTCTGCGACGGCGGATAGACCGGCACGCGGCCGAATGTCTGCTTGAAGCCGAAGGCGCCGCTATGTGCAGCGGGAAGCCGCGTCGAGCCGCCGCCATCGGTCGCCACATGCAGCGGGCCGAAGCCGATCGCCGCCGCCGCACCCGAGCCGCCGCTGCTGCCGCCCGGTGTGTGCGCCGTATTCCAGGGATTGCGGGTAATGCCGGTCAGCGGGCTGTCGCCGAGCCCCTTCCAGCCGAATTCGGAAGTGGTGGTCTTGCCGAGCACGACGGCGCCGTGCTCGCGCAGGCGCGCGGTCGCCGGCGAATCTTCGTTCCATTCCTGGTTCGGATCGACCGCGCGGCTGCCGCGCAGCGTTGGCCAACCCTTCGCCAGGATCAGGTCCTTCAGCGCAACCGGAACACCGTCGATCAGACCTGCAGGTTCACCACGATGCCAACGTTGTTCAGATCTTTCAGCGGATGCGAGTGCAGAGTCTGCGTCAAGCAAGGCAAATGCATTGATTTTCGGCTCCAGCCGTTGAATGCGATCGAGAATTGCGCGCGTGACTTCGACAGGTGACAGTTTTCGCTGACGATAAAGCTCAACAAGTTCGACAGCGGAAAGAAATGCGACGTCTGCGCCGCTTGTTGCATCCGATACATTCGCTTGACCAGAAGCGCTCTGGATTGCCATGCCTCATCCCCTTGTGTGCTTGACAAGACAATGGGTAGGCGTCGCGACATTCGCCTTGCAGCAATTAATTGCCGAATTGAGCTGCGAGGCGATATTCGAACTGCGGCGACTGTCATGCGCAGTTTTCGAGAACAAAGATATTGCGAAAGCATTCTCTCAGAGAGCAGATCGACGCCTGCTCGCCAGATCGGCGGCGGCGAGGTGTGGGCGCGGAATGCCGCGAAAGCGGTGCATCCGCGTTATCCGGATGCTGCGTGGCGGTCGTCGCCTTCCTCCGCACGCTTTGATGCGCGCGCTGGTGGCCGTACTTCTTCTGAAATACGCCTGCCGGCGTTCGGTGCCATTGTTGGTGATCAGCGTAGGCTGTCGGCGACGACCTGGCGCGCCAATACATTGTCATCGGGCAGGCCGATCGATATCCGCAGCCAGGTCGGCAGCGCGGGATAGGATTGCTTGATCGCGATGTCCCGCGCCGCAAGGGCTGCAGTCACATCACCGTGTCGCTGGCCGGCATCGAAGAACACGAAATTGCCCTGCGCTGCAGAGAAGGAAACGCCGTTCGCGCGAAACAACGCGTGCCAACTCTCGCGCTCGGCGGCAACCGCGGTGCGCACTGCGGTGATATGTTCGCGATCGGCCAGACTTGCCTGAGCGGCGACCAGGCCGAGGCGGTTGAGGCCATGAAACGCGCCAATGCCGATCTGCCTGAGCGATCGGGCGAGCTCGGCAGGCGCCAGCACATAGCCGATGGCGAGACCGGCGAGGCCGTGGATCTTGGCGAAAGTCCTGAATACGACGACCTGATGGCCGTCACGCACGAGGCCAGCCACGGCGCGCCGTTCCGGATCTGGCGTGTAGTCGAGATAGGCTTCGTCGACGATCACCAGCGCGCGGTTCGATAGATCGCGGACGAATGCGATGAATTCCTCGGCTGGACTAACAGTGCCGCTCGGATTGTGCGGGTTGACGAGATAGACGGCGCGGGTCTGCGCATTCACCCGGCGGGCAATGGCCGGAAGGTCGTTGTTGAGCCGATCATCCAGCGGCACGGCGATGGCCTTGCCGCCGGCTGGCGCGACGGCATCGACCAGCGCCGTATAGCCCGGCTCCGAATAAATGAACTCGCCGCCGGGGCCGCCTTGCGCGGAGAGATACAGCCCTAGCACGTCGAGGATTTCGCCGAGCACGATCTGCTCCGGCGCGATACGTTCATGCGCGGCGATGGCGGTAGTGAGCTGGTCCAGCTCGGCGCTGACATAGCGGTCGAGATGGGCAAGGTTCTCTTCGATGGCACGGAGTGCGCGCGGCGAAGGGCCGAACGGGCTCTCGTTATGCGACAGGCGGATGATGGAGCGGGGTGCGTCGGTCATGGCGACGGACTATACGCGCTTTGCGGCATCAGCATACGTCATGGACGATGCGCCCGTCGACCATTGTGAGCAGACAGGAGAGATCCTTCAGCTCCGCCGGTGGCAGTGTCGTGGGGTCATCGGACAGCACCGCGAGATCCGCAGCGAAGCCGGGTTTCAGGCGGCCCTTCCAGCCTTCGTCAAAAGTGAGCGCAGCGCCGGCGGCGGTGAAGAGTTCGAGCGCCGTATGCGCATCGAGGCGCTGATCAGGCCCGATCACGCGGCCGGTGGAGCGCTCCTCGCGGGCGCAGGTGGTCCACAGCGTGAAGAACGGATCATAGGGAATATTGTCAGTGGCGATGGCCAGGGGAATACCGGCATCGAGGATGGCGCGATGAGGTACGACGCCATTTCCGCCATCGGCCTCGTTCAGATATTTGCTGCCGCCCTTCCAGAGATAATAAGTCGAGATCGTCGTCACATAGACGCCGAGCTCCTTGAGCGCGCGGATGTCCTCAGGCCGCGCACGGCCGATATGTTCGATGACCCAGCGGCGTTCAGCGATCGGATGTCGCTCGTTCACCGCCCGCAGCACGGGGACGATCTCGTGCAGCTGGTCCCCGACGATGGTGTGCAGGCGCAAGTCGAATTCGGCGGCGAGGAAACAGGCCTCGCGAAAGTCGGATGGCGTCACCGCCTGTTCGACGAAGCCAGACCAGCCAGTGTCGGGCAGATGCGCGCGGGCGCAGCAGGCGACGACGGGATCGCCGCCATAGGCGATATGGATGCCGGAGACGCGCAGCCAGCGGTCGCCGAGCCCGCTGCCGCGTGCGGTGGCGAGCCAGTCGCGCATGATGCGGCGAGCCTCGATCAGGTCGTTCCAGCTCGGACTCAGCACGAGGCCCGCGCGGATAGTGAGTTCGTTGAGTTCCCAGAGCCGGCGATAGACCGAGATGGTCTCGGCGGCGGAGCCGTGGCCTTCATAGATGCTGGTGGTGCCCTTGGCATTGTAGAGCCGCTGCGAGCGGCGGACACCTTCGAGGCGGTCGGCAAAGCCGAAGCGCGGCACCGCGGGCAGGATGTCTAATTCCACCGTCGGACGGTTGTTGTGCTCGACGATTATGCCGGTCGGTGCGCCCTGCGCATCGACTTCGATCTCCACGCCGCCGATGCGCGGGTGTGTGTCGGGTCCGATATTGTTGAGTTCGAGCCCGCGCGTATTGAGTGCCGAGTGGCCCGGCGGCTTGCCCCAGTTGCCGAACACGCCCTGGATATAAACGGGATGATTGGGCGCTGCGGCGTCGAGTTCGTGGCGGTTCGGCAGGCGTTGCTCGGCGAGGGCGGAGACGCCGTCGAAGAAGAAGGGCGGTGTGCCCGCCGGCATGGTGACGATCCATTCGCCCGGCGGCGTGTTGGCGGCGGCATTTCGGATGCGCGCGAGGATGTCTCCGACAGACCTGGCGCCGGCGAGTGAGGGGCGCAGCGTCTTCAGCCCCTCACGCTCCATATGCGCATGAGTGTCGTTGAAGCCCGGAATGATACAGGCGCCCTGCAGGTCGATCCGTTCAGCATCCGGCGCGGCGTCGCGCACGGCGTCGCGGTCGCCTACGGCTACGATCACGTTGCCGTCGATCGCGATGGCCTGCGCGGTGGGCCGTTCGCGGTCGAACGTCCAGATCTTCGCATTCTCGAAGATCCGCTGTCGCAGTGCAGGCGTTGTCATGACGCCGCGTACCAGGGGAACAGCCAGCGCGCGAGCGCGACGAAGACGCGGTCGGCGAGAAAGCCGAAGGTGCCGAGCAGCGCGAGGCCGATGAACATGATGTCGACGCGGAACAATTGGTGCCCCTGCGACATCATATAGGCCACACCGGCCGATGCGCCGGACAGTTCGGCGGCAACCAGCACGATCAATGATACGGCGATGGACTGGCGGATGCCCGACAGGATGAAGGGAAGCGCGGCCGGCAACACCACCAGCAGCAAGGTGTCGCGGCGGCTGGCGCCGAGGCAGGCGGCCGAGCGCAGATAGATGAGATTGATGTCACGCACGCCGATGAAGGTGGTGATCCAGATCGGAAAGAATGCGCCCCATGCAACCAGCACCACCTTCGACGGTTCACCGATGCCGAACCAGAGCACGCAGAGCGGCACCAGCGCGATCGTCGGAATGGCGCGAAAGCCGTGCAGCAGCGGCTCGGTGAGATATTGCAGCCAGCGAACACGCGCGGTGACGAGGCCTAGGCCGATGCCCGAAGCGAGCGCGATGACGAAGCCGAGCCCGGCGCGCTGCAGGCTGATGGCGATGTTGCGGCCGATCTCGCCCGACGTCAGCATTGGGATGAAGGCCTGCAACACGGTGCTTGGCGGCGGGAACAAGACTTCGTTGACCCAGTCCGAATAGCGCGGGATCGCTTCCCAGATGGCGATAAACAGCACGAGGCCGAGGATGTTCAAGGCCAGACGCGTGAGCTGAGCCTTCCGCCGTGCGCGGTCATTGGCGGCACGGAACTGGGCCTCGAAGGAGGGCGACGCCGGATGCGCATCGTCGGCCAGATCGATATCTGAAATCGTCGTCATGCGGCCCTTCGCGTACCATTGGTCAGTTCGCCGGAGATCGAGCCGTAGAGTTCACCGAACGCTGTCGAGCCGCGGTCGCGGGGATAGTCGGCGTCGATGATGCGCTCCGAGACGATGGTGCCGGGATGAGGCGCCATCACGACGACGCGCTGGGCGAGGACGATCGCCTCGTCGATATTGTGGGTCACGAAGACGACCGAGACGCCGGTTTCTTTCCACAGCTGCAGCAGATCGTCCTGCAGGGTCTGCCGTGTCATCGCATCGACGGCAGCGAATGGCTCGTCCATCAGCAGAACTTTCGGTTCGACCACGAGCGCACGCGCGACGGCGACGCGCTGGCGCATGCCGCCGGAAAGTTCGTGCGGATATTTGTCCGCAGCGGCGAGCAGGTCGACGCGGCCGAGCGCATCGAGCGCCAGTTGCCTGCGCGCGCCGCGCGACAGTGGCTTGGCACGCAGGCCGAATTCGACGTTCTGCCGCGCCGTCATCCAGGCGAACAGTGCATATTCCTGGAACACGACACCGCGGTCGGGGCCCGGGCCCAGAATTGGCTGCTGCTGGAATGCGACGCTACCGCGGCTCGGCTGCAGGAAGCCGGCGATCAGATGCAGCAGCGTGGTCTTGCCGCAGCCCGACGGCCCGATCAGGCAGACGAACTCGCCGTCGCCGATCTGCAGCGAGACGTCGCGGAGCGCCCAGGTGGGAGCACCGTCGCGTCCCGCATAGATTTGCGAAACGCCTGAGACGTCGATCAGCGATGCAGTACCTCGGCTCACGTCAGGGTCACGCGGTCTGGCTGCGCAGCCTTGACCGGCGAATCGACGACAAGGCTGCGCAGCAGCGGACGCAACTCGCCCTTCGGGGGCTTAGCAAGTCCGGCATCGATCGCCCATTGGGCCTGGCTAACGAGATCGTCGACGAAGCGATCGTCGAAGGTGAGCTTGAAAGTGAAAGTCGAGGTTGCCTCGGTGATGTCGCCGGCTGGCGTCTTGATCCGGTCGGCGATGATCTGCGGCCAGTTCTTATCGCTGGCGATGCGAGCTTCGGCTTGCAGGAATACCTTTACCGCAGTGTTGACCAAATCCGGCTTCTCCTTAAGCACGCGCTCGGTGGTAAGCAGGAGTTGGTGGCTCTGGAAATATTTCTCTATCCCGTCGAGCGTCATTTCATCGACCTGGCCATTCGACTGCTTCTGTGCCACGCCGACGGTCTGGCTGGTCCAGGCAAAGCCATCGATATCGCCGCGCGCCAGCGCCGTCGTCATGTTATTCGGCGCGAGATCGACGACGGTGACGTCCTGCAGTTTAAGGCCGGCGAGTTCGAGATATTTGGCGAGAAAGAATTGGCCCGACGTGCCGATGCGGGTGGCAATCTTGCGACCCTTGAGGCTTGCGGGATTCTTCGGATCGATAGCGCCACCTTTGCGCACTGCAAGCTTCATGTCGCGCGAGTAGCGGCTGTAGTTGATCACGGCGACGGGACGCAGTCCGGTCAGTGCAGCGAACACCAGCGGCGTATCCGTGGAGGCTGAGAAATCGGCTGAGCCGGACAGCAGTGCCTGCATGGCGTCGCGCCCGGTCTCGAAGGATGAAGTCGTGAGGTCGACATTGGCTTTTTCCCAGAGGCCGGCAGCTTCGGCGACATAGGGGAGGGCCCAAGTGTAGCCGGTGCTGCCATAGGCGAGCACGGCCTTGCTATGCGTCTGCGCGATGGCCGGAGCGCCGAGAAGGCCGGTGGCGGCCGTAGCGCCTGCGCCGATCAGAAGATTGCGGCGGCTGAGCGAAGGAGGGTGAACGCCTCGGCGGGAAATTGTCACGTATCGGATCCTGGGTTGGTTGGCCAAATGTCGATGTCGTCGGTCGCAAATATCCGTGCTTCGGCGCGCCGCATCCGCCGGCACACCGCGAGCCGGTCCGGGCTCCTGTGCTGGATGAGCCGCGGTCGCATTGTTCGCCGCAATGGTGAGCGGACTGTGCATATGCGCAGAAGATACGTTGCGCGGTGGGCCAGCGGCAATTTCGGATATGCTGCATTTCTTGGATAAAGCTTCTGTCCGAAAGCGTGTCGGGAGAACAACGGACCTACTCTTAGGGTAGCGCGCCGGAGGCTTTTCACTTCACCGCATGCGTTGGCCGTCCGCCCATTGGCGGATCAGGGCCAGCACGCGTTGCTCGGCCTTGAGGGCGGAGCGCAGTTGCGGACGATCCGGGCGCTGTGTCCGCAGCGTTCGCCGCAGCCGGACACAGCGGTCCAGCGAGCGCAAGGTCTGCGCGCGCGCCCGCATCGCCAATGGAATGGCGTCGCAGGCGTCGAATGCCGCCCGTGTGTCCGCTTCGTCGAGATCGACGGGATCGCGCTCATAGCGTCGCTTGAGCGGAAAATCGATCATCACAATCTCCCACCCAGTACGATCCGGACAACCGGAATCGTTGCCTTATGCTTTCGGCGATCCATCGGCATGTCGCGGCGTCCAGAATTTCTCGAGCTTGAGGCTGGCAAGTGCCTCGTTGATCGGCGCCGCAAGCACCCATTCCCTCACGTCGATATCGCTGCGGATCAGCTTTTCGGACTTGGAGAAATCGACGACATCCTGGAATTGGGCCAGCAGGAATTCGTCAACGAGCGGATTGAACGCCTCCTTCAGCGACTGGCCGTGGAACTCCTCCTGCAGGGCCTCGTAGGGCGTGCCGGATTTCGACCAGATACGCAACGCCTCGTCGCGATTGGCTTCGTCGCCGATCCACGCGACCGCCTTGAGAAGGCCGGTGACGACGCGGCGCGTCGCGTCGGGATATTTCTCGCGGAATTGATCGGTGACGAGAATGCCGCCAAAGCCGGTGGCCTTCGGACCGATGTCCTTCGATGTGTAGAAGATATCGATGATGCCCTTCTCGCGCAGCGACAGCACCGAGCTCGAACCGATACTGGCATCGACACTGCCGGCGGCCAGCGCAGCGAGTTGATCGGCAGTCTTGAGATCAACGACGGTCAGGTCCTTGGCCGTCAGGCCATTTGCCTGCAGCGCGCGCAGGAACGCCCAATGCAGGATGGTGCCTTTCTGGAAGGTGACCTTGCGTCCCTTGAGATCCTTGATCGAATGGATAGGCAGTCCCTTGCGTGCGGCGCCAAAGATCGTGGTAGGACCGTAATTCAAGAGCACGCGGGTGGGCAGGCCGTTGGCGCGGCCGATCACATTCGGCAATGCGCCGTACTGAGCGAAATCGATACGTCCGTTGGCGATGCCTTCATTGACTGCCGGTCCGGTGCCCGCGAGATAGGTCCATTCCAGCTTGACCGGCGTGTCCTTGAATTCGTTGGCGATGAAGTCCTTGGCCTGGGCGACGCCGAAGGTCGCCACACCGTAGGGCTGTCCGAAGCCGGCACCGAAGGCGCCGAAGCGGATCGTCTCCGGCGTATCGGTGGCGGCGCGGGCCACTGTGCCGGCTGCCAGCAGCGCGGCGGCGCCAGCGGTGAAACTGCGTCGCGTGATCCTATCCATGATGGTTGCTCCTGGTTTCAGTGTCGGAGATCGGCGAGAACGCGCTGCTTGAGCGCGAGGAAATCGGGCGCGGCGCGGTCGCGTGCGGCCAGTTCAACCGGGATGACGCTGCGGATGCGGCCGGGGCGTGGCTCCATCACCACGATGCGGGTCGAGAGATAGACGGCCTCCTCGACGTCGTGGGTCACCATGATCACGGTGGTCCGCTGCGCCTCCCAGATGTCCAGCAGCGCGTCCTGAAGTCGCGTGCGGTTCAGCGAGTCGAGAGCGCCAAGCGGTTCGTCCAGCAACAAGATTGCAGGCCGCCGAACCAGCGCACGCGCAATCGCGGCGCGCTGCGCCATTCCTCCGGATAACTGCTCAGGGCGTGCCCACTCGAAGCCGGACAGACCGACCAGCGCGATGGAGTCGCGGACGCGCCGCGCTTTTTCTTCCGTCGGCAGCGGAAAGGCATCGAGCGCAAGCGTGACATTCTCTGTCAGCGTCAACCACGGAAACAGCCGGTGATCCTGAAACACGATGCCGCGGTCGGCGCCGGGGCCGCTCACCTGCGTGCCGCCGAGCAGGATCTCGCCGCGATAGTCGTCGTCGAGCCCCACGATGAGACGCAGCAACGTGGACTTGCCGCAGCCGGAGGCGCCGACGATGCTGACGAATTCGCCGGGCAACACGGACAGCGACACATCCTGCAGCACGGGCAGCGGCGTCTCGTCGACCACATAGGTCTTGGTGACATGCCGGATCGCGAGTTCGGTGAATTCTGTCATGCGGTTTCCATCACGTGAGGCCGGAGGCGCGCGTCAAGGCCAGCGACGACAGCCGGCGGCACACACGTGTCGCCAGATAGCCGGTGGCCGCGAGCGCGATGACGCCGATGATGACGATGTCCATGCGAAACTGTTCACGCCCTTCGGAAACGAAGGTGCCGATGCCGCGCCCGTTGCCGATCGCATATTCCGCGCCGACGGTGCCGATCCACGCGCTGATCAGTGCGATCTCGATGCCGATGGTGATGGCCGGAAGGGCGGCGGGAAGCAGCACGCGGCGGATTTCTTGCCGGCGCGACAGGCTGAGCACGCGCGACACTTCGCGATAGGATGTCGGCACGTTGCGCAGGCCGGTGGCGGTGTTCAGTGCGACCGGAAAGAAGGCTGACAGCGCGATATAGACGATCTTGCTGGCCTCGCCGTTGCCGAACCAGGCCGTGAGCAATGGAATCCAGGCGAAGAGCGTGATCTGGCGCAGCGCATGGAAGGAGCCGCCGCTCGCCCGTTCGACGGTGGAGGACAGGCCCATCGCAGTGCCTAGCGCGAGGCCCAGCACGATGCCGATGCCGGCACCGCCGGCGTAACGGAGCGCGCTGGCGGCGATCGCTCGCCAGATCTCGCGGCCGGCCGCATCGTCGAACGGTGCGAGCAGAATCCGCTCGGGCTGAATGGCGAGCGGGCCTGACAGCCAGCCGACATGTACCGCCCAGGCCCAGCCGAGCGCGAGGGCGAGCGGCAATACCAGACCGCGCGACCACGGCAATGCGCCGCCGCGCGTTGCTCGCAGAGCTTCGGAAGGTATCGCGCCGCTCATGGGCGCGCCTCCCAGTGCTGCAGTCGTTGCTCGATACGCGCAAGGCCGGTATCCATGGCGAGGCCGATCAGGCCGATCACCACCATGCCGACGATGACGATGTCGATCTGGAACAGGGTGCGTCCCCACACCATCGTGTAGCCGACGCCCTCGGTGGCGGCGAGCATCTCGACCACGATGAGCGCGATCCATGCATGGCTCAAGGCAGTGCGCAGGCCGCCGAAAATACCGGGAATGGTTGCAGGCAAAACGAGGCGGCGCAGATAGGATCGCGCCGGCAGCTGCAACACGCGCGCAACCTCGCGAAACGGGGCAGGGATCTGTTTGACGCTTTCGGACGTGGCAATGACGGTCGGGACGAAACTGGCCTTCGCGATGAGAACGAATTTGAGCGTCTCATCGAGACCAAAGATCAGCAGCAGGATCGGCAGCCAGCCGAGCGACGGAATCTGGGCGAGCAGTCTGAAGGTCAGTCCGCAATAGGCCTCGACGGTGCGCGACAGGCCGAGCAGCGCGCCGAAGACGAGGCCGCCGCCAGCTCCGATGGCGAAGCCGATCCCGATCCGCCACAGGCTGATGCGAAGCCCGTCGACGATCTCGCCGCCACGGATCAGGTCGATGGCGGTGGTCGCCACCAGTAGCGGCGGCGGCAGGATCTGCACCGGCAGAAGCCGCAGCGATGCCGCACATTGCCATGCGATCAGGATGATCAGTGGAATCGCAAGCGGCAGCAGCCGATGGCCGACCGCGCGCGCCGTCCAGATGCGGCGAACGGCGGGAAAGCGATCGACGACACGGTCGACGGCCACGGATCTGACGTTCATGCGAAGCTCCGGGACGCGCAATGCGTCCGACACCGCCGGGTATTGTCAGTGGCCGAAGAGTCGATAGCTGCGATCGATGCCGCGCTGATCCCGCGTTTCCTTGGTCCAGCCGACAGCGCGTCGATAGCTGCCGAGTACATCGGACTGCTTGAGTTCCGCAGCTGCGAGGCTGACCGGCTCGTCCGCGAAGGGCGAAACGTAGAGCGAGTCTTCCGGACAGTAGAGTTCGCACATGAAGCAGGTCTGGCAGTCGTCCTGCCGGGCGATGACGGGCATGCCGTCGGTCTTGTCGAACACATTGGTCGGGCAGACGCGGACGCAGATATTGCAGGAGGTGCAAGTTTCGGAATCGATGACCTCGATCATTCTGCAGCCTCCGCAAGAGATGCTTCGGCGTGCGGACGGGTAGCTGTCCAGACCTCGTCGAGGCCGCCGGTGGTGATGTAGTGGCGCTGCGACGGATCCTGCTCGGGGAAGTCGTCGCGCCGATGCATGCCACGAGTTTCCTTGCGCGCCAGCGCGCTGCGATACATCCAGCGTGCCGTCGCCAGCATCGCGGCGCTTTCGCGCGCGCGGACCGCGTCGATGCCCGACACAGCGCCTGCCTTGGTGGCGTCGTGCCAGAGTGTGTCGAGGCGCGCGAGCGATGCCGTCAGGCGACCAGCTTCGCGGAAATAGTTGATCTCGTACGGGAAGACCTCGTTCTGCACGGCTGTGGCAAGGGTCGCGCCGTTCAATGTCGGGCGCGTGCTTTCCTGCAGGCCCACGGTGCCGGCGCCCGTTGCATTCCGGCGGATACGGCGCGTGCCCTTGACGTAACGTGCCGCGCCCTGGCCCGACCAGTAGCCGGACGACATCGCCCACGCCGCATTGTGGCTGCCGCCCCCGGTGAAGCCGCCGCAAACGAGTTCGCGCGTCGCGGCATCGCCGGCGGCATAGAGGCCGGGCACGGTGGTGGCGCAGCTGTCATCGACGATGCGCAGGCCGCCGGTGCCGCGGATCGTGCCTTCGAGACGCAGCGTGACCGGAAAGCGCTGGGTGAAAGGATCGACGCCCGTGCGGTCATAAGGCAGGAAGAAGTTCGGCTGCGAGACGCGCATGGCCTCCTGAATGTCAGCATCGGCCTTGTCGAGCTGCGCGTAGACGGGACCCTGCAGCAATGCGCGCGCGATGGCCGAACGGCCGCCCTTCGACGCAGCACCCGGCACCGGCGTCCCATCCTCATAGGTGAAGGTGCCCCAGCCGAAGAACAGCGTTTTGGTCACCGATCCGAATGCGCTCGATATCGCATAGGGATTGGAGAACTCCATGCTGGTCAGCTCGGCGCCGAGTTCGGCGGCCATCAGATATCCGTCGCCGGTGAGAACGTTCGAGCCCAGCGTCTTGCTGAGGAAGGCGCATCCGCCCGTCGCGATGACGACGGCACCAGCGCGCACGCGCCATGGCTTTCCGTCCTGGCGCTGCTGGCCCCCGGCGCCAGCGACGGCGCCGGCTTCATCGACCAGCAATTCCAGCGCCGGACTGTGATCCAGGATCGTGACACCCGCGGCCTTGGTGCGCTTGCGCATCAGCCGCATATATTCCGGCCCCTGCAGCGAATTGCGCTGAGATCGGCCGCTGTCATCGGTCGGGTAGGGATAGCCCCATTCCGCCAGTCTGTTGCTCTGGTCGTAGGTGCGGTCGAGGACGCGGGACATCCAGCGGCGATCCTGCAGATAGCCGCCCATCTTCTCGCGATTGGTCATCGCGGCCTCGCGCTTGTCAGGCGATGGATCGATGTACCAGACACCGGTGCCGGATGGTGCTGTGGCGCCGGAGGTCCCGCAAAAGCCTTTGTCAACGAGCACGACGCGCGCGCCTTCGCCGGCAGCGCTGATTGCCGCCCAGGTGCCGGCCGGGCCGCCGCCGAGCACCAGCACATCTGCATCGAGCTCGACGGCGTCCGCTGTGCGTGCATCGACGCGAGGCGCGTTGTCGCTCATTTAATATCTCCGCTGCAAATCGAGATACGCCCGCAAGGCGTCAGAAGCTATCGTGAATGTTTGCCCACAACATTCGCTCTGGCAATTTCAGATATTGCTCCAAGCGGAGGACAAACACGCCGCAATGGCGCGGGGTGAAGAAAGAACTATCGCTTCCTTGAGAGACCGACGTCGCAATCCGCGATTGAGTGCGCTCTTCGTTCAGCAAGAACAAGAATTTCATTTCGGCTAATGAACGTTATCGAAAATGATCGAGATGTTGCCGCCATCATTGAGAGGCGAAAACTATCTTCGTGTCATTGAGGTTCTAGAATGACGGAGCTCTGGCGATCGCCAGCTCCAGATCGATTGGTCTGCGATCAGCCGATTTTCTGCCGCGCCATCCATTGCGTCGGCGTCAGCCCGAGCTCGGCACGAAATGCTGACCGCAATGCGTGCGCATCTGGAAATCCGCTGCGAAGGGCGACATCTTCCATGCCATGTACGCCGGATGTCAGCATCTCCTGGGCGCGCGACAGGCGCACTTGCTTCAGCCATTGTCCGAGGTTGCCGCCGGTCCGCGAGCGGATATGACGCGACAGGCTTCGGCGGCTCATGCCGGCACGCTCCGCCAGTTCGTCGAGCGACGGCGTCCGGGTCGGATCTGCGCGCAGCCCTTCCAGAATTTCGGTGACACGCCGATCGGAGGACGATCCGATCGCCGGGCGCTCAAGCACCTGCGGTTGCTGGCCCGAGCGTTGCGGCGCAAGAACGAGGTGACGGGCGACGCGGTTGGCTTCGCCGAGCCCGGACATGCGGGCGAGCAGATGCAGACAGCAGTCCAGCCCGGATGCGATGCCCGCCGAGGTCAATATCTGCCCTTCGTCGATAAAGAGTGCGCCGGCATCGACGTCGACCGTGGGATAACGTAGCGCGAACGTCTTCGCTTGAGCCCAGTGCGTTGTCGCGCGGCGTCCATGGAGCAAGCCGGCTTCGGCCAGACCAAAGGCTCCGAGGCAAAGGCCGACGACGATCGCCTCGCGCTCGCCTGCCATTTGCACTTCCGCGATGATATCCGACGACAGCGGTTCGTCGACGTTCCGCCAGCCCGGCAGGATCACGACGTCAGCCTCGCGGGCCGCCTCCAACGGATAGCTCGCCTCGATCGTCAATCCGCCTGCGGTCTTTAAACGAGGCTCGTTTGAGCAGACGTCGATCCGATGACCGCTGGCCAGGAACGGTTCGCCGAACACTGCGAGCGGCGTGGACAGCATGAAAGGACTGATGTGATCGTAGGCGAGGACGGCAATTCGCATTGGCCCGATCTACACCAAAAATGTCCATCGGGCCACTGACGGACGCTGGTGTGCGCGAGTAAAGGTCGCTGAAACCTCAGGAGCCCCATTATGACCCGCACGCTTCTCGTGATCGACGTCCAGAACGAATATTTCCCCGGTGGCCTTCTTCCACTATGGAAGCCCGATGAAATTGAGGCTCGCATCGTGTCCGCCATCGCGCGGGCAAGAGCTTCAGGAGACAACGTCGTCCTCGTTCGACACGTGTCGAAGGCAGACGCCGGTTTGTTCGCGGCAAACGGCCCAGGTAGTGCCATCCGACCAGCCGTTCTTGCAGCTGCAGCCGATGCTCCTGTCGTCATCAAACAGTTCGCCGACGCTTTCCAAGAGACGGAACTATTGTCTCATTTAACGAAAACCGACGAATTGCTGATCTGTGGAATGATGACGCAGAACTGTGTCGTCTTCACCGCCCTATCGCGCGCGGCTGACGACCTGTCGGTCCGGGTCATCGGTGAACTCTGCAGTGCTCCGACTGAGACAGTTCACAATATCGCGTTAAATGCTCTGGGATCGAAGGGTCTTATCGTCAGCGTAACGGACCTATGGAGCTCGTGAGATATCGACAGATAGTCCTGTCAATCCGGCAGCGTCATTTCGTGCTCAGAAAGTGATGGCAGCGATCACGGTCCAATAAAGCTGCTTTCCAGCCATCCTGAAAGTTCTCACAATCATCCGGCCCAAGACGCTTGGGCGTTGGCGCAAGGCCGGCTTTCGCTACTACTGGCGCTGGAAGTCGCGTCCGCCGTACGGCATTGTCTGCCCGACGACGATTTCATTGTCGGTAACGTCAGGCGTTGGCCCGGACTGTGCAAAGGCCGAAGACGCATAGGCAAACGCGAAAAGCGGGCCCGAAATGGCGAATGCCAATCGACTTTCCGAACGTGAATGAAATCGATGCGATCAGGATGAGCTGCCGGGATGATTCTTATTGAGGCCGTGAACGCGTCAATCGCTCCCAACGAAGCGAATGCCAGCGGCGCCGACCGCGGCGAGCGCAATCACATTGCTCGCTAAACGAACGAATGACCGGCGGTTAGGGATTTCAGTCATCCATGCGGCCTTAGCGTAGGCCATCGGCTTTAGAGGATCTTTCCGTCGTCCGGTATCGGTTGCAACCCTAGCTTTTTGGCCCGGCGGCTGTATCGAATCCGCGAGAATAAGTTGCGCCTCGCGGAGGGGGATGGCGTCGCGGTGATCAGATAGACCGTGAACAAAACGGTTTTTGCGACGTCCTACATGACGTCCTACATGCCCAACATAGGGCAGGTTCGCCTATTGATTTTATTGGGGAAATTGGTTTCTTTCCGTTCCGTGATATCCCTTACGGAGCGCCATTTCGCGATGTTCTCGCGCATTTCCTGGCCACATCTTTCGATCATTTCCAGCCCCGCCCGTGCGAGGCCGGTCCCTTCGGAGGTTGCCCGATCTTCTCTATCGATCATTGCCGCCGATCATCTTGCCTTTAAGGCGGTCGCAGACAAAGCCGGAAATGGAGCCTCACGTCGCAATGCGTGTCGCAGGCTGCATTTGGATTGAGCAACGAGAAGCGGACCGCTCGGGCGGTGAACGACTGAAGTTTACGGCTGTTCGGGCCGGTTCGCCGCCGCCTCCATATTGATTTTGCTGTATCGCGGATCTCCAGTTATTTCCTCTCCGATCCAGTCCGGCAGTTTGAGCTCGAAATCCTCTCGCTTCAATTCGACTTCGGCGATCACGATCCCCGTCAAGCTGCCGTGATAGACATCGATTTCCCAGGTCACTCCCGCATGCGGAACGTAGTGCCGGATCTTTTCCACAATGCGGCCATCGCACATCGTGTGCAGGATTTCCTCGGCATCCGATACCGGGATCGCATATTCGAACTCGGAGCGTGCCAGCCCATGACGTTGACCTTTGAGGGTTATCGTGGCGCGTTCTCCGATGATCCGAACCCGCGTCTTGCGGCCATTGGTATTGGCGACGAGCCCATCCTTTATTCGAGCGCTCTCGGCGACGGATGATCTCCATCGATCGTCGGCGAGCAGAAATTTTCGCTCAATTTCCTGGGCCATGACGGCAGCCTACCCTTTATCAAAGTGCCGAGTGGCTACTTCCTATGCCGCCGGGTGCATGCGCGTCAATTTCGGATGCGCCCGATCGAAGTCCGGGTGCCAGCGGCAGCGCAACGGACATGCGATCATGGCGATGTGTCGTGTGGAATTGGAGATTCCTTGGCGACCTTGAAGGACTGACGAAGAGAAACGAGGCTGTTGATGAAGGTATTTTCGTATCCATGTTGGGGCTCGAATACGCTCATAGCGATGAGCCCGCCCAAGTGAAGGGAATGATCGTCGCTGCCGAATGGCGCTTCGGTGAGCTTGTCAATTAGGTTCTCGCGTGTAAGCGCGATGCGCCTAACGCCGACCTGAGGGGGCGACGGTTGAAGCTTTCAGAAAGGCAAGAAGGTCGCCAACCTCTCCATCCCAGAGCCCCCAGAACCGCATCGTTGTGCCGGGAACGACTTTCTTTGGATTTTTCAAGAACGCGGCTAGCGAACTGTCATTCCATACCAGGCCAGCGTTAGCTGCGTCTCGCATTCCTGTTGAATATTTGTAGTCAGGGACCGCGGCCGCATGCCTGCCGAGGACGCCTTTAAGGCTCGGACCAAACGTACTGCGATCGGATTCGAGAGTGTGACAAGATGCGCAAGCCTGGTAGATACGCCGCCCGCGCTCAATATCTTCCGCGACAGTTTGAGAGGCGGTAAATAAGATAAGTAAGTATGCCGCGCAGCGGATTGACGCTCTCACTCAGTCGTCCTTTTCAAGCGTATCCGACTGCCGTCGCACGTCAGGTGTTGCCGCTTCATCGTGCCCACTACGGCTGCTGTAGAACATCAAGGCCATAAGACCACAGCCGATAAGCAAGGAAAACGTTACGCCAAGGATGAGCGCGATCCATCCGTGGATTGACATCTGTACGTCTTCCGCTGATGTCCAAGCCATGGAGGCCCACACCACGGCGAACAGCAACATGGCGAATAACGACAGCAAGATAACGGCTTGACCCACACCGATCTTTCTCACTGCAGGGGCTTTCAATGGGTTCGGCATCACGGCGCTCCATTACGTGAGACTGGTCGTGTGAGACCTTTGAAACAGCCTTGTTCTATCATCGCCGACCTTCCTGCACACGAAGTTCACTGAAATTACCGTCCCAGCCCACCTCGTGACACCGGCCACTTTCGGTATGGTCAGTTTGCAACACGTATCACTCAATGAAATCTGAACCATCAGAAATTTCGGAGCGAGCGCGCCGGAATGAGCCTCAGATGAACTGCAATTCGATAGTCGCGCCCGATCCCGATGCACCGGGAGCATGGGAGAAAATGCGTAAACGAAACTGACCTATCCCCAGAGCAACAAGGGTACGCGCGACACGGATACATTCCGTCGAAATAGCCAAACACCGTGCAAGACCCGATGAAGATATCGCGCCTCGACAGAAGGCGGCCGTTCACTCAGCCATCGACAGAGTGGAGACGGCTATGATCAACGGATCGAACGCCATGAAGCACAGGCGAATTTCTAAAGATTGAGGATGAAGCCCAAGCAGTTGGAAGATCGAGCGGCCGCAGCGCGAGGGCGACACGTCGCCGATAATGGCGGGCATCGCTACGGCGAAGGCTGCGTTTCCTTCTCCACGTTAGCATCAATATATGGTGATGCTTACATCCTAGTCCCGATAAGAGTCTTCCGCTAAGTATCGAAACTGAGAAGTCGGTTGTTTTCGCCCCCCCCGGGGGCGTGCAGGATTATGCAACAGATCTCAGGCGAGTATGGAAGCGAGGAGAAAGACATGGTCGGTCCAAATGACAGGAGCCGTGCACATGCGCCGCTGCATCCGTTTTTTGTTGGATTGGGTGGCGCGTTGCTCATGGCCGCTCTATTCACCGACTATATGTACACGAGCAACTCGCTGATGCAGTGGGCCAACTTCTCTGTTTGGCTGATCACTGGGGGGCTCGTGCTGGCGCTTATCGCCACGATCTTCCTGGTCATTGACTTCGCGCTCGGGAGGGCCGGGCCGATCCGTTGGTTTGATTTTTGTTTGGTAGGGGCTGCCGCAGTTCTTTCGCTGGTCAACGTCTTCGTTCATACGCGAGACGGGTGGACTTCGGTTGTCCCGACCGGCATTGGCCTATCGATCATCGTTACGATGCTGCTGCTTGCCGCCGGTCTTCGCGGTTGGTGTGTTACCGCCGTCAAGACTGCGGGCTAGGGAGAAAGCGAATGATCGCGAATCGAGTTCGAGCGGTTGCGGGGCTGATGATTCTCACGCTGGTGTCCGCCTGCAGTGACCAAGGCGGCGATCCATCAAAACAATATGGATCGAATCCAGAGCTTCCCGAACCTCACCAGTATCTGGTGCCGCCCATGAGCGTACCGCAGGCGGTTGGCTGGAAGACCGAGGAAACGCCAACAGTTCCCGCCGGCATGCGCATCCAGGCGATGGCGACCGGACTGATGCATCCGCGCATCGTCTATCCATTGCCCAACGGCGATATCCTCGTCGTCGAAAGCAACGGTCCCGGTACCATGCCATTTCGCCCCAAGGATTACATCTCAGGAAAAGTTAAGGCGCGAGCCGGTGCGTCCGACAAGGGCGGCAATCGCATCACTTTGTTGCGTGACGCCAATGGCGACGGCGTTCCGGAGATGAAGGCTGTTCTGGTCGATCACCTGCACTCGCCATACGGCGTAGCGTGGGTGGCGGACACCTTGTACGTCGCCAACACCGACGCGATCATCGCCTTTCCGTTCACACCGGGACAGACGCAGATTACGGCGCCCGGCACAAAGCTTGCCGATTTGCCCGCAGGCCCGATCAACCACCACTGGACCAAGTCCATGGTGGCCAGCCCGGACGGGTCAAAGTTCTATGTCGGGGTCGGCTCTAACAGCAACATCGCCGAGAATGGGATAGACATCGAAGAAGGGCGTGCGGCCATCTACGAGGTCGATCGCCTGACGGGGGCCAAGCGCCTCTTCGCGACTGGAACGCGCAATCCGACGAACCTCGCCATCCAGCCTGGAACGGGGCAATTGTTCGCTGTCGTCAACGAGCGGGACGAGATCGGGCCGGATCTGGTTCCGGATTATCTATCGTCCATCAAGGACGGCGGTTTCTACGGCTGGCCCTATAGCTATTGGGGACAGCACTTGGATGAACGCGTCCATCCGCAGAATCCTGCGATGGTGGCGAAGGCGATCAAGCCGGATTACGGCCTCAGCTCCCATGTTGCGGCACTCGGCCTCGCATTCAGTCAAGGAGAAACGCTGTCACCGGCGTTCGCCGATGGCGCGTTTGTGGGCCAGCATGGCAGCTGGAACCGCGACCCGCTGAACGGCTACCAGGTGATCTTCGTTCCCTTCGTGAATGGACAGCCGAGCGGGATGCCGACCCCGGTGGTGACGAACTTCCTTGCACCGGATAAAAAAACGGTTCACGGGCGGCCGGTCGGCGTGGCGCTTGACCGGACCGGTGCTCTGGTCGTTGCTGACGATGTCGGGAATACGGTCTGGAGAGTGAGCGGCTCGGTCGGCCGAGAAAAGTTATCGACTAATCAGTAGACGCGTCGGGACTCCTCGCGATGGCGCGCGGAATTTTCCGCGGGCTGTAGTCAGTCCGAACATCACTGAATTGGCTGTTGAAGCAGTCATGCTCTGCTCGCGCTTCCTTTTCGATGGCTACGGATCGATCGTCGTGTCGGTGCTCCCGGGGGATCGCTTGTCTCCACCGGCGGTTGGAAGCCGCCAGCTATATCTGATCCCCATCACGCGAAGAAAAAAGCATAATGCCAACCCCACGGTCGTTACGGGGACTTGAGGAAGCTCTAGTGCATGCCCTATGACCACAGCTGCCGCGCCGGCCAGCGCCGCGACCGCATAAAGTTCTGCACGCAGCACGGTCGGGATTTCGGCCAGCAGCACGTCGCGAACCATACCGCCGCCGATCCCGGTCACCATGCCGAGCACTATCGCCATGACCGGGTTCAGTCCGTAGGCGAGCGCTTTGGACGCGCCTGCGACGGCAAAAAAAGCGAGTCCTGCGGCGTCGAATAGAGAGACCGGGTTCGACATCCGAACGACCAGGGGGGAGAAATAGAAAGTGACTACGCCGGCAAAGAGCGACACGGCGAGATAGCGCCAGTCATTGATGGCGCCGGGAGGAATCGCGCCGATCAGAACGTCTCGGGCGATGCCGCCCGCAGTAGCCGCCGCAAACGACAATACCAGAACGCCGAATAAATCCAGCTTTCGTGTGACGCCTGCCAATGCGCCGCTAAGCGCAAAGACGAAGGTACCAGTCAGATCGAGCACAAGCGGGAGTTGCTCCATAAGCGGGCTCTCAGGCGTTCAACCGAAAGGTAGATGCGCTTTCGGTAAATGGGACCCAATCGACTATCATATCTTACACCGTCAGCCATGCGCGGGTTGCCACGACCAGCGTTTCAACTCCCATTTGTAAGGTGGGATGGAGAACGGGTGCGAATTTTGGGCTGTGGTTCACCGGAAGTTCGTTGAGCCGGTTTGCCTCTTTCGCCTTCGTATAAGTCTCCGGATCAGTACCGCCGACAAACCAGAAAACCGAGGGAACGTGCCACCCCGATCCAAACGATCCGAAATCCTCGCTGGCCGGCGCCGGGCCGGTTTCCCGGACCCGGTCCGCTCCAAAATATCCCCGGAACGCGTCGACCACCCGCTTGCTTGCGTCTCGATTATTGACGTTGAGCGGATAGCTATCGAGCGTCGTGATCTCGGGCGGGCGGGGCGCGCCGGAAGCGGCCGCCTCGGCGTTGACGATCCGTTCGATTGCGGCCAGTACCCGTGTCCGGACGCCGGCATCGAACGTTCGGACATTAAGCTTGATGATGGCTTCGTCGGGAATGACATTCTCCTTGGTGCCTGCCTGCAAAACGCCAATCGTAACTACCGCCGCTTCAGCGGCCGCAAGCTCGCGCGACACTATAGTTTGAAGCCGCATGACCGTGGATGCGGCCATGATCACAGGATCAATACTTGCCTGCGGCATTGAGCCATGCGCGCCGCGTCCGAACAGGCGGATCTGCAGACTGTCCGCCGCGGACGTGATGGCGCCGGCGCGTCCGGCGACCGTACCCGAAGGACCCACCATGACATGCTGGCCGAGGATCACGTCGGGCTTTGGGAAACGCTTGAACAGACCGTCCTCGATCATGGCCTTTGCACCTTCCGCCGTCTCTTCTCCTGGCTGAAAGACCGCCATCAAAGTACCCTGCCAGGCTGATCGAGCGTCGGCGAGCAGCCTGGCTGCACCGGCGAGCCAGGCCACGTGCATGTCGTGGCCGCACATATGCGAAACAGGCACCGTCTGGCCTTCTCGATCTGTCGCTGTAACCTTACTGGCGTAGGGCAGGCCTGTCGTTTCCTGGATTGGCAACGCATCCATATCAGCGCGCAGCATGACAGTTGGGCCGTCGCCATTACGAAGCAGGCCAACCACACCGGTCTTGCCGACGCCCGTCGTAACTTCATAGCCGGCCGCGCGCAGGCGGTCCGCCGCGAGCTTTGCCGTTCGCGTCTCCTGCATCGACAATTCCGGGTGTGCATGCACATCCTTGTAGAACTCGGTCAAATCGGGGAGCAGGCCGTCAAGATTGCGTAAGACCGGGTCGGAAGAGTTCGCATTGTTCGTGTTCATCGACGCCTCCCTCGCATTCTCAAAGTCATGCAACCTTGCCCTCTTTTGGTCGAAGCACAAGCCGCTAGCGAGGAACGAAATCAAATTGCCGCGAGGTCATCCTGCGACAGTCGGCGCCGCTGGACTGGCGCGACCAAGTCCTCGCAAAGTGGCCCCAGGTGCTCAGTCCAAATCAAGCCTGGTAGCCTATTTCTCAACCTGATCGTCTATCTGTTGAAAGAGGTCCCCATTCGACGAGTCATCGAACACGATGGCGATGCTCACAAAACTCATTTATCGTTCTTTGCTGGTGCGGACGCACCAAGTCTCATCTGCGGACGCACCAAGTCTCATCTGCGGACGCACCAAGTCTCATCGCGCAATAATCCATTACGCGTAACCTTGGACGGCGTGGAATAAGCCTCCTCGTATCTGCCTTACATGCTGCGAGCGTCAATATCCGTGCTGATATCTCCCGGTCATGGGTGGTTCGACCTGACTACGGTGGCAGGAGCAGCGCCGGATACGCTTGCCGATTTCGGATGGATTTCGACGGTCGCGGTCATACCCACGACGAGCCGCACATCCGGCGGACATCTCCGATCACACTGTCTGTTGTCTGTCCGGCGGAGGAGATGGGTGCAACTTTTCCGGCTTCTTGTCGGCAAGCTTAGACCAGGAGCGGTAGTAAGCGACCGCCGTCATCAATGCGATGCCGACGACGCTCACAACAATCTGCATCCAGATAGCGCTCGAAACCTCAACCAGAATGACATGGGCTGCGACCGCGAGAAAGACGCCGATGCAGAACACCTCAAGAGATTGCTGGCCGCACTTGATCATAGGTTGCAGAATGGGCCATTGCAGGCCCGGCCAGTCGCGCGCCATAAACCGTGAGATGAAGAAGAATAGTACGATGAAATGGAGAAGGCGGTAAGGTGCAAGATTAGTCTTGTCGTTCGGGTTAAATGTATCGACGAGCCTTGCGGGCATCAGGTGGGCGACTTCCGGAAATCGACCGGCCATCGTCATGACCAGAGCAAAGACGAGATAGGCGCTACCTAGCACCAGTAGCGCTCGTGACCGAATTAACGGCCTCGACTCGATTGATCCCCCAAGTGCGAACCATCCGCCGAAGACGAAAAGAAGCTGCCAGCAAAATGGATTGAAGTACCAGTAACCGGTTGGGTAAGCGCGCAGATTCCAGTCAAAATAACGCGCTGCCAGATAAAGAAGAAAGGATAGTGCGAGCGCTAAGTTCGGCCGTCGCAACATCACCCACAATACAAGAGGGAAAATGACCATGAGGAGAATATATAGCGGCAGAACGTCCATGTTTACGGGCTTGAACGCAAGCATGAGGCCTTCATACAAGGTTCTGGCTGGATCATTCATAAATCCAGCAACGTTGAAGTCATTATTCAGGTTTGGATCGCCATAGCGGTGAGATAGATATCCGATTTCAGCGATATACATCACGAACAAGATGATGTGCGCGACGTAAATCTGCCAAGCACGCTTGATGAGACGGGTCCCACCTATGACGAAGCCTCGTTCAACGATCATTCGCCCGTAGACGAATGATGCCGTGTAGCCGGAGATGAAAACGAAAAGGTCGGCAGCGTCGCTGAATCCATAATTGCGTTGAGTGATCCAGTTGACCACGTTGTTCGGAATGTGGTCGAGAAAAATCGCCCAGTTGGCAAACCCGCGAAGCAGATCAAGGCGATAGTCTCGCCCTCTTGGCGGCAAAACGACCTCGATTGTCACAGTGTTGCTCCCTCTGCCTCATTTACGACGCGGCATTTACGGCCGGCCCCCCTTCGTTGGAAGCACGTGCCGATAGATAGCTGCGGTACTCGCCCTGGCCGCCAATATCAACGTCGCATCTTCCGACGCGCTGGATCGACCTTCCTCGGTGTTGAATCAAATTCTTCAATACCCAACGCCCATGATGTCGGAAGACAACGCGGCCCGGCTGCTGAAGCTGGAGCCGAAGTAACGAGGCGCCCCGTATGCGTCGTGGCGCAAAGATCAAGGCTCGGCAGCAACCGGACGGCGGGCTCTCTGTCACGCGGCGAATTGCATCTCGCTGTCCGTATTGATGCTCGCCGGCAACATCGAAGGGCGGTACCAATCACCCGAATACTGCGTTTTTCTGGATCATGAAGTTATCGAAGAATGCAGCAAGCTGGCCAAATCCGTCGAGCGGAAGAACGTCCGCGATATATTGGTCCGGTCGTACGACCACCATGCAGCCGGATCGGCGATCGATGCCGCGCATAGTAAAAATGTCGCCGCCCTTCACGTCCGAACAGAACATTTTCTCGTAGTCGTACAGTCCGTAACGCCCCCTCCGGGGCAATAGAAATGGTGGCATGGCTTCGATGGCAAGTTCGCGACGGTCCTGCTGGAACACCGCACGAACGTCGATCACGGAATCGATGTCCTGGCCCGCCGGGGTAAATTTCCGCACGGGAGAACTGGGGCTGTCCAGAAATTCGCACAAGGCTCGGATGCCGGAGTCGGAAGCGGCGGGGTCCTCGGTTCCGGCAAATGCAAAAATCCGCCATCGGCCATCGGCCTTGGCCACGTGACCCAGATGAAGTGGCTTGGCGTCTGCTAGGCGGATCACGGGTGCGGAATGAAAGCGCATGCCGATCACCAGCCCTTCCGCAAGATGCTGATGGGGCGGTTCGCCGGTGAGTATCGACGGACGATAATGTGCCGCGGTGCCTGCCGTATAGCGTCCGTGCCGGACAAAATATCGCTGGGTCTCGGCGGCATCGAATCCTTCGCTCGATCCAAGCAAGGCAGCCCATTCGCGGTCGAAGTCGATCAGTTCCTTCGCGACGGCCTGACGTTCCGCCGAGTAACTGTGCAGCAAGTCCGGTACGCACCGTTTGTTCAGCACCGACGCCAGTTTCCAACCGAGATTGAAAGCGTCCTGCATGGAAACGTTCATGCCCTGGCCCGCCTTCGGGCTGTGCGTATGGCAGGCATCCCCGGCAATGAACACGCGCGGCGAGCGCCGTGCGATTTCCTCGTCCGGCACGTCATCGAACTTGTCGCAGATGCGCTGGCCGATCTCGTATACCGACCACCACGCCACTTCCTTCACGTCCAACACGTATGGTTTGAAAATGCGCTGCGCTGCCGCTATCAGGTCCTCGGCCGTGATCTTGCGGTTCGAAACCCGCTCGCCAGCCTCGAGCTTTTCCATCTCGATATACAGCCGAACGAGATAGCCGCCCTCCCTCGGGATCACGAGTATGGTACCCTCGTTGGCGGACTGGATCAGCGACTTGCACCGGATATCGGGAAAGTCGGTAACGGCCAGCACATCCATCACACCCCAGGCATGGTTGGCCGAGTCCCCGTGTAGGGTGCGTCCGATCGACTTTCGCACGGTGCTGCGCGCGCCGTCGCAACCCACCACGTAGCGGGCTTTGACAGTTTCGATCTGCCCGGCATGCTCGAGCCTTGCCGTTACCGGATACGCATCAGCATCGTCGGCCGCGACCGAGGTATCGATCTGAAGATCGAGTAGCTGGCGCGCGTAATAAGGCTCCAGCGCTGCCGGGGATTTTTGCATCACGTCGAGATAGAAGTCATGGACGCGCGCCTGGTTCAGCACGACATGCGGGAACTCCGACAGCCCGTCCTCGGTGTCCTGCACGCGGCCACTGCGGGCAATGGTTGCTTGCCCGTTTTTCGCGGGCTTCCAGAAGGTTGTCTCGTTGATCCAGCAGGCTTCCCGCAGCACCCGCTCGCTGAAACCGAAGGCCTCGAACATTTCGACCGTGCGGCAAGCCACACCGTCGGCCTGGCCGAGAAGCAGCGGGCCTGCTTTTTGATCGACGATGCAGGTCATTATTTCGGGAAAGGCCGAGAGCTGGGCGGCCAATGTTAGTCCGGCAGGTCCGCAGCCAACAATGAGGACGTCCACTTTCTCCGGAAGAGTCCCGGAACTTCCGGAAGTGAGGTGCCGCTTTGCGGTATCCGAAATATCCGGGTCACCGGGTTCGAAACCATTGAAATGAAATTGCACGAAGCCTCCTATGTCGAACGCCGCCCGGCATCGGCTGGGCGCACCGGGGCTCGAGATGTCTCGTTATTTAGATCGACAAGCCGTGCCATCAGCTTGAGCAAGGTCTTGCGATCGGCTGGCTTGAGCGCCGCAAGCATTCGGGACTGGGCGCCGCTGACGGCCGGCTCGACACCGCGCAACTCGTCTGCTCCGGCGCGTGTCAAGTAGAGCAGCTTGATGCGCTTGTCGTCAGGGCCGGGTTTGCGCGCGAGGAGTCCTTTCGTCTCGAGTCGTTCGATGACACTGCCAAGCGTCGAACGGTCGAAGGCAATCAGCGCAGAGAGCCGCGTGGCATCAATCCCCGGATGCGCGCGAATTGCCACAAGCGCAGCATACTGCAGCGGCGTCATGTCGAACGCCTTGCACTCCTCCATGAAGATAGCGACGGCGATCTGCTGCATTCTGCGAAACAGATGGCCCGGCATGCCGTAGACATCGTCCAGTGACGTCAATGGATCCTTGACCGTCATCGCACTCTTGGTCCGGGCCTGCATCCACAAACGCCTTCATGTTTCTCAAGCTGCGGTGCGTTACCGCGGCAGGTATACGACAGATCGGATTCCAGGCTATCGGGACTGAAGCGTCGAAGGCCCCTCGATATCCAAGAGCATGATGACGCGATGACATGCCGCAGCGGAAAGCCGCGCGCCCTAACATCCTGCGGAATTACTCTGGTCGTCGTTCATCAACGATAATCGACAGTGTACAGTCTTTCAGTATACTGTCAATAAACTCGCTGCGTGAATCTGCAACGACGACCGCTTGTTCGCCTATACGCAATGGTTTTCCTGTGTTGGCGAGACGCCTTAACGGGTTTAGGTTTATTGTTGCGGTTCTCCGCCACCATCGTGCGCCATCGGGTCAGACGCTCCGGTTGGAGCGTGCCGTCAGACACCGCGGCGCGGACCGCGCAGCCGGTTCAATGGGCGTGAGTGCAATCGCGAAACTTGCAGAGCGGGGCGACTTTCGATGATTTCTGCGAACGACTCACCGATACCCGCTGCGGCATCGCTGACATGGCCGACGGCGATATCACCGGTGTTGGTATGGGTCGGAAGCAACAGGGTGATCCGCCCAATCCGGGATATCCCTGTGATGCGCGGCCGATGGACGGCGGCGATGCGTACTGGTAGGGCGCTCGCTTCATCGGGCAAAATCTGATTGCCAAAGAAATCAGACCATCCCAGACCTGCAAGTGATGATCTGGGCAACCCTTCTAAATGGCTTGTCACTGTGCCTTCCAGCGCCGCGCGCGGTGTCGTGAAGCGTTTGGATGACGCTGCCAGCCGAGTTCCGTTTCTGAGAGCGGCAGCTATTCGCGCAGAGCTGACGCCGAAATGCAAATTTGACCTATTGATCTGGCCGTATTTGACGTGGCGCCACGATCGTCGGGTCCAGCGACCTTCGTGGAAATCGCGGTTGCTATTGATCGTACTCACTTGAGTGCCGCGGCGCTTTGAGAAATGTTCTCTGCCAAGGTCTGAAGGCTGGGCAGGAAGGTTTTGAGCAACTCACGTCGATCGATGGCAGAGATGAAATAAGTCATGCCAACGGTCGCAAGCACCTTGTCTCCACTCATGATCGGGATGGCGATCGTCCCGGATGAGCGAGGGTCGACGGCGCGATCCCGCTCGGCATAGCCTTGCTTCCGGATTGCTCTGAGCATCGACAATGTCTGGGCGCGATCGCCGACGAGTTGATCTTCGTCATCCGTCGATCGTGAAAGAAGGTCCAGCAACATCGTGCGCTCCGCAGGGGGGCAGAAGGCGAGATAGGCTCGGCCCAATGCGCGGCGCAGCAGGCTGAGATGCATGTTGATCGTTCCGTGGAACGGCGACACCGGACTGTCCGCAATGGTGCTGAAGCGCACGACCACGGACGTGTGGTCGAGAACGCCGATCGCCAATGGCCATTGATGCTGGGCTGTAAAGGACAGCGCCCACGGTCGCGCGGCTTCGACCACTAGTGGGTCACCGTGAAAGCCGTTGCTCAGGGATTTGACGCGCGACGCCACCGTGTAGCCGCCTTGCCTGCGGTCATTGGCGACGTAGCCCATGGCGCAAAGCGATTTCATCAACCGCACGATGGTCGATTTCGGCAGGCCCGTCGCGAGATGAAGGATCTGGATCGAGGCGACGCGATGCCGGTTCAACTCCTCCAGCAGGATGAGAGTCCGTGCTGCCGCTTCGACCTTCAGTGAACGTGGGGCCATGCCAAGATTCCACTCTGCGGAACGCTGGCGAATAGGTATGGCAAATGGCCTGGCCGGTTGCAATATCCGCCCAACAGAATGCGCCGGTGTCCGTTCAGGCCACCGAAGCGCAGCCGTGTCGAGGGAGGAAGTGCCGTATCTTGCGGAGAGGTCTGGGCGTCAATGGCGTCATCGCGCCGGCTGCAGCCCCGCCATTCATCGGCAGATTGCCATTTTCCCAGAACCAGCATCCACTGAAGGGCAGCCATCATGGCCGAGAATTCCGTTTCATATCCTGACACTGTCGCGCTCCCGCCGCTCTCGCGTCCAAAGGAGGTCGAGGAGCTGCTGGTCGATGCGATCGATCTGCATTGTCACAGCGGGCCCGCCGCGATGCCGCGGATACTCGATCACCATGAGGAGATGCTGGACGCTGCCGCCGCGGGTTTTCGCGCGGTGCTGTACAAGGATCACTTCTATCCCGGAATGGCGCACGCGATCATTCTGGAAAAGCTGTTTCCGCAGCTCGGTGTACACCTGTATTCGGGCGTGGCGCTGAACAATGCGTCTGGTGGTATCAATCCCCATGCGGTCGATCATGCCATCAAGCTCGGTGGCAAGATCGTCTGGATGCCGACGTTGTCGGCGGCCAACCATATTAATGTCCAGGCCAGCGGTCAGGCCAAGACGTTCCCCAAGACAGCCCAGAAGATGCTGGATCCGGTCCCGCTCACGGCGCTCGACGCCAATGGCAAGCTCACCGATGACACCAAGAAGGTCATCGATCTGATCGCGGAGGCGAATATCATTCTGGCTGGCGGCCACCTCCACGTCTCGGAGCAGCACGTCCTGTTCGAGGAAGCCGTGAGCCGCGGCGTCAGGAAGATGATGGTCAATCATCCGACCTATGTGGTCGGCTTCGCCGACAGCGATATTCGCCAATTGGTCGCGCTCGGCGTGACGATGGAACATTCCATCTGCATGTTCGTCGAAGGCAAGTCGAAGAAGTTCAGTGCGGACGATCTGGCCCATCTCATCGAGGTCGCCGGCGTGGACCGCACCATTCTGTCGTCCGATCTGGGCCTGCTCGGTTCGCAGCGTCCGGTGGATGGTTTCCGCAGCGTCACGCAAATGCTGCTCGATCTGCAGATGCCGCATGCCTCGATCAAGAAACTGATCAGCGAGAACGCGGCGGCATTTCTCGATCTGCCGGCGAAGCGCGCCGCTCAATAGAATCCTGACCGACAAGAACGACCAGCTAAGGTCGGTAAATAAGATCGACGAGGGAACCATGAACGTGGATCGCGAAAGCGAAGAAGCTTTGATGAATCGCATCATGTGGCGGGTCATGCCGCTTGTGATGGCGATGATGATGCTGGCCGTGATCGACCGGTCGAATGTCGGCTACGCCAAACTGCAGATGGCCAACAGCCTGGGCATGTCCGAGACCGTGTACGGACTAGCGTCTTCGCTGTTCTTTATCGGTTATTCGTTCTTTGAAATCCCGAGCGCGCTGGCCGCGCACAAGTTCGGTGCGCGGCTCTGGTTTGCGCGCATCCTCCTGACATGGGGCATGCTGACGGTGCTGCTAGGTTTCAGCATGACCGGCTCGATGTTTGCGGCGGTACGCTTCCTGGTCGGCGTGGCCGAGGCGGGGGCGTATCCGGGCATCATCTTCTACCTCACCCTCTGGTTTCCCAAGCGCTACCGCGTGCAGGCCGTGGCGCTTCTCACCATCGGTAGTCCGCTCGGCAACATGTTCGGCTCGCTGTTTGGCGGCATCCTGCTGGATTTCGACGGCATGCTTGGCCTCGCCGGCTGGCAGTGGGTCTTCATTGCCACCGGTGCGCCTGCGGCTATCCTGTTCGTCCTGGTGATGCGCTATCTCCCCGATAATCCGCAGACGGCCGGTTTCCTGTCGTCCGAAGAGAAGTCGCGGCTGGCGGCCGCGCTCGGGCGCGATGAAATTGCCACCACCATGCATACCAGTCCGCTCCGCGTCCTGATCGACCCAAGGGTGTGGTGGTTTTCCTTCGTCTACACGCTGATCACGCTGTCGCTCTACGGAATCATCTATTGGTTGCCAACGGTCGTCAAAGGATTCGGCACAACCGGCACGCAGAACGGTGTGCTGAATGCACTGCCATGGGCTGTGGCTGCCGCGGTCCTTGTTTGGCTCCCCCGCCATCTGCGCGAGCACCGCACCGTCCTGATCGGCATGGCCGTGATCGCTTTGTGCGGAATGGGGGCGTTCTTCACCTCGACCCTGTTGACTGAGAACTGGATGCGCTATGTGGCGCTCGCGGTCGGCACGCCATGCGTCTCGCTGATGTTTCCATGCTTCTGGTATCTGCCGTCGCAGATCTTCAAGGGGGCGCATGCGGCAGCGGCGATTGCAGCCATCAGCACGATCGGCAGTCTCGGCGGCTTTGCTGCGCAGAATCTCATGCCGTGGGTCGCGGGATTGTCGGGCAGCGCGCTGGCTGCGATGTCGGTACCCGCGCTCAGCCTGGGTCTGCTGGCCGCCAGTGCATTCGCGATGTTGCTGACATGGCGCGTCCTGCCGAAGACGGATGGCGAGAGCGAGGTCACTGTTGCGGCTGCTGCTACTCGCCGGCAGGCCGTGTCATGACAGCGCTTCCGTCGGACATGCGGGCCGTGAGGATCGCCCGCTTTGGCGGTCCCGAGGTGCTTTCACTTGGCGAAGAGGCCTTGCCGAATTTAGCGCGCGGCGAAGTACTGGTGCGTGTGGTGGCGGCCGGCGTGAACCGGCCGGACATCCAGCAGCGCCGCGGACTCTATCCGCCGCCGCCCGGTGCGACGGAAATTCCCGGTCTCGATATCGCGGGCATTGTGGTCGCGACAGCGCCGGATGTGAACTGGCCGCGGGTCGGTAGTGCGGTCTGCGCCTTGGTCACAGGCGGCGGTTATGCGGAGTATTGCAGCGTGCCTGCCGTACAATGCATGTCGATCCCTCAGGGATACGACTTCGCGCAAGCGGCGGTGCTCCCCGAAGTGCTGTTCACCTGCTGGAACAACGTCATTCTTCTCGGCAAATTGGCGGAGGGTGAGAGCATCCTCGTGCAGGGCGGCACCAGCGGTGTCGGCATGGCGACCATCCAGATCGCAAAGCTGCTGCGATCCGCGCGTGTCTTTGCCACGGCCGGGTCGGAAACGAAGCGGCAGATCTGTCGCGATCTCGGCGCGGAGATCGCGCTCGACTATCGCTGCGATTGGGTCAAGCCCCTGGTGGAAGCGACCAAGGGGCAGGGCATCAATGTCATCCTCGACTCGCAGGCTGGTCCTTACACCAATCTGGAGCTCGAACTGCTCGCCTTCGATGGCCGCCTCGTCCTGATCGCGAGTCATCTCGGCGAACGCGCCGATATCAATGTTCGGCAGATCGTGCGCCGCCGGCTGACGCTGACCGGTTCGACGATCCGGCCGCGTCCACCCGAATACAAGGGCTGGATTGCCAAGGCCCTGATGCGCGAGGTTTGGCCACTGCTCGAGGATCGTCGGATGCGGCTCAGCATCTGCGCAGCGTTTCCGCTGGAGGACATGGCCAAGGCGCATGCCCTGATGGATGCCAATGAGCAGATCGGCAAGGTCGTGCTGATTGTCGATCCGGCCCTTGCCTATGTGGTGCCGGACGGTCGACCGAACTAGAGCGCGAAAGACGACGAGATGAGTGATGTCCTGTCAATGCCGGTCGCGGAGGCCGAAGAGTTTCTCGCGGATCTGTTCGAGCGCGCCGGTCTTCCGCCGCTGGCGTCCGGGCAGATGGCATGTGCGTTGGTCGATGCCGATGTGGCCGGCCTGCCGTCGCACGGTCTGTCGCAGGCCGACATGTATATCCGTCGGCTTCGCCTCGGGAGTGTGTCGTCCGCCGTACGGCCGATTGTGGTTGAGAGTCGCTCGGCAATGGCTGTGCTGGATGCGCAGGGCATGTTCGGCCATCTGGTGGGTGACGCGGCCATGCAGATGGCCATTGAGCGCAGTAAGGAGACGGGTGTAGGTGTCGTGGCCGTTCGCAACAGTTTTCACTTTGGCGCGGCGGCTCGGTATACACGTCAGGCAAGTGACCGTGATTGCATCGGCATCGCCATGTGCAACACCAAGCCGATGATGCCAGCTCCTGGCGGGCTGGAGAAACTGGTCGGCAACAATCCGCTCTCGATTGCGCTTCCGGTGTCGGAAGGGCCGGAGTTTGTGCTGGACATGGCCCTGAGCGAGGCGGCGCTCGGCAAGATCCGTGTCTATGAGCGGGAAGGGAAGCCGCTTCCGCCGACATGGGCTGTCGACCGCAATGGCCACCCCACGACGGATGCCAAGGCCGCGATCGACGGCATGCTGTTGCCGTCAGGCGGCGCGAAGGGCTTCGGCCTGTCGCTGGCAATCAATCTGATGTGCAGCCTGCTGTCGCAGGGGCCCGGCGGTGACGAGGTCGCGCCGCTCTATGGCGACCTTTCGAAGCCGTTTCTGTGTTCGCTGCTGTTTCTGGCGATCGATATCGAACACTTCCGGTCGGCCGAAGACTTCCGCAATGAAGCGTCGGCCGAGCTCGCGAAAATTCGCGCGTCGCGCGCGCAGGTGCCGCCACGTACGCCGGGTGAACGCAGCTGGACGAAGCGCGAGAGCGATGGCGGCCGAATCGATATTCCACGCGCATTGTCCGCGACGTTGAACGCGCTGGCAGAGGAAATGGGATCGCCGGAGCGTCTGCCGTCTTAACGGCACGCGCTGCCAAAAAGCATCACCGTAGAAATGAAATCAGACCGGCCGTCATGTCGATGGCCGCAGAATGGACAGGAGCACGGGCGATGCAGGCGCCGCGTCAAAAGATTTTCATCACTTGCGCCGTCACCGGCAATCTGACCACGCCGGAGCAGACACCGCATCTGCCGATCACGCCGGCGGAGATCGCCGAGGCCTGTCTCGGGGCGGCCGAGGCCGGCGCGGCGATCGTGCATATCCATGTAAGGGAGCCCTCCACCGGGAAGCCTTCGATGGAGCTCGAATATTACCGGGACGTCGTTAACCGGATACGCGCGAAAAACACCCAGTTGATCCTCAATATCACCACGGGGCCCGGCGGCCGTTTCGTTCCATCCACGGACCAGCCGCGCGTCGCAGCGGCGGGAACGACGCTGATCGCACCGGAAAAACGTGTTGAGCACATCGCCGCGCTTCGCCCGGATATCTGTACCCTCGATCTCAACACCATGAATTCGGGCAGGGAAGTCGTCATCAACACACCCGGCAATGTCAGGCGGATGGCGAAAGTGATCCGCGAAGCCGGGGTCAAGCCGGAGATAGAGCTGTTCGATTCCGGCGATATCGCGCTGATGAATGATTTGCTGAAGGACAACACACTCGACGGGCCCGTACTCTGCTCGTTCGTCATGGGTGTTCGCTATGGTTTCCAGCCAAGTCCCGAGACGGTCATCTACGCCCGCAACATGTTGCCGCCCGATGCTCAGTTCACCGCAATCGGCATCGGCAAGACGTCATTCCACAATGTCGCGCAATCCTATCTGTGCGGCGGACACGTTCGTGTCGGTCTGGAAGATGCCGTTTATCTGTCGCGCGGACAGCTCGCGCCATCGAACGCGGCCATGGTGGAGAAAGCTCGTCGCATCGTCGAGGAACTCGGCGGAGCGATCGCGTCGCCACGCGAAGCGCGCGAGATCATCGGCGTTCCCACCCGCCTAGCGGCAAGTTGACGGAGGTCTGCTGGATGACGCGTCTCAACGTTACCGTCGGCCGGACGGCCCTCAAGAATCCGCTGATCGCCGGATCCGCGGAGCACCATATCGACCCCGAAGGCGTACGTCGCGCGTTGCGCGCCGGGGTCGGCGCGGTGGTGGTCAAATCCGTCAACGAATCCAAGCGTGGTCGTGATCAGCTGCAGCGCGCCGAATACATGCTGCTCGACAGCGAGTGGCGCGAAATGGTGTGGACGCCGAATGCGCCTGACACGGCATTCATCGCCTGTCGCTCTGGCCTGACGCCACAGAGCTTCGATGCATGGCTCGATCAGACCGTCCAGCTCGATCGTGAGGCCAGACAAGTGGACGCCTATGCGGTCGCGAGCCTGATCGTTGCGGACCTCCCGCGAACGGTCGAGATGGCAAGGCAGGTCGAGCAGGCCGGCGTGCGCGTTCTCGAGCTGAATATCGGCACGCCCTATGCCAGTCAGGCAAAAGGTGTGGTGTCCACCGAACTGGATCCTGAGCGGGTATCCCTGATCGTGTCTGCGGTACGGCAGGCGATCGGCATCCCGCTATGGGTCAAGATCACCGGACAGAGCGAGCGCGTGCCGGACCTGGCAGATGCGGCATTTCGCGCAGGCGGCGAAACCGTGGTGATGGCCGGGCGGCTGCTCGGCTTCATACCGGATGTCGAGACAATGCAGCCGTTTCTGGGAACGACGCTCGGCGTCGGTGGATACTGGAATCTGCCGCTGACGTGTCACTGGCTGGCTGTGTCGCGGCAACAGCTTGGCGCCGACAAGCCGCTGATTGCGACCAATGGCGCACGCGCCGGTCTCGATGTCGCGCGCATGATGCTCGCTGGCGCCGGCGCGGTGGAGATGGCATCGGCCGTGATGCTGCGCGGCGCGGCCGTGCTCTCATCCGCGCTGGATGAACTCGACGCTTACCTGCGCGGCAAGCGGATGACCGCTGCCGAACTGGTTGGCAGGGCTGCAGACCAGCGCAAGACATTTGCCGACATGCCGCTGCGCACCGACAACTGGAGAAAATACATTGCCGATCAGCTCTAACGCGGGCGCGCCGTCCGCGCGCTGCGCTTGACGGGTGGTGGTGGATGAGCGCCGCGACCGTGCCCGAGCTTGTGCGAGATCTGGCGTGCCGCCTCGATGAGTTGGGCGACGTCGGACGGCCGTGTCTTCTCCGGCAGGACCTGGATCGATGCCACGATGGCGACCGAGGCGATGCAGGCATCCTGCGCGTCGAAGATCGGCGCGGCCACCGCATTCATCCCGATCAAGCTCTGCTCCGGGGCCGTGGCAAAACCAAGACGCACAATCTCCAGATATTCCTGTTCGAGCTTGCGGACGGAAACAATGGTCTTGTCGGTGAAACGCTGCAAGGGCTGCGCGAGGACGCGCGCCCTCATGGGGCTGGGGGCGAAAGCCAGCAGGACCTTTCCCTGCGCCGACGCATGGAAGGTCAATTCGCTCCCCGGGCGAACGCCGAGTTCAATCGCCGCCGTGCCCGACAGCTTGTGCAGGATCAATGCGCCGCGCGGCGTCATCTCGGAAAGAACGACGAAATGGCCAAGGGCATCGCGCAACTGCCGCATCGGTCCTTCCGCGAGCTGGATGAGATCCGCATCAGGCGCGTGCCGGGCGAGCAACCGGCCTTTCGGACCGATGCTGTAGCGCGAGGTGCTGGAGTTCTGCGTGAGATAGCCGCGGTCGACCAGCGTCTGAAGATGCCGATGCACCGATCCCTTCGTCATGCCCAGACGGTCGGCGATCTGCGTCACGCCCAGTTCATCGTCCGAGAATGCCACGGCTTCCAGTACGTCGATGGCCAGTTGCACGGAGTGGACGCGGGTTGATGCTGAATCGCTCATCATTTCTCAATTTCATGTTCCCGAGTGCTGAACAACGTAGCGCAGTGGATTGCAAGTGCAATGTGATTGATGCGTGGAGGTTCGCAATTGCAGTGCCGGAAGCTATTGACACGCCCTCGCGCCGACCAGTATCCTTAAATGAAACAACGTTCCGCTGTCGCGAACGTTAACGAAGTCGACGGTCGAGGCTGTCGGGATAAAATGCGGTGAGGGAATGACAGAGTTAGCTGATCCCAAGGTCGAGGCGCGCATCGACGCGTTGTTGAAAGGCGCGATTGATCCGCATGTGCATAGCGGGCCGTCCATCGCGCCGCGCGGCATCGACCACGTCACGTTGCTTCAGCAGGCCTCGCAGGCGGGTTTCGCCGCGGTCGTTACCAAGGATCACGACTACAGCGGTGTCATGACGGCCGAGCTGATCCGGCAGCACTTTCCCGAGCTGAAGACGAAGATCTATTCCAGCATCGTGCTCAATAATGTGGTGGGCGGTCTCAATCCCTACGCGGTTGAGCACACCGCCGCGCTGGGTGGCAGGATTGTCTGGCTCCCCACGCTGGCCGCCGCCAACCATCTGCGATGGCAGGCGTCGGCCAAATGGGTGCACCCGGCTTCCACCGAGCGGATGCGACCGGTCACCGCAATTCCCGTCCTGAACGACGATAAGTCGGTGCGCGATGACATGAAGGAAATTCTCGACATCGTCGCGCGCAACGACATGGTGCTGGCCAGCGGCCACCTGCATGTCAGCGAGACCTGGGTGATCTTCGAAGAAGCGCAGCGCCGGGGCGTCAAGCGCCTGGTGTTCACTCATCCGGAGGACATCGTCGATGCGTCGTTGAACGACGTCAAAGGCATCGCGGCGATGGGGGCCTTCGTCGAACACTCGCTCTGCATGTTTCTCGACGGCTGCAAGTTCAAGAGCCGTGAGGCCGCGGATTTGCGCGACCAGATTGAGGCCGCGGGTGTGGAGCGGACGATGCTGTGCTCCGACCTCGGCCAGACCGGAACCTTCAGCCCGCTCGATGGCTTCCGCCGCGGCATCAGGCTCTGCATGGATCTCGGTTACGACGACGATCAGATCCGCAAGATGGTCTCCGGCAACACCGCGCGTGCGCTGGGTATCGAAGCAGACGTAGCCACGGCGCGGGCCAGTTAGCTTTCCGGACAAGGCACAATCTCAGGCCGGCGCATCGTGAAATGCCGGCTCCCAGAATTGACATCAAGGGAGATCCCACATGTACGACACCACCGATCCGAGAGCCAAGCTTGCACCTGCAGCTGCAAACGCAGCGCCGGCGGGTCCTTTCGGCCAGGCCGAATATCTCCGCTTCTACGACGAGCCGCCGCAGGAGGATGGACCGTCAGGCAAGAGCTGGTATGGGCGCGGTCAGAACTTCCTGCTCGTGCATACGGAAGGAAAGGCGGGCGGTGTGCTGGCGCGCGAGGAGCAGCCGGACGAATATGCCGTGCTGTTGTCCGATCCCAAGGTGGTCGTGGAGATCACCACGGCGGAGGGCACCAAGCGCGTCAATGGCCGCTCCCTGGCCTTCGTGCCGCCTGGACGGTCCAGCATCAAGATCGTCGAAGCCGGCAAGATCGTTCGCATCTTCACCACGCGGTCGGAAGATCTCGCGGCGAAATGCGCCAATGCAGCATCATATGCCACGGCCAAGCCTTACGTCGCACCGCTGGAACCATGGCCGGCGCCGAAAGACGGCTTTCGTCTGCGCGTCTACAGTCTCGACGTGCCGCCGGAGCCGGGCCGCTTCGGTCGCATCTGGCGCTGCACCACTATCATGGTGAACTATCTCGACGGCTATAACGGCCCCCGCGATGCCAGCAAACTGTCGCCGCATCATCACGATGATTTCGAGCAGTGCTCGCTCGCGGTGGAGGGGGAATTCATTCACCACCTGCGCTGGCCCTGGACGATCAACAAGAAGAACTGGCGCAAGGACGATCACGAACTGTGCAAAACGCCGTCGATCGCCGTCATTCCGCCGCCCTCGATTCACACCACCGAGGCCTGTGGAAGTGACTTCAACCAGCTCGTCGACATCTTCTGCCCGCCGCGGCTCGACTTCTCGCAGAAGCCCGGCTGGATCCTGAACGCCGATGAATATCCGATGCCGTAACCGGCAGCCCACCCCACAACGGCAACAGGATTATCAATGATGACAACTGCTTCCACATTTCGGCAGCGCATGCTTGGCGGCGAGAAACTTGTCGGCACGTTTCTGAAGACACCGACCGGTCACGGCACCGAAATCCTCGGCGATATCGGCTATGATTTCGTCGTGATCGATCAGGAGCACGGTCCATTCGATCGCACCAGCAGCGACATCGCGCTGATGGCTGCGCGGGCAACCGACACGCCGGCGCTGGTTCGGGTGCCGGGACCGGAGGCCATTCTCTCGGTGCTGGATTGCGGCGCCACCGGCGTCCTGGTCCCCCATGTGAAGAGCGCGGGCTATGCGCGCGAGGTGGCGGCAATGTTGCGGTATCGCGGCGGCAGCCGCGGCTTTGCGACCAGCACGCGTGCGGGTCGCTATTCCGGCATACCGATGTGGCGGCACATTGCGGATGCGGATGCCCGGATGGTGTTCGTGGCCCAGATCGAGGATCCGGTGGCGCTGGACGAGATCGACGCCATCGCTGCCGTCGACGGCGTCGACTCGCTGTTTATCGGGCGGGGCGACCTGACCGCCGCCTTCGGCGATGAATCGAAGGACCCGCCCGATGTGTTGCGCGCGGTCGAGCGGATCTCGGAAGCCGCACGCAAGGCCAACAAGCCGATCAGCGTCTATGTCGGCAATTCGAGCGAGGCCGCGTGGCTGAATTCGCGCGGCGCCAGCGTCTTCGTGCTCTCCTCGGATCAGGGCTTCCTGCGCCAGGCGGCGACTGCCGGCCTGCGCGATGTCCGGGACAAGGTCGGATGAGCACGCGCTAGACCAATTAATCTGCAATCAGCGCTCAAGCTGAAGAAAAACAGACAGGGGACGGAAATGAGACCACGCAAGGCGTCAGTGTTCGCCGCGCTGTTCGCGCTCACGCTGGCACTGCCGGCGTCTGCGCAGCAGACGATCAAGATCGGGTCGTCGCTGGGTTTAACGGGATACGGCTCAGCGACCGACGGTCACTGGCGCGACGGGATGCAGATCGCCGTCGAAGCGATCAATGCGCAGGGCGGCGTCCTCGGCAAGAAGCTCGAACTGGTGATCGAGGACAACAAGTCGACGCCGCAGCAGGCGGTGGTCGTCTATCGCAAGATGATGACGGATGACAAGGTCGCTGCCTTCGACAGCGGCTGCATCTCGGCTGGCAACTTTGCCGCCGCGAGCTTCGTCTCCAGAGCCAAACTGCCGATGTTTCTCTGCTCGATCTTGCCGCGTCAGCCGGATGAGCAGAAGTGGGCCTTCCAGTTCCTGCCGCCACCCAAATTCGAGGTGGATGCGCGCTATCAGTATCTCAAGGACAAGACCGATATCCGTAAGGTCGGAATCCTCTCCGATCCGAGCCCCTACAGCCTGCTGATGCGCGGCCTGGCGGAAAAGGGCGCCGATGAATTCGGACTGACTGTCGTCGCCAACGAGTCCTACCAGCAGGACGATGCCGACTTCAGCGTCCAGATCGGGCGCATCAATGCGGCCGGCGCCGGTGCGATCATCATGCTCGGACAGGGCAATGCGGTGGTGACCGTCGCCAACAACATCCGGAGCCTCGGCCTGACCAGGATGCTGATGCTGGGCAGCATCAACGAGCTCGATATCCTGCTCTCTGCGGGCAAGGTACTTGGCGACCAGTATCTGGTTCCGTCGCCGCTCATCCAGGTGGCGGCCGATGACATCAGCGTCATCACGGATCCCGCCGCGCGCGCGGCCGCCGAGCCGTTCGTGAAGGCGATGAAAGCCAGGTTCGGCAAGTCCGACAACGCGCAGGCCTCGCGTGCCTGGGACTCCATCATGATGATGGCCGCCGCCATGAAGAAGGCGAACTCGACCGATGGGACGGCCGTGCGTGACGCCTTCGAGAAACTCGGCCATTACGACGGTGCAGGCGCGTCCTACGACTTCAGCGCCGAGAATCACATTGGCATCACCCGGAATCCTTATGTGATCGCGTCCGTGAAGGACGGCGTTCTGGTTCTCAAGAAATGACGGCGGCGGCGGACATCACCCCACTGATCGCGGTGCGCGATCTGACGGCGCGCTACGGTCATATCGAAGCGCTGCGGTCGACGGCGCTTTACGTGGCGCCGGGCGAGTTCGTCACCATTCTGGGGCCGAATGGGGCGGGCAAGACCACCTTGCTTCGCGCCATCACGCGGCTCATCGCCAGCACCGGCCAGATTATCTTCAACGGCCGGGACGTCACCCATCTGCGCACCCATGAACTGGCCGGGCTGGGCATCATCATGGTGCAGGAAGGGCGCGGCCTGTTCGGTGACATGAGCGTGCGGGAAAACCTGCAACTGGGCGCCTACAAACTGTCCGGACCGCAGGCTCACAGCGAGCGGCAGCTGGAGAAGGTGTTCTCCCTGTTTCCGCGGCTGCGCGAACGCATCGACCAGACCGCGTCGTCCATGTCCGGCGGCGAGCAGCAGATGCTGGCCGTCGGGCGCGCACTGATGGCGGATCCGAAACTGCTCATTCTCGACGAGCCGTCGCTCGGCCTTGCGCCGCGCGTCGCTTCCGAAATCCTGTCGACGCTCGGTGCTCTCAACAAGGAGGGCCTCGGCATTTTGCTGGTCGAGCAGAAAGCGCCGCTCGCGCTCAAGCTCGCCCAGCGCGTTTACATTCTTGCCTCTGGAAGCGTTCGGGCCGAGTTGCCGACGCACGAGATTGAATCGCACCATGACCTTGCTCGCTATTACTTCACCTAAGCCGGTTGCGCGTCTCGACCGGTTCTCCATCGGCCTGCTTGGGGCAGGCGCGCTGCTGTTCGTGGCCGTACTCATTTATGGCGGCTATCTGCTGACGGTGATGCAGCTCGCGATGATCTACGGCATCTTTTGCCTCGGATTGAATTTCTTCATGGGCTATACGGGCCAGGCATCCTTCGGTCAGAACGCCTTTGCCTGTATCGGCGGATACGGCAGCGCCATCCTCTGCGTGCAGTATAATTGGGAGCCTGCGCTCGCCCTCATCGCCTCGATGGGTGTTGCAGGAATGGCCGCGCTGGTGATCGGTTATCCGACGCTGCGCCTGCGCGGCCACTATCTCGCGATGGCGACCTTCGCGCTGGGCCTCATTACCTATGACATCTCGGTCCAGTGGACCAGCCTGACCCAGGGCTACATGGGCTATGCCGGCATTCCGCCGCTCGGCATCGGTAGCCTGACCGTCGAAGACGAACGGCTGAAGCTGCTTTGCCTCGGCGGGCTGCTGCTGGTCGGCTTCTGGATCTCGCAGCGTTTGCGCGATTCCCGTTTTGGCCGCGGTCTGCGCGCCATTTCCGGAAGCGAGAACGGCGCTGCTGCGCTCGGCATTCGCATTTCGCGTTTCAAGCTCATCGCCTTCGTGATCGCCGGACTGTATGCGTCGGCGGCCGGATCGCTGTTCGCGCATACGGTCGGTTTCATCAGTCCCGAAGTGTTCGGCCCGCAGATGGTCATTGTGACCTTCACGATGCTCTATGTCGGCGGCGTCGGCACGCTGATCGGTCCGGTCGTCGGTGCCATTGTTGCGTCCCTCCTGCCGGAAATCTTCCGCAGCACCGGCCGTTTCCAGGACATCGCCTATGCGCTGGTGCTGCTGCTGATGCTGATCTATGCGCCCAAGGGCCTCTCGGCGCTCGGCGGACTGTTTCGCCCGCGCAAAGACAAAGAGGAAGCGTGACCATGGCTCTCCTCAAGGTCAGAGGTCTGACCAAGCGTTTCGGCGGCCTGCTCGCCAATAACGAGATCGATCTGGATGTGCCGCAAGGCAGCCTGTTCGCGGTCATCGGTCCGAACGGTGCGGGCAAGACCACATTCTTCAGCATGATCTCCGGCTTCCTCAATTCGACCTCGGGAAGCATCGCCTTCGATGGCCGCGACATCACCCGCATGCGCCAGGATCAGATCGCCGCTATGGGGTTGATCCGGACGTTTCAGCTCGTGCAGCTGTTCAAGGGCATGTCCGTCGCCGAGAATGTCGAGGTCGGTTGCCACCTCGCGACCCGAGGCGGCGTCGCCGCGGCGTTGCTGCGGCCCTCCTGGTTCCGCCGGCAGGAAGCCGAAGTTCATGAACGGGCGCGCGAACTGCTCGATTTCGTCGGGCTCGGCGCGCAGGCCGATCTCAATGCCGAACTGCTGCCCTATGGTCAGCAACGGCTGCTCGAAGTTGCGCGCGCACTCGCATCCAAGCCGCGGCTGCTGCTGCTCGACGAGCCGGCCGCCGGTCTCAATACGCAGGAGACCGATGGGCTCGCGCATATCATCCAGAAGATCAATCGCCAGGGCACCACGGTGCTGCTGATCGAGCACGATGTCGGTCTGGTCACGCGGATCGCACACCGGATCGCCGTGCTCGATTTCGGACGAAAGATCGCCGAAGGCACGCCGGACGAAATCAAGGTCCATCCCGAAGTCATCGCCGCCTATCTCGGCGTGGAGGAGGCAGCAAATGCCTAGCGCAGTCGAACTCGTTCAGAGCCTCGTCAACGGCGTCGGTATCGGACTGATCTACGGACTGGTCGCGATCGGCTTTTGCGTCATCTACAATGCCAGCGGCATCGTCAATTTCGCGCAGGGCGTGTTCGTCATGCTCGGCGGTATGTTCGCACATACGCTGCTGACGCAATTCGGCCTGCCGATCTATGTCTCCGCGGTACTCTCCACGATCCTGGTTGCGGGGATCGGCGTTCTCGTTCAGATCGCCATCATCAACCCGATGTGGCGGCGCAAGGCGCCCCTGTTCGCGATCATTCTTGCGACTCTGGCCATCCAGCTTCTGATCGAACAGGTCGTCATTCTCACGCTGGGCGATCAGCCGCGAACCTATCCGGAATTCACCTCCGGCGGGCCGCTGAAGATCGGGCCGATCGCGATCGGCTATCAGCTGTTCTGGGTGCTCGGATGCGGCGCCTTGATGGTGTTCGCGCTAACGCAATTCTTCAACCGCACGCGGATGGGGCGGGCCTTGCGAGCCTGTTCGCAGAACCGCGAGGCTGCCGCACTGCTCGGCATTCCCGTCGAGCGCATGCTGATCGTGTCATTTGCACTTAGCGCCGCTTTGGGCGCCGCCGCCGGCATTCTCATTACGCCAACGCAATACACGGCCTACAGCGTCGGCGGTCCGTTCGGCATCAACGGTTTCATCGCGGCGATCATCGGAGGCTTCGGCAGTGCGCCGGCGGCGCTGATCGGCGGCATCTTCCTTGGCGTCATCCAGTCCGGCGCCATCGTGTTCTTCGGCGCCGGCTTCAAGAACATCGTGGCGCTGACGGTGCTGCTCATCGTTCTTCTGTTCTTCCCCAGCGGCTTGTTCGCCGGCCGGGCCAAGAGCGCCTGATCCGATGAAGCAGCAGACGAGAACAGCGATGAATGTCCTGATGGTCTATGCCCATCCCGAGCCGACGTCGTTCACCGCGGCTCTGAAGGATGCCGGCGTCGCGACGCTGCGGCAGGCCGGCCACACGGTGGTGGTGTCCGATCTCTATGCCGAGCAATTCGATCCGGTTGCCGGACGACACGATTTCAGCGCCGTGGCCCAGGCGGACCGGTTTCACTATCAGACTGAACAGGCCCATGCGCATGGCACCGGCGGTTTCGCGGCCGACCTCGTGCGTGAGCAGCAGCGCTTTCGCGACGCCGATCTTGTCGTCTGGCTCTATCCGATCTGGTGGGGCGGCATGCCGGCCATTCTGAAAGGCTGGTTCGACCGTGTGCTTGCTTATGGCTTCGCCTATGCTGACGGTCGCCGCTTTGATAGCGGTTTCTTTCCCGACAAGCGCGGACTGTTGTGCCTCTGCACCGGCGGCACCCGGCAACGGTTCTCGGCCGCCGACGTCTATGGCGACATCGGCACCGTACTCTGGCCGGCACAGCGCCTGATGATCGAGTATCTCGGCATGACAGCTCTTGAGCCGTTCGTCGCTTACGCAGCACCGCGTGTCGATGCCGAAGGCCGCGAAGCGTATCTGCGGCAATGGAGCCAGCGGCTGCAGCAGGCCGTCGAAGACATGGCGTCGCACGCCAGCATCACAGCAGTCACTTAAGATCGAAATAGGCAGATCATGAGCACCAGCGATCAAGGGCGGCCAGACCGGGATTTGTTGCGCGACAAGGTCGTGCTGGTCACGGGCGGCTCGCGCGGGATGGGAGCTGCAATCGCACGGCGTTTTGCCGGCGTGGGCAGTCGCGTGGCGATCGGCTACCGCAATGAATCCCCAGCGGCACATGCGGTACTCGGTGATATCGCCGAATTGGGCGCGCAGGGCATCGGCGTCGCCGGTGACATTTCCAATCCGGACGACGCGCGGGCGATGGTTGCGCAGGTCCTTGCGCGGTTCGGGCATCTCGACATTCTGGTGAACTGCGCCGGTATTGCCGAATATCGGCCGTTCGAGGCGATCGACTCCGAAATGTTTCGCGCCACCTTTGATACCAATGTCCTGGGCACGATCGCGGTCATTCAGGCGGCGCTCCCGCATCTGACCGCGCCGGGAGGACGGATCATCAATTTCTCCTCCGCGCTGGCCACCCGGCCAATCCCGACCACCTCGATCTATGCAGCCTCCAAGGCGGCGGTGGCTGCCCTGTCGCATGCGCTCGCCAAGGAATTCGGCCCGCGCGGGATCACAGTTAACACGATCGCCCCTGGTGTGATTGAAACCGATATGACGACGCAGATTCTGGCTGAGCGCGGCGCGGGGATTGCGGCAATGACGCCGCTGGGGCGCATCGGGCAGACCGACGACATTGCCGGTGTTGCGCTGTTTCTGGCGTCGCCGGAGGCGAAATGGCTTACCGGGCGCACGATCATCGCCGATGGCGGGGTGAGCTGACAGGGGGCGTCGAACAGCAGTTCGCATCCGCTGTGGGACCAAATGACGCAGGCTCGATAATAACGGCGACATTCATACGCCGACCATGTCGGACGCGCGCCTTGCATACCCGATGATATCATCACGCCTGCGAGCCGCGGTAGGCACTCCATTTTGCGGAGCGACTCACTAAAGCGATCGCCGCAACGCCGCAGCGAGGCGATACGACCTCCATTGGCGGGTTCGCGATCATCATTCTCGACGCGCTGCGCGCATGTGTTTCGATAGTTGTTCGCGATGACGAAACGACGCCCTTCCTTTGTGCGTCAATGCAACGCGAATGACACACTCCTTTCATCATTGGCCAGGAATTCACCGCCGTCGTTGACAGACTGATCACCTCATCAATATCTTATATCAAAACGGCGTTACGCGCTCGCGAACAACGCGAGCCGGCGATACGCGGCTAGGTAAGATTTCACTGAGGAAACGAAGGCAATTCGGAGGGCTATAATGACGACGACTATCAAGACTCTTGTTCTCGGTTCGGCGGCAGGGATTCTCGCGATCGGCGGTGCACACGCAGCCGATCTGCCGGTGAAGGCCAAGGCGGTCGAATATGTGAAGATCTGCTCGCTTTACGGCGCGGGCTTCTATTACATCCCGGGCACCGACACCTGCATTAAGATCGGCGGTGCACTTCGCATCGATACCGCGTTCAATGCCGCGAGCAACTATGACGTGCCCTACTGGTTCGGCGGCGCCGGCGGCAACAATCTCTATACGAAGGACTATTTCAACACCAAGCCGCGCTTGACGCTGACCACCGATACGCGCACGGCGACCGAATATGGTCTGCTCCGCACATTCTCCAACATCCATTTCGATTTCGCGCAGGGACGTGAGAGCATCGCCGGCGGCTTTGTCGAGGTAGATTTCGCGTTCATCCAGTTCGCAGGCTTCACCTTCGGTAAGGCCGTCTCGCAATTCGACCCGCAGTGGGCGCTCGCCAAACCGACAATTGCCTCCGGTTTCTTCGCGGGCTCCAACAATGCGACTGGCATCCCCCAACTGGCCTACACGGCGTCGTTCGGCAACGGCGTCTCTGGTACTATCTCGCTCGAGAATGCGTCGCCCTATCGCAATGCCGGCCTTTGGAACGTGAACACGTTCATCGTGGCGCCCGGTGCCTCGCAGTTCACCGGTGCATTCTATGGCTCGTCGTCGAACACCTTCCTCGGTAATGCCACCGGCGGAAACCATATGCCGGACGTCGTCGGCAACCTGCGCCTCGATCAGGCATGGGGCACGCTGCATTTCGCCGCAGCCCTTCATCAGGCGACGGCTCAATACTACACCAATGAACCCTCCGGCCACCCTGACGATGCCTACGGCTTCGCCGTGAGCGGCGCTGTCGAGTTCAAGAACCTGCCCACCGGCGCGGGCGACAGTCTCAAGCTGGAAGCCTCCTACGCCAAGGGCGCCGCGAAATATGTCTTCGCAGGCACCGTCGATACACTGGGCGGCGGCCGGTTCGCCAAGTTCGACGGCAACACGGTCGGCTTCGGCTACGTTCTCGATGGCGTCTATGCGCCAGGCGGTCAGATCGTGCAGAGCTCGGCCTGGGAAGTCAGCGGCTTCTTCGAGCATTACTGGAACCCGGCGTGGCGCACCTCTCTGTTCGCCAACTACAGCCACATCTCTTACGGCGACGCGGGAAATGCTCTGTTGGCAGGGGCATTTGCCTCGACCACGCGGGGCTTCGGCACCAGTTCGTCCTCGGCAGCGGCTTCGTCCGCCGGCGTTCTGTCCGGGACCAGCAACAACTTCGACTTTGCCACCACGCAGGTCGGCACCAGAACAGCCTGGACGCCCGTTCAGAATCTGACGCTCTCGGCGGAATTCATCTACAGCCGCCTGGATCAGAGCCTAGGTGGCACCTACACCGGCAATGTAGTCGGCAAGCCGGCCGGTACATCCTACGCCGTGCGTGATCAGAACCTCTACAACGGCGCGGTTCAGATCCTGCGGTCGTTCTGAGCCTGGTCGACCACCGGATCGGTGTTGAAAACAACAGCCCCGGCAGATCTGCCGGGGGATTGTTCACGCAAGCGCGTGAGCAGGCATGCCGTACAGTGGAACGACGGCACATTCCGCAACTTCGATGGCGGTTTGATTGTAGGACATCGAACAGGGAAAGCGCTGCGGAAGACGGCGCCGAACAAGCGGGCACAGCCCGCTCTGTATAAATCGGAGGAAACATGCGTGCATTGTTAGCTGGCCTATGCGGTCTCGTGTTCGCCCTGACGCCCATCCACGGTGCTGTCGCGCAAGGATGGCCGGAACGGACGGTCACCATGATCGTGCCGTTTCCAGCAGGATCCGCCGTCGATACGCTCGCGCGCGCCGTTGGCCAGGCGCTGAGTGAGGCGCTCGGCAAGCAGTTCATTGTCGACAATCGTGCGGGCGCAGGCGGCAGCATTGGTGGCGCGGCCGTGGCCAAGGCGAGCGCTGACGGCTACACGCTTCTGTTCGGCACGCCTGCGCCGATTGCGCTCAACAAGCTGATGTACAAAGGGATGGCCTATGATTCCGAAAAGGATTTCACGCCGATCGTCCTCGTCGCCAAGTCTCCGCTCATTGTGACGACGCGCGCCGACTTTCCAGCAAAGACATTCGAAGAGCTGATCGCTTATGCGAAGCAGAACCCCGACAAAGTCAATGTGGGACATCCCGGCAACGGCACGCTCGGGCACATCACGTCGGAACTGGTGCAGAGGTCCGTCGGCGTCAAGATGACCAACGTGCCATATCGCGGCACGTCACCGCTGATGACGGATTTGCTCGGCGGTCAGATCGACATCGCCATCGACTTCATGCCGACCTATGTAGCGCTGGTCGCCTCCGGGAAAGTTCAGGCGCTTGCCGTCACGACCAGCCAGCGAGCCGCGCAATTGCCGGCCGTACCGACGGTGCAGGAGACGGGCTTCAAGGGCTTCGAGGCATCAGCGTGGTACGCCATGGTGGCGCCGACCGGAACGTCGCCGGAGATCGTCGCCAAGTTGAACAGCATCGTGAACAGCTTTCTCCAGAGTGAAAAGGGGAAGGCTATTCTCGGGCAGAATGCATTGCTGGGCGTCGGCGGATCACCCGATGATCTCAAGGCATTCGTCGCGGCCGAACTCGCCAAGTGGCGGCCGGTCATCGAAGCGGCAAAGATTGCAATGTAGCAAGAACGAGGCTGGCACGGCGCAGTGTAGCATTGTCCTGCTTGAGCTGAGTGCAGGCATGTCGCCTGACGATCGGGAGTGATTAAGTGACTGACGTGATCCGCATCGATGTTCCCGTGCTATCGACTCCCACAGTGGCGCTCGTCACAGGCGGCAGCAGCGGGATCGGCAGGGCGACAGCGGCACGCCTCGCCGCCGGTGGATCGGCTGTCGTGGTCGGTTACAACAGCCGCAAGGAACTGGCGGAAGATGTCGTGAGCGGGCTACAGGGCACCGGACATCGCGCGCTGCGCATCTCGATCGACGATCCATCCTCCATCGCCGAAGCGGCGGCGCGGGTTCAGAAGGAGTATGGGCGGCTCGATGTGCTGGTCAATTGTGGAGGCGCCACGACGCCAGTACCCGCCCAAGACCTCGACGCGCTGACCGACGAGATCTTCGACCGCACCGTGACCATCAACTTGCGGGGGCCTTTCGCCATGGTGCGTGCTTTCCGTCCATTGCTGGAACGCGGCAGCGGTGCCGCCATTGTGAATATTTCATCCATTGCCGCCCGCACGGGACTGGGCAGCAGCCTCGCTTATCTGTCAGCCAAGGCGGGCGTCGATGCGCTGACGATCGCGCTCGCGAAAGTGCTTGCGCCCAAAATCCGCGTGTTTTCCATCTCGCCGGCCGGCGTAGATACAGATTTCGTCGCCGGGCGGACGCGGGAGCAGTTGCAGCGGGTCGCCGAGAAACTTCCGCTTGCCCGCATCACGACGCCGGACGATGTCGCAAGAGCGGTAATGGCCTGCATCGTCAACCTGACGAGCTCGACGGGGATCATCGTGCCCGTAGACGAGGGCAGGCATCTTTAAACACGCTGCGATGGGAGTTGCAGCAAGACGGCGGGAACGCGAGCCCCGGACACAATGACTACGCCTCGTATGGGCGTCACAGGTGGAGAAAATGGACAAGCTGAAGTTCTATATCGACGGCGCCTGGGTGGATCCGGTCACACCGTCAACTCTTGAAGTTTTCAATCCTGCGACGGAGGAGGCGTTCGCGCGGATCAGCCTGGGCACCCGCCAGGATGTTGACCGGGCCGCGCAGGCGGCCCGCCGCGCCTTCGCAACCTATTCCGAAGTGAGCGTGAAAGACCGCCTCGTCTATCTTCAGAAGATCATTGAAGGCTTCCGGGCGCGTCTGCCGGAACTGGCGCGGATGATGACGCTGGAAATGGGATCGCCGATTACCTTTGCGATGGAACGCCAGGCGACCGTTGCGCTGTTTCATTTCGAGGAAGCTGCGCGCGTGCTTGCGGACTACAGGTTTGAAGAACCGATGGCAGGCGGGGTCGTTCGCCGCGAGCCGATCGGTGTCTGCGGCTTGATCACGCCGTGGAACTGGCCGTTGAACCAGGTGGCTTCGAAGGTCGCGCCAGCGCTGGCCGCCGGCTGCACGGTCATTCTCAAGCCGAGTGAGATCGCACCGCTGAGCTCCATGCTTTTCGTCGAGATCGTGCATGACGCCGGTATTCCAGCGGGTGTGTTCAATGTGGTGAACGGCGATGGTCCGACGGTGGGCGAGGCAATCGCCGGCCATCCCGAGATCGACATGGTGTCGTTCACCGGATCGACGACGGCCGGTGTTCGGGTGGCGAAGCTGGCGGCGGATACGGTCAAGCGTGTCGCGCAGGAACTGGGCGGCAAGTCCGCCAATATCATCCTCCCGGATGCCGATCTGAAAGCTGCCGTGATACAGGGCGTTCACGCCTGCTACACAAATGCTGGCCAGAACTGCCAGTCGCCAACGCGCATGCTGATTCCGCGCGCACAGCGCGACGCAGCCTTCGCCGCGGCAAATGAAGCCGTCGGCAGCATTCGTCTTGGCGATCCGCTCGATCCGGCGTCCACCATGGGACCTTTGGTCAGCCAGTCACAGTTTGGGAAAGTGCAGGACCTGATCCAGTCCGGGATCGACGAGGGCGCTACCTTGGTAACAGGCGGAACGGGCCGGCCGGCTGGTCTCAACCGCGGATATTACGTTCGCCCCACCGTGTTCGGCGACGTGACGTCCCAAATGAGAATCGCGCGCGAGGAGGTGTTCGGTCCCGTATTGTCCATCATGAGCTATGACAGCGAGGATGAGGCCATCGAGATCGCCAACGATACGCCGTTCGGGCTGGCGGGTTTCGTGCAATCGCGTGATCGCAACCGAGCGCGCACCGTCGCCAATCGCATCCGCGCAGGACGTGTTTACCTCAACGGCGCTGCATTCGATCGCAGCCTGCCGTTTGGAGGATACAAGCAGTCCGGTAATGGGCGCGAGTTCGGGGTTTTCGGCTTCGAAGAATATCTGGAGGTCAAAGCGATCGTTGGGTAGCGAGGCCAGCTTCGCCCTCAAGACATAATAGCGGTTTGCCGCAAGTAGTCCGCCGCGAGGATGTCGTAGTTCTCGCGGCGCCGCGGTCGCGCGCTTCCTCCAAGTTGGCGCGCGGCCGCACATTTCTTCCCGCGGGGAAATTTGGGCTTCGACTTTGAGCCCGTGCCCGTCCCCAGATCAACATAGGGCGCTATTGATAGTTACTCTGAGAGCCCTTTCGAAAACCCGTTATCATGCTCTAGGAGTGCGTTTTCTGCTTATCAGGCTGGACCGGAAGCCATGGGCGCCCCTATGAAGCCATCCGCACGGCAGGGCCAAACAGCCAGACCGCTTCCAGCTTGATCCGGTCTACCTGACCTCGGGGCTGAACACGTTATTTATGTCGCGAAGGGGCCCCGGTTTGTGGTCGCCGGAAAAGTGGTCCCCGGCGATCACCCGATCACCGTAACGACAGGTTGGCCGCTCTCTGCCCGTCCGATAATACGCGCGTACGGATAACCATCCTCGACGATCTGGCGCGTGATCGCCTCCGCGCGATCTGCACGGCAGGCAATCAGCAATCCGCCTGATGTTTGCGGGTCGGTGAGGAGTTGGCGTTGCCATTCGGGACAACCAGGATCGAGGCGAACCTCGTGTCCGTAACTCGCCCAGTTGCGACCGGAGGCTCCGGTCAGGAACCCCTGTTCAATCAACCGTTGAGCCTCGGGGAGCAGGGGAATATCCGCTGCGTTCAATATGATGCTGACGTTCGATCCGCGAGCCATTTCCAAACTGTGCCCGAGCAAGCCGAACCCGGTCACATCCGTCATGGCATGTACCGACGCATCTGCAGCGAGCTTCGTTCCGACGCGATTGAGCCGTGTCATCGAACCAATCATATCGGCATACGCGGCGTCCGATAGCGCGCCTTTCTTGAAAGCAGCCGCATAGACGCCGACGCCGAGCGGTTTGGTCAAAATGAGGGCGTCTTCGGCCTGCGCTTCGGAATTGCGGCGGATATCGTTTTCCTTGCAGGTGCCGATGACCGCAAGTCCGTAGATCGGTTCGGGAGAATCGATGGAGTGACCACCCGCGACTGGAATACCGGCGGTCGCGCAAACTGCCGCCCCGCCCGCGAGAATCCTTGCCGTCATCTCGGTGGGCAACTTGTCGATGGGAATTCCGAGGATTGCCAGAGCCATGATCGGGGTTCCGCCCATGGCGTAAATGTCGGATATCGCGTTTGTCGCGGCGATGCGCCCGAAATCGTAGGGATCGTCGACCATCGGCATGAAAAAGTCCGTCGTTGCAATAACGCACGTTCCATCTTCAAGCCGCCATACCGCAGCATCGTCACCGGTCTCGGTGCCGACCAGCAGCTGTGCAAAAGGCTGCGCCGCGGATTGATGCGCGAGCAACTGTTGCAGAACCGAAGGCGCCAATTTGCAGCCGCAGCCGCCGCCATGCGCAAGGCTGGTGAGACGTATGTCGTGGATCTTCATGTGTTCAACTCATGCGGTGTGGATGTGGCATTCCCGCGGATCGGAAGACGCGCATGCGCCGACGACGGATTGCCGAATGCTACGCGCAGGCAGGGCAGCATCGCGCTGAGGACAGCAGGATCGATTGGTGGCGTGGTGCTGCAGTCCAGGTAGATGGGCTTCACAGTGATCGTTGTCGTTTCACGATCTTCAAGCGATGACCTCCGGCGCGCATCTGCACCGTTGTGGCGATTCAGGCCGCTGCGATCAGGCCCGCAGATTCCAGGACATGACCGCGAAAGTCTGCTCCTGGATGCTATTCCGGCGTTTGACGAGGAGAAAACTGCTTCGCTGGCCCTTTCAGATCTTTGCCCGTTGCCATCGCAGGCTGATCCTTTGCCGCTTCGGCATCTTGCGAACCGGTGGTTTGACCGATCGTTTGAGAGTTCTGGTCGCGCGCTCCGCCAGTCCAGCCCGTCGAGCCCTTGCCATCCGGCGTGGTGCCGGAGCCACTGGAGTGCGGAGCGGCTGCGGGGCGTTCCATCGCATTGGTCGACGGATCGTTGTTCTGGGCAAACGAATACGTCCCCGACACCATGATAACGGCGGCCAATGGAATAAGACCGATGTTTTTCATCATTGCCTCCAATGTGGGATGTGATGAAAAACGGCTGGCCGGAACAAAAGGTTCCTGGTCTCGGAGAAGAGCCGACGAAATAAAACGGGTGGCGCAAGCGCGGGGCCCGCTGAATATGGTAGCAACTCCGCATCACGTCGCCCTCATGGCGCCTGAGCCATCGCGTGCCGGGGAAGTCCTGCCACCAGTGAGACCGCGGCGCCGGCCTTCAAGAGATCGCGTCGATTAAAGGTCATGATCGCTTCCTCTTTTTTCCTGATGTGAATAATCGGAGGTCGTTTCAGGCTCCCGGATCTTGTTCTTGATGAGCTTTCCGGTTGCGGGCTCAATGTCGACCGTGTCCCACTGGAAATCGGCTTCGACCACGAGCAAAGGCTTCATGTTTGCGTCGAGAACGTAGGTCGTGGGGAGCGTGGTGACATGCCATGACTTCGTCACGGTCCGCTCGCGATCCAGCAGCACGGGAAAATTGACCGGCGTCTGTTCGAGGACACGTTTGACCCGTTGATCGACATCGGTAACGGATACAGCGATGACTGATGCGTGAGCTGCCGAGCGGTCGAGAAAGCGGGCCAGCGCGGGCAGCTCTTCGCGGCACGGTGCACACCACGTCGCAAGGAAATGGATGAGCACGGTGTGGCCTTTGAAGGCTTTCAGAGGAACGGTCGTCCCGTCCAACCCCGGCAAGGAAAAATCGGGCTTTGCAGGTTCGTCGATGCGCTTCAATTCAGTCGCGCGCGAGTCCGACAAGAACGCCAACACAAAGGATGTCGCCAGAATCGCGATTCTGAACGCGAGCCCTATATCTCCAAATTGCGCGCCCCGAAACTCGGGAGCCGAGGGATAGGTCACGCTACATTTTGGGGATCAACGCGCGCTGGCGTCAACGCAATTCGGCGTGTTTGCAGAGGCGCTTCAGCGCAGCTGACGAAATCGAGCGCTTGCCGCACTGCAGCGACTACCTGCTACAACGCCATCCGATATCTGTTTCCCGATCAGCTTGAATGTTGCGGCGCCGCAGACATTCTTCCATGCGCGACATTTGTATACGTTGACTTTAACTATCTCTGAACATTACGTTACCGATGCTTAGATGGATTCTACTTCCAGCGCGCCTATGGCGCGCCCGACATGGCGTCCCCCGGTGGGGCCGTGATCTCGAAGGAGAACCAGCCATGAATATGGAAATCTCGCGACGTCAATTTATGAAAAGCGCCGGCGGGGGGCTTGCAGGCACCACACTCGGCGCTCTTGGTTTCGGCGGAATTGAGGCGGCTCTGGCATCGTCGATCCGCCCTTTTAAACTGGCCGGAGTCACGGAAACCCGCAACACCTGCACCTACTGCGCCGTCGGCTGCGGCATCATCATCCACTCCAAGGGCAGCCTGGCGAAGGGTGAGAGGGCCGACATCCTCCACATCGAAGGCGATGCAGATCACCCGACCAATCGGGGCACGCTCTGTCCCAAGGGTGCAGCACTTCTCGACATGGTGCATGCGGAGACCCGCCTGAAATATCCGATGCTTCGCAAACCCGGCTCGGACAAGTTCGAGCAGATCTCCTGGGATGTGGCGCTCAATCGCATCGCGCGGCTGATGAAGGATGACCGGGACAAGAACTTCGTCGCCAGAAATGGCGACGGCGTTACGGTCAACCGCTGGCTGAGCACCGGTTTCCTCGCCGCTTCTGCAACGACCAATGAAACGGCCTGGGCGACCTACAAGGTCGTTCGCAGCACGGGGATGCTGGTATTCGATAATCAGGCGCGCGTTTGACACGGCCCCACGGTAGCCAGTCTGGCTCCAACATTTGGCCGCGGCGCGATGACGAATTCGTGGACCGATATCAAGAACACGGATCTCGTGATCATTATGGGTGGCAACGCTGCTGAAGCGCATCCGTGTGGATTCAAATGGGTCACGGAGGCGAAAGCCAACCGTGGTGCGAAGCTGATTGTCGTCGATCCGCGATTTACGCGTTCGGCGTCGGTCGCTGATGTGTATGCGCCGATCCGCCAGGGCACCGACATCGCGTTCCTGCTCGGCGTGATCAAGTACTGTATCGATAACGACAAGGTCCAGTGGGAGTACACCAAGGCATTCACCAACGCGCCCTATATCGTGAAAGAGGGCTTCGGCTATCAGGATGGCCTGTTCACCGGCTATGACGAGGCCAAGCGCGATTACAACAGGTCGAGCTGGGATTATGAGCTTGGCCCGGATGGCTACGTGGTCTCCGACGATACGCTGCAGAACCCGCGTTGCGTGTGGAACCTACTGAAGCAGCATATTGCGATCTACACGCCGGAAATGGTCGAGCGAATCTGTGGCACACCGAAGGACAAGTTCCTGAAAGTGGCGCAGATGATCTCGGAGTGCTCGTCACCGACCAAGACGATGACATCGATGTATGCGCTCGGCTGGACCCAGCATTCGAAAGGCTCGCAGAACATTAGAGCCATGGCGATGTTGCAGCTCATTCTGGGCAATATCGGCGATGCGCGGCGGAGGCATGAATGCTCTGCGCGGTCACTCCAACATTCAGGGATTGACCGATATCGGTCTGATGTCGAACCTGATCCCGGGCTATCTGACCATCCCGACGGAAAAAGAGCCGACCTTTGACACCTATATGTCGACGCGCGGCTTCAAGCCGTTGCGTCCGGATCAGATGAGCTACTGGCAGAACTACAAGAAGTTCTTCGTCAGCTTCTTGAAGTCGATGTGGGGTCCGGCGGCGACGCCGGAGAACAACTTCGCCTACGACTACCTGCCGAAGCTCGATCTTCCGGGCTACGACATCTTGCGCGCCTTCGAACTGATGAACGAGGGCAGGATGAACGGGTACTTCTGTCAGGGATTCAATCCCCTGTTGGCGTTCCCGAACCGCAAGAAAGTCACGGACGCGCTGTCCAGACTCAAGTTCCTCGTCGTCATGGATCCGTTGCAGACCGAGACGGCGCGGTTCTGGGAAAATCACGGCGAACATAACGACGTCAACTCGGCGAGTATCCAGACCGAGGTGATCCAGCTTCCCACGAGCTGCTTTGCCGAAGATACCGGTTCGCTCACGAATTCGGGACGGCAGTTGCATTGGCACTGGGCGGCGGGCACGCCGCCGGGCGAAGCCAGGCACGACACATGGATCATGGCGCAGCTCCATCAGCGTCTGAACGAGCTGTACAGGAAAGAGGGCGGTGCATTTCCGGATGCAATGCTCAATCTGGCCTGGGATTACAAGGATCCGGAAGAGCCAAGCCCGGAAGAACTGGCCAAGGAGTTGAACGGTTCGGTGCTCGAAACGGTCATCGACCCGAACGATCCAACCAAGGTTGTGCTGGAGAAAGGCAAGCAGGTGGTCAGCTTTGCCGCCCTGCGCGACGACGGCAAGACCGCGTGTGCCTGCTGGATCTATTCCGGTTGCTACAACGAGGCAGGCAATAACATGGCCCGCCGCGACAATAGCGATCCGGACGAGACCGGTGCGTTCTCGAAGTGGGCGTGGTCCTGGCCTGTCAACCGCCGAATTATTTACAATCGTGCGTCGGCGGATATCAACGGCAACCCCTGGGATCCGAGCCGCAAGCTACTGTGGTGGGACGGCGCAAAATGGACCGGCTATGACGTGCCGGACATCGCCCCCAACGCCAAGCCGGGTGTGGTGGGGCCCTATATCATGAACCCCGAAGGCACCGCACGACTGTTTACGCGGGGCATGATGCGCGATGGACCGTTCCCGACGCATTACGAGCCTTTCGAATCGCCTATCGTTAACGTCATTGCACCCAAGATTCGCGGCAATCCGGTCGCCCGCGTTTTCAAGGGCGATATGGAGCAGTTCGGGGAAGCCAGCGAGTTTCCATACGCGGCGACCTCCTATCGGCTTACTGAGCACTTCCACTACTGGACCAAGCACGCCCAGATCAACGCGTCATTGCAACCAGAGTTCTTCGTCGAGATTTCGGAGCAGTTGGCCGCGGAGAAGAACATCAAGCCGGGCGGATGGGTCCGGGTCTGGTCCAAGCGCGGATCGGTGAAGGCGAAAGCCGTCGTGACCAAGCGGATCGCACCGCTGATCTGCGACGGCAAGGCGGTCCATGTCGTCGGCATTCCCCTGCATTGGGGCTTTACCGGCGCAGCCAGGAAAGGGTTCGGGCCGAATTCGCTCACGCCCTTTGTCGGCGACGCCAACATCGAAACGCCCGAATACAAGGCGTTTCTGGTCAATATCGAGCCCATCGCCGGGCCGGTGGCATAGGGAGGCACGCACATGTTTCCTCCGCTTCCGAACCCAACCGTGAAGCCGACGCCTGCTCAATTTGGCGAGCAGGATCTGGTTCGTCGTTCGGCGTCGAGCGTGCCTGCACCGCAGCGGCAACTCACGTCCGTGGCGAAATTGATCGATACGTCCAAGTGTATCGGTTGCAAGGCGTGTCAAGCCGCGTGCCTTGAGTGGAATGATCTGCGCGAAAAGGTCGGATACAATTCTGGCGTCCTGGACGATCCGCTCGATCTCACGCCGGCCAGTCTGACCGTCATGCGGTTCAGCGAGTGGATCAATCCCGAGACACAAAATCTCGAATGGCTGATCCGCAAGGATGGCTGCATGCATTGCGCAGATCCAGGCTGCCTCAAGGCGTGTCCGGCACCCGGCGCGATCGTGCAGTATTCCAACGGCATTGTCGATTTCGACCACGATAAATGCATTGGTTGCGGGTATTGCATCAAGGGATGCCCCTTCAATATCCCGCGCATCTCCCAGGTAGACCACAAGGCGTACAAGTGCACGCTCTGTTCGGATCGCGTCGCCGTCGGACAAGGCCCGGCCTGTGCGAAGGCCTGTCCGACCCAAGCGATCGTCTTCGGCACCAAGGAAGAGATGAAGCAGCACGCCGAGGGCCGCATCAAGGATCTCAAGTCACGCGGCTTCAAGAATGCCGGTCTTTACGATCCACCCGGCGTAGGCGGAACTCATGTCATGTACGTGCTGCATCACGCCGACAAACCGGAGATTTACGCGAATCTTGCAAAGGACCCGAGGATCAGCCCGGTCGTTGAATTGTGGAAGGGTGTGACGAAGTATGCAGGTCTGGCCGCGATGGGTGGTTTCGCGATGTTCGGTTTCCTTCACTATCTGATTTCGGGTCCCAACAAGGTTTCCGAAGAGGATGAAGAGAAAGCTGAGCAATTGACCAGGAGTGACGTGTCATGACCGCTTATGACGTTGAACGGGGTGATGCCGTTCACCCCGGTAAGCCGGTCACGGTCGACCGCTATACCGGCGGTGCGCGCATCAACCACTGGATCACGGCGACTTGCCTGGTCCTGTTGGCCTTGTCCGGACTCGCATTGTTTCATCCGAGCCTGTTTTTCCTGACCGGGCTGTTCGGTGGAGGGCAGTGGACGCGTGCGATCCATCCCTGGATCGGTGTTGTGCTGTTTTTCAGCTTTACCGGCCTGTTCATTCGGTTCTGGCGGGCGAACTTGTGGAAGGCTGAGGATGGCACCTGGCTCGCGCGGCTCAAGGACGTTCTGACCGGCCACGAAGAACGCTTGCCGGAGGTTGGCAAATACAATGCCGGTCAGAAAGCGGTTTTCTGGGGGATGTCGTTTCTCATCCTGATTCTGATCGCGAGCGGTTTTGTGATCTGGGACCAGTACTTCGCTGCATATTCGACGATCGACCAGAAGCGTATCGCCGTTCTCGTCCATGCGGTCGCCGCGGTGACTATCATCTGCGTCTGGATCGTGCACGTCTATGCAGCCATCTGGGTGCGCGGCACGATCAGTGCGATGACACGAGGCCGCGTCACCGGCGGGTGGGCATGGCGGCACCACCGGAAATGGCTACGGGAATTGGTCGGAGGGAAGGGACGTCGTTCTTGATCGCGGGTTATATCATGTCGGCTTAGGGAGTTGTCGAGGTGCACGTGGCCCGGCGGGTTCGTGAGGTCATTGATGGATAAGGTCGACGCGCCTGGGCATGACGCTGTGCCGATCGGCGAGATCGCCGAGCCGCCGTTTGCGCGTCTCCCCGATCCGTCGACACTATTTCAACTCAGAGCAGAGCGTTTCCGCGATCTGGCTGTCGGAAGTGAACTAGCTCCCTTTCTCTATTTTCTAGCAGACCTTTCGTCATGTCAGCACCGGTTGCAGGACGGTCTGCCTGACATTGACCTCCCGATCTCCGAGGACCGCGAGCGCGCACGCGCCCATGGGATGCCGCCGCTTGATCGCAACCGCTTCACGATCGATACCGCTTTTGATGCAACGCTCGGTCGCTTGCTGCAGGCGGTATCGCTGATCGAAATGCCGGACACTGCCAGGACTGCGCTGGCGCGTGTTACCGATGCGGATTCCGAAGCGCGGATCTGTATGGCGCGGGCTGTGCTCGCCAACGAAATTCCCGTCGAGGAATTCGCCGAGCATGTTTTTATCGCTGCAGCTTTGCAGGTTCATTATGCTCGTCTGGCGTCACGGCTGGACCCGAAAAAGCTCGTTCCGGTCGGTGACGGCATATGTCCGAGCTGCGGCGGAATCCCGGTTGCGTCAATGGTTGTGGGATGGCGGGGCGCGCGTGGGGCAAGGTACTGCGCGTGTTCCATGTGCGCGACGCAGTGGCACTATGTCAGGATAAAATGCACGCTGTGCAATTCAACCGAAGGCATTTCCTACCGCGAGATCGAGGGAGGGGATGGAACCGTCCTGGCGGAAACCTGCGAGTCATGCCGCGGTTACGTTAAGATTCTGCACCAGCACAAAAAACAAGAGCTTGATCCGATGGCCGACGATGTCGCCAGCCTGGGACTGGATCTCTTGCTGCGAGAGGAAGATTACCACCGCGGCGGCCTCAACCTCTTCTTGCTTGGCTATTGAGGCAAGTCATGGAGAAAACCGTATTCGCTAACCTGCGCGGACTTCCCTCGGTGGACGGAGTGCTCAAGACTGCGGTTGCGGCTGATGCGATCAGGCGCTTCGGCAGGTCGGCGGTCGTCGGCGCAGTCCGTCATGTGATCTCTCAATCCCGCGCAAACGGGGCCGTGCCGGACCGGCCGGAGGAGGTGACCGCAGCGGCTGTTTCGCTGCTCGAAGCGCAGGAGCGGCCGAAGCTCCGGCCTTTGTTCAATCTGACCGGAACTGTCCTGCACACCAATCTTGGCCGCGCTGTTCTTGCCGAATCTGCGATCGAGGCTGCGGTTACCGCGATGCGCTCGGCGATGGCGCTCGAATTCGATCTTGAGAACGGCCGGCGTGGCGAGCGCGACGATCACCTGCGTGACCTCTTGTGCGAACTCACCGGCGCCGAGGATGCAACTGTTGTCAACAACAATGCCGCGGCGGTTCTGATCGTGCTCAACACCCTTGCGCATCGGCGCGAAACAATTGTTTCGCGCGGGGAGTTGATCGAAATCGGCGGGGCGTTTCGGATGCCCGAGATCATGTCCCGTGCGGGCACGAAACTCGTCGAGGTCGGGACGACCAACCGCACACACACAAGAGATTATGTTGGAGCGATCGGCGCGAAGACGGGAATTATCTTCAAGGTTCACACCTCGAATTATCGGATCCAAGGTTTCACCAAAGAAGTAGGCGCCCGCGAACTGGCGACGCTGGCCTCTGAACGCAAGATCCCGATGGTTCACGATCTGGGGTCGGGAACGCTGGTCGATCTTGCGCAGCTCGGCCTTGCCCATGAGCCGACAGTGGCTGAGGCGATTGCGGATGGCGCCGATGTCGTAACCTTCTCCGGCGACAAGTTGCTGGGCGGTCCGCAGGCCGGATTCATCGTGGGATCCAAGGATTTGATCGCCGCCATCAATCGCAATCCGATGAAGCGGGCCTTGCGTCTGGACAAGATGCGGATTGCCGCGATTGAAGCAACGCTGAAACTCTATCGCGACCCGGACAGGCTTGCCGAGCGGCTTCCCACTATCCGGCTGTTGTCGCTTTCCCAATCAACGATTGAAGCGCGTTCGCGCCGGCTGCTGCCAGATGTGCAGGCGGCGGTCGGCCCTTTGTTCTCCGTTGAGGTTACGGTCTGCGAAAGCCAGATCGGTTCGGGAGCTTTGCCGCTGGTCACCATACCGAGCGCCGGCCTTGCCATCCGCTCGTCGTCGGCACGTGGTGCGGGGCGTCTCCTGAAACGCCTGGCAAAAGAGTTGCGCGATCTCGATATTCCTGTGGTCGGAAGAATCGAGGAGCAGGCGCTGGTTCTGGACCTGCGGTGCCTCGATGACGAACGCGCGTTCGCAAGGAATCTCGAATCGCTCGACCTTTCGGAGAAAAGCGATGAGAGCGCCTGACGCCGTTGCTCGGACGATCGATGCGCAATCGGTTTCGGCTCAGATGGATGCCGCCTCTGAAGCCGCGAACCGCGGAGATTATCCGAGAGCCCTTGAAATATGGGGACCGCTCGCTCACGCCGGAATAGCCCGGGCGCAGGCCCATATCGGAACATGCTTTGCCGAAGGCCTGGGTGTCGAGCCGGATTTCGTGCTCGCAGCAAACTGGCTGACATTGTCGGCGGATGCAGGTGATCCGGCGGGGCAACGAAATCTGGCTGCCCTCTATTTCAGGGGAGACGGCGTCAAGGAGGATTTCAGGCGCGCGGCCGCGCTCTATCGCTCCGCTGCGGAGGCTGGCGATGGGCCAGCGCAGGACATGTTGAGCTGGATGCTGCTCGAAGGAGAAGTGATTGTTCACGATTATGCTGATGCGCGAAAATGGGCATTGGCGGCCGCCGAACAGAACATTGCCTCATCCATGACCCGTCTTGGAATGCTCTATCACAACGCCATTGGCGTCGAGCGCGATCCTGCGCTGGCGGTTTACTGGTGGCGTCGGGGTGCAGAGCGTGGAGATGCGGACGGTCAGGCGATGCTCGGGGCCGCATATTATCTCGGAGCCGGCGTCGAACGGCATCCGCGCCAGGCTCTGATCTGGCTGTTGCGGGCTCATGCCGGTGCAAGCCCGCTCGCATCGCGATTTCTCACTGCGGCACGTTCAATCCTTTCGGACTCCGAAGTCGCGGAAGCTGAACAATGCGCGGCGCTGCCGCTACCCGAACCATCATCATGATTATCGGAACCGCGGGCCATATCGATCACGGCAAAACGTCATTGGTGCGTGCACTGACCGGCGTGGAAACGGATCGTCTGAAGGAAGAAAAGGCCCGCGGCATCTCCATCGATCTTGGTTTTGCCTATCTTCCGGCACCGGATGGAACGGTCCTCGGGTTTGTCGACGTTCCGGGCCACGAAAAATTTATTCATAACATGCTCGCAGGAGCGACGGGAATCGATTTCGTGATTCTGGTCGTCGCGGCCGATGACGGGATCAAGCCTCAGACGCTGGAGCATCTGGCGATTGTCGATCTTCTGGGAATCGAGCGAGGCGTTGTCGCGTTGACAAAAACGGACATTGTTTCCCGGTCGCGGCTGGACAGCGTGTCGAGGGATATCAAGCAACTGCTGCGGCAATCGAAGCTGGCCGGCTCTGACATCTTTCGGGTTTCGACCGTTCGCGGCGAAGGCATAGCCGAGTTGCGGGATCATTTGTTCGATGTCGCCAAGACAATCGGCGCGCGAGTGTCTTCGGACCTTTTTCGCCTTGCTGTCGATCGATCTTTCACGCTTCCCGGCACAGGAACCGTCGTCACGGGAACGGTCCTGTCCGGAGCCGTATCGAACGGCGATCATGTCATGATTTCTCCTCCTGGTGTGACGGCTCGCGTGCGCTCCGTTCATGCGCAGAGCCGTCCATGCGCGCGCGGCATTGCCGGTCAGCGTTGTGCTCTCAATCTGGCGGGGGAGGGTATCAGCAAGGACGCGATTACCCGCGGTGACATGGTGCTTGACCAGAGGCTGCATGCACCGACAAACCGAATTGATGTGGAGTTACAGCTGCTCGCTTCGGAGGCCAAGCCAGTCACGCAATGGATGCCCCTCCATCTCTTTCATGCGTCCGTGGACGCCGGGGCGCGCCTGGTTTTGCTGGAAGATACGCCGCTAGTGCCAGGTCAAACCGGCGTGGTGCAGCTTGTGCTGGATCGGCCCATTGCCGCGGCGGTCGGGGATAGATTCGTTGTGCGCGACACCACCAGCCAGCGGACAATCGGCGGCGGGAAATTTCTGGATCTGCGCGCCCCGGCCCGCAAGCGGCGGTCGCCGGAGCGGATGGCTCAATTGCGTGCTTGCCATATCGACGATCCCGAGGTGTCGCTGGCGACCTTGCTTGAGATCCCGCCGTGGTTTGTCGAACTGTCGGCGTTTGCGCGTGACCGCGTTCTTTCGGAGAATAGCGTTCAGGAAATCGTCGATCACTTGTCCGCTGTCACTTCGCGTACAGCCGGCGGTGTATTCGCCATGTCCGCATCGGTATGGCTTGAGTTCAAGCGAAGTTTGCTCGCGACGCTGCAGGCATTCCATGCGGATAACCCCGATTTACAGGGTATCAGTCTCGAGCGCTTGAGGATGCAGCTTGAGCCGCGTCTGCCGGCACCGGTGCTGCAGTCGATTCTCGGCGGACTTGTCCGCAGCAAGGAGATCGCTCTGGATGGGGCGTGGGTGCGCCTGGCTGGGCATGAAGTGCGCCTGACCGTCGAGGATGAAAAACTCTGGCCGAGGATAGCGATGTTGCTTTCCGGCTCGGAGCGTTTTCGTCCGCCAAGGGTGCGTGACATTGCAGGCGTGCTGGGATCGCATGAAACCGATATACGGCGCTTGTTGAAGCTGCTTGGGCGGATGGGCCGAGTCGACGAGGTCGCACACGATCATTTCTTCTTGCGGGAGACGGTTGCCGAAATGGTCCGGATTGTCGCAGGCCTGAGCCAGAGTCAGCCGCTTGGACAGTTCACAGCCTCGCAGTTTCGCGATCAGGTAGACAATGGCCGCAAAGTCGCGATCCAGATCCTTGAATTCTTCGATCGTCACGGCGTAACGCTTCGCCGAGGCGATCTTCGCCGCGTTAATAGGCATCGGCTCGATTTGTTCGGCGGAACGATAGAAGCCGCTCCTGACAACGCTTCGAATTTTGGAAGGGAAGCGTCCCCGGTGGGGCGTCCGGACTTCAAATCCGGGAGGGGCCGCGAGCCGGTCCTTGGTGGGTTCGACTCCCTCTCTCTTCCGCCACGCTAGAAAGGAAATGCGATGGATCCCGCAGCATCCTTCATTGACGTGCTGAAACTATCAGCGGATCGAAGCTCTGTGGCGGAGGACGAGTTTCGCCGCAGTATCGCCGAGCGGATGAAAGAGCTGGAGAAACAGCGGTCCTTCGCATTTCGAAGACTGAATCTCATGAAGGAGCTCTCCGGCGTCATTGCCCAGGCTGAAAGCGAAGAAATTGCGGTCGCGGTCGCGACCGCCGTTCTGCGTGCAAAACTGGGATGGGTGAATGACAGTGAAGCCCGGAGTGAGGTCCTGTCACGCTTTGCGCCGGTCGCTCAGGCCATGTTTGCGAGTCTCGCGCCCGGCGCGGATGACAACGAAGAGAAGCCCGATGTGATCGAGTCTCTCCGCGAATTCGAAACCTGGTACGCGGCAACGCATCCAAATCCGTTCTGGGTCCTGTTTGAGAATTACATGCCGGAGACGCCCGTTGTCGATTTCTGACGCAATTCTCACCGATTTCGATCGCTGGATCGCTACGGAGTTTTCGAAGACGGGGGCCTTCACAGCGACGAACAGCGCCAGCGCTTTGTGGCCTTCGATGGACAGATTGTCCGGCGTCCGGGCGAACCAGATCGCGGCTGCGACGACAATCGCCAGCGGCAGGCCAGTCGCCTTCAGGATTGATTCGATCGAGCGCGTTGAATGCTCACCGTGCTGCAAATCTGCATGCGCCGTCATGACCGCTCCTCCGTGCGGCTCGGAAAAGCGGGGCATGCGTCATGTCCCGATTGAGGTGGCGCAGAAGATTGCGTCGCAGGTTGGACGGCGCGTTGATGAATCCAGTCCGATGGTCGATTGCCGCTTGCCGGACGGCAGCCGGGTCAACATCATCTTCCCGCCACTGGCGATCCATAGTCCCTGCATTTCCATGGCGAGATCCTGATAGTGCCTGAGCGCCTCGGCCTTGCGCCCCGTGGCGACCAGCGCCTGTACAATCAGCCGGTGAGCATCCTCACGCAGGGCATTCACTGCGATCGCCCGGTTGGCCGCTTTGAACGCGATCTCCGCATTCCCCGCATGCATCGCCTGTCGACTGTGGCCGACCATGGCGTCGAGCGCGATGCCCTCCAACCGCTCGCGTTCAGAGCCGCGCCAATCTGACCATGCGTCTTCTGTGATATTCAAATCTGTTAACAGTGGCCCCGCGTAAAGATCGCAGGCCGCAGCGAGCGAGGCGCAGCTTCCCTCGACGCTCAAAGCTTCGAAACGGACCGCATCGCAATCGATCAGGCCGGGAGCGAGCCAGACGTCATCGTCGTTGTTGATGAGCGCATCTTGGCCCAGAATACGCCGTAGCCGGAAAAGCGCCTGGCGCAGGTTCTGCCGGGCTTGGGTCTCGTAATGCGAGCCCCAGAGCAGGTTAGCCAGCTTTTCACGCGGCTGCGGCGCCTTGCAAGCCAGATAGGCCAACAGCCCCGCGAGCTTCCTGCTCGGCAGACGGACAACGCCATCCTTTGTCGTCAGTTCGAACCGCCCGAGCAATGACAGGCTGAATCTAGGGAGTTGCGTGCTGTCCATCATTCCACTGGCGACATGTTGACGATGATCGTTTCCTTGAAAGCACACTCTAGGTGGGTTCAACGCGTTGCAAGTGGAATTAACGGCCGTGTAACGCCTCGCTAACACCTGCGACGACGGCGGTCGGATTTAAGAATCATTCAGGTTCCTTTTCCGAACCGCGGTCGTTGGGTCATGTATGCGGAGAAATATGAATAATTCAGATTCCTTTCGCGTGCGGGAGCAAGCGAAGCTGTTCTCCATAGCCGCGCTCGCTTTGCCGACCGCGGGCCGCCTCGCCGCCGCCGTACTGGCGGGAGCTCGCAGGTTGGCTGCGGTTGTGGCTGTGGTCGCGCTGTCAATTTCCCCGCTACTCGCCGACACTCCGAAATGGGGCGCGCATCTCGATTTCGAGGGGCGCTGGGGCAATGTCCGCTCACTCGGTGATGCCGGGTTGTTTGCGCCATTGTGGCAAGATCCGAACACGTTGTTCTTCACGGACATTCGCGGCCGGTTCGACTCCCAGGATGGCCGCGAAGGCAATTTCGGTCTCGGCATCCGCCGCATGTTCAATAACGGCTGGAATCTCGGCGCTTACGGTTATTACGACGCGCGTCGCACCGCGCTCGGCAATACGTTCAATCAGGTGACATTGGGCGTCGAGGCGATATCGGCGGATCTCGATATCCGCGCCAATCTCTACGCGCCGTTCGGCGATACGAGCCGGCAGATTGGTACGACCGGCGGCGGCGCCCCGTTCGCGGAACTTGCTAACGGTACCATCCAGGTCGTTACGCCCGGGATTGGTCAGATCGTCGAGCGGGCCATGACCGGGTTCGACGGCGAGATCGGCTGGCGCGCACCGGTGTTCGATGTCGAGGCGCTGACGCAGGTTCGAGTTTACGGGGGCGGTTACTACTTCAGTGGCGGCGGGGTGACAAAAGATATCGCCGGGCCGCGCGGCCGGATCGAGTTCTCGATCGATGATCTCGCAGGATTCTCGGCCGCACGTCTCACCTTCGGCGCGGAAGTGCAACATGATGACGTGCGCGGCACGCAGGGCTTTGCGATCGCGCGCCTGCGCGTACCGCTGCAGGTGGATCGACCGGCGGCGCGGCTGACGGCACAGGAACGGCGGATGACCGAGCGTGTCGTGCGCGATGTCGATATCGTCAGCGGCACCGGCCGGGGCGCACAACTACGCGCCGAGGTGCGCGAAGCGGCCGTCAACACCTGGAACAGCCAGGCTGTCACGACAGCGACGCAAGTGGACGCGAGCACGGAGGCAGCACTGCAAGTCGCGCTCAATGCGCAGGGTGCGGGCAGTGTGGTTATTCTTAACGGCACAATTACCGGCGTAACCACCGGCACCAGCGTCAACGCGAACCAGACTCTCATTGGCGGCGGCACCGCGCTGGCTGTGAAAGGCGCGACGACAGGGATGGCGGTGAACTTCATCGCACCCGGAGCGGCAGGTGCCATCAGCGGGCACGCAAGTGCCGGGGGGCAGGGCGACGGGATCGTCCGCGTCGGTGCGGGGAGTGTCGTTGGCGGGTTGACCGTGGCCAACTCTTCTACCGGGGCCGGCGATGAACACGGAATTTTTGGCGATGGCGCAAACGGAGCCGTTGTGTTCGGTAACAGCATCACGACGGGTGAATTTGCGGTGGGTGTGATGTTCCTGCGGTCCGATAATAGCCAGGCGATGGGCAACCGGATCGCGTCGTCGGGCGAGGGTGGTGTTGGTGTTCAGTTTCTCGATTCAAATAATGGCCGGGTCCTTGGCAACCAGATTACGAGGTCGGGCGATCAAGGTGCGGGCATCGCAATCACGAACTCGCATACTGCCTATGTTCGTGGCAACAACATTACGACCTCAGGCACCGACGCGCTGGGCATCTATCCTTGGGACGCCTCGGCCGTCGTAACGGACAACATCTTTGGCCCGATCGGTGGTGCGGTGATCCTTCCGGGGGACAGGAGCAGCTTCATGTCCGGTTCGACGGGCAACGTTCTAAACGGCCCTGCGAACCAACGTTGCAGCAGCATAGGGCCAGCTTCATCCGGCACGGTGTATTTCACCGACGGCATCAACTGCGTCTATCCATGAGAATGTTCCATCTCTCGTGGCCGTGTGCGACACACGCAGGGGAGCTTCGGAGTACGCCATCGGCGAGGTCGAACTCGAGTCGCTTGAGATGGAGGTCGCAGCACAGCGCGATTGCTGGCCGCGATCGGATCGCTTCGCCCAATGACGTCAAGGCAGAAGTGGCCTTCTGGTGCGAAGCGGATGTTCGAAAGGCCTAGCGCCTGAGTGCCGCAAAGACAGGCCGCAGGTACTCACGCATCTTTGGTGGGTTCTCCGTCATCGGAAAGTGCCCGAGCTCCGGCATCTCTGTCACGACCGCGCCTTCGATCCATTCGGCGAGCGCATAGGCATCGCTCACGGTGGCGGAGAAGTCGTAGTGCCCGATCAGGAGATGGACGGGGATCTTGTGGCCATCGATGAGCTTGGCGATCTGCTCGCCGTCGAACTCGTCGGAATAGAAAGCCAGATCGCCGTCATAGATGCCCGGCGCACCCTGTGAATAGATCCATGCAGCACGTCGGCGATCCTCAGCGGGGCTGGACGGGCTCATCAATCCGCGCACATATGCTGCCGAATGCCAGCCGCCATTGACGCCTGCATGCGTGAGATACTCGTTGCGACGGCCGCGGGGACGCAGCGGCGCTTCGAGCGCGATCACGGCCTTCACGAGATCGGGTCGCTCTGCGGCGAGCGCCATGGCGATGCCGGCGCCCATCGAGCAGCCCATCACCACCACGGGTTCGCCGATCGCCTGTTCGATGAAGCTCGCGCACCAGTCCAGATAGGTCGGCTGATCGAGCTGATAGATGCTGCCGTCCCAACCGATCGGAGGCATCGAGCGGCCGTGATGCGGCATGTCGAATCCGATCAGGCGCCAGTCGCGTCCCAGTTCCGGATCGCACATCACGCCGTGAAACTGTCTGGTATCTGCACCCGCCGTATGCAGGCACAGCACCGGCCTGCCGGTGCCCGTGGCCTCTGAATAGATTTCGGCAATCTGCCCGCCGGCACTGTGCACGCGGTGATAGCGGCCTTCAAGGCGCGTGAGATCGACTTCGACCGCATGCGCGGCCGGCGTCGTCAGATTTGCGAACACGGCCTCGAGAAATGCCCGGGCCTGCGCAATGACCAGCGCATTGCCGGTCACGGTGAAGCTGGTGTTGCGCAGCTGGATCGATGAAAACGAATGATAGGTCGGCGGCGGGCAGGGCGCCAGCACCTTCAGCCATGCCGTCGCTGGCCCGGATAGCGCGATGTCCGGTGCATGGCTCGGTATGCTGACAACCGGCTGGTTGCTGCGACAAGCGATCGCGACGATGGCCCCGTCGATCCGAAACTGGATCTCAAGATCCAGTCCGCGTGCAAAGGACTGCACCTCCGGCGCGGCAATCGCGACCGCAAGTCGATTGCGCAGCTCGTCGATCAGGCTCATGCCCGGTGTCACCTACTTCTTGGCAGTGAGATAGCGGCCGATCTCGACATGGTCGGCCGATGGTCCGAGTTTCTCCAGCGCGGCATCCCACAGCGCGGCGACTTCATCTGCCAGCGGCGCATTGACGCCGATCTGGTGGGCGAGTTCATCAGCGGTGCGGATATCTTTCGCCATCAGGGCCAGCCCAAATCCCGACGTGTACTTCTCCGGAATGATGAATTGCTTGAGCTTGTTCTCGGTCGAGTTGTTGCGTCCGGTGGAGGCATTCAGCACGTCGACGAGAACGTTCGGGTCGATGCCGAATTTTCCACCGATGGCAACGGCTTCGGCGGCAGCGGCGAGGCCCGCGGCCGAGACATAGTTGTTCAGCGCCTTGGCGGCGTGACCGGAGCCGAGCGGGCCGGTACGGAACACCGACTTGCCCATGGCATTCAGTACCGGTTCTGTACGATCGATGGTCGTGCCATCACCGCCGGCCATGATCGCCAGCGTGCCGTCGATGGCGCGCTTCACGCCGCCTGACACCGGCGCGTCGATGAACGCGAGACCCGCTGCGATCAGTTCTTCGCCGAGCGTGCGCGTGCCCATCGGTGCGGACGAACTCATGTCGATCACCACCGTGCCCGGTGCGAGCTTGGCCTTGAAGCCCTCGACGGCAGCGCGAACGATCTTGCCATCCGGTAGCAAGGTGATGACGGCGGCTGCATCCTTGACGGCTTCATCGACGGTCGCCGCCGACGTGCCGCCGGCTTCGGCATATTTGGCGCGTGCTTCCGCAAATGTATCGAAGCCGACGACCTGATATCCGGCGCGCGCAATGCATGCGGCCATGGGGCGTCCCATATTGCCGAGACCAATGACGGCGATCTTGGCGGGCGGATTGATGGCGGCTGAATTCGACACGGGCGTTCCTCTTTACGTTCTTATCTTACCGGATACTTCGCGGGCAGCGGGTGGCTGCGCTATTCAGGGATTATCGCGCCGCAACGCTTCCAGCGCGATCGCGGCGGCATTCTTGATGTGCTGGACGCAAGCCTGCTCGGCGCCATCCTGGTCGCCGGCCTCGATGGCGACAAGGATGGTCTCGATTTCGGCAAGACTGCGGCCGATGCGGTTGGACTGGGTCATCGACGTCATCCGCAGCACAGTGACGCGGTTCAGTAGCATCTTGAGAAAACGTTCGACGAAGGTGTTGCCGCATCCTTCGAGCAGCGCGGCATAGAATTCAGTCTTGGCGGCCAACAGGTCGCTGCGGTCTTCCTGGCCGGCAACTGCGCCCATCTGAACGAACTGCTTGCGCAGCCGGGCGATGATCCCGGGATCGCGCAGCCGCGCGCATTCACGTCCGGCATAGCCTTCCAGCAGTGCGCGCAGATCATAGAGCTGCTCGGCTTCCTCGACGCTGATGGTGCTGACGATCGGGCCGCGATGCGGGATCGTGGTGACGAGCCCTTCTGCCTCGAGCTGCCGCAGCGCCTCGCGGATCGAGGTGCGGCCGACGCCGACCTGTTCGCACAATTCACGTTCGATCAGCCGCTGGCCGGGCTTGAACAGCCCGCTTCCGATTGCGGAGCGCAGCCTGTTTTCAACCAGCAGTCGCAGGCTGGTCGATTCCCGCGAGACATTCAGGTTCGATTCGATCTTGGCCATGCGTCAATTGACCGCCTATCAGACAATCTGTCAAGCAGCTTGACCGTTCGTCTGTTTTGTGTCGAATAAGCGACGAAGCCGCCAAGGCCGTTCCTGCATCCGGAGAAAGCGCCCATGTCCAAGACAACTTCCCATCGTGGTGGCCTGAGCCGCCGTTCGCTGCTTGCCGGAACGGCTTCGCTGCTGGCGAGTCCGATGGTGCTGTCGCCTGCGCGCGCACAGGCCAAGCCGGTCAATATCGGCGTCATCATGCCGCTGTCCGGCGCAAATGCGCAGTTCGGTATCAATTCACGCAACGGCATCGAGCTGGTCGCCGACGAGATCAATGCAGCCGGCGGCATCAAGGCGCTCGGCGGCGCCAAGATCAATCTGATCGTCGCCGATGCGACGTCGACGCCGACCACGGCGGGCACCGTTGCGCAGCGCCTCATCACCCAGAATGACGTCACGGCGATTCTCGGTGCCTTTGCATCGTCGCTGACCATTGCGATTTCGGAGGTTACGGAGCGCCGCGACATTCCGCTGCTCACCATGTCCTTCGCAGACCAGATCACCGGCCGCGGCTTCAAGAACATCTTCCAGATCGTTGCCAAGGCGTCGGCGCTCGGCAAGGCGCAGCTCGACTACACGCTGGCGATTGCGCAGGCCTCCGGCACCAAGATCGACAAGATCGCGATCATGTATGAGGACACGGCCTATGGCACCGCGCAGGCGGCAGGCCTTCGCGCGGCAGCCAAGGCGGCGAATATCGAGATCGCCATGGACGACGCCTATCCGCTGGGGATCACCGACACCACGCCGCTGATCAACAAGCTGCGCACGTCCGGTGCGCAGGCCGTGTTCCCGGTGTCCTATCTCAATGACAGCTTGCTCTTGATCCGCACCATGCGCCAACAGCGCATCACCATGCCGGCGATCGGCGGTGCAGCCGGTTACGTCATTCCGGATTTCGAGAAGGGTCTCGGCGAGTTTGCAGAGAACGTCCTTTCGATCGCGCCGGCCAATTACGATCTCGCGCCCGATCTCACCGAACGCTTCCGCAAGCGCTACGGCTATTTCATGGTGCATGAGGCGCTCGAACACGCCGTTGCGCTCGACGTACTCGTGCAGGCTATCGAGAAGGCGAAGTCGGCCAAGGCCGAGGACGTCACCATGGCGCTGCGCGGCACCAAGTTCACCGGTGGCTGGACCAAGACGATGACCGGCGGCGCCGTCGAATTCGACAGTACCGGCCTAAACGTCCTGTCCGTTCCGGTGATGGTGCAGTGGCGTAACAAGGAGCTCGTGACGGTCTGGCCGAAGGACGTCGCCAAGGGCACCGCGGTCTGGAAATCCTGACGAGCTAACGAAAGATCCCTGTGTCATTTCTTCAAGCAATACTCGACGGGTTGCTGGTGGGCGGCGTTTACGCCGTCATCTCCATCGGCCTGACGCTGGTCTACGGCGTGATGGGCATCGTGAATTTCGCACAGGCGGAATTCCTGATGATCGGCATGTTCGTCTCCTGGTTCGCATGGGCCTATCTCGGCCTTGATCCGGTGCTGGCTGCGCCGTTGTCGTTTGCGGTGGCATTCGGCATCGGTTGGCTGGTGCAGGGGCAATTGATTGCGCGAGTGTTGAAGGCGCCGTCGGTGGCGCAGATCTTTCTGACGGTCGGTCTGCTGATCGTGCTGGAGAACGGGTCGCTGCTGCTGTTTGGCTCTCAATTCCGGTCGGTCACCACGTCCTATCAGACCATGTCGCTGTCGCTTGGCTCGCTGTTCATCAGCGTGCCCTATCTGATCGCCTTTGGCATGTCGCTGGCATCTGGCGTGGCGCTGTGGTGGTTCATGCGCACCAGCTGGTTCGGCCGGGCAATGCGCGCGACGGCGCAGAACCCCATGGCCGCACAGTTGATGGGGATCGATACGGCGCTGATGTACAAGATGGCGTTCGCCCTGGGCGTCGGTCTCACCGCCTTTGGCGGTGCAGTGATCCTGCCTTATGTCACTGTGTTCCCCGGCGTCGGTGGTCAGTATGTGGTGTTGATGTTCACCGTTGTGGTGCTTGGCGGTCTCGGCAGCGTTGCCGGCGCCGTCGTGGGCGGACTTGCGGTTGGTGTCATTCAGGCGCTGTCGTCACTGTTCTTTCCGATCCAGTTGCAGAATCTGGTGTTGTTCCTCGTCTTCATTCTCGTACTCGCGGTCAGGCCGCAAGGTCTGGTGGGAGCTAGCCGATGAAACGCTGGATTGCGATTGCGGCCGTTCTGGCGGTCGCCTGTGTGTTGCCGCTGCTGCTCAGTCCCACCGGGTACTGGGTTCGCGTGCTCACCTTCACGCTGCTGTTTGCGGCCATGGCGCAGGCCTGGAACATCATCGGCGGGCTGGCGAACCAGACCTCGCTCGGTCATGCGGCGTTCTTCGGTATCGGCGCCTATACGTCCACGCTGCTGCTGCTGAAGTTCGGCATCAGCCCGTGGCTTGGCATGCTCGCCGGCGGTGTGCTCGGTGGCGTCGCCGCATTGATCATCGCGATTCCAACCATGCGGCTGCAGGGACATTACTTTGCACTGGCGACGCTGGCCTTTGGTGAAGTCATGCGCGTCATCGCCAATGTCTGGGCGCCGCTGACGGGCGGTCCCGTCGGCATCTCGGTGCCCTTCGTGCCGCCGAATTTCCTGGGCTATTCATTCAAGCAGTTGCTGCCGCACGCCTACATCGCCCTGGCGGCGCTGGTCATCGTCACTGCCATTTTCGAAGTCATCCGTCGCGGCGCGATGGGCTACCGGCTGCGCGCCATCAAGGAAAACCCGGCTGCCGCGGAGGTGATCGGTATCGATACGACCAAGGTGAAGCTGCAGACCGCGGTGATCTCCGGCGTCTTGATGGCGATGCTCGGTACGCTTTACGCGCAGGTCGCGGTGTTTTTCGATCCGGATACGGTGTTCAACGCCGCTTCGATCTCCATTCGTGTGGCCTTGATCGCGATTCTCGGTGGCGTGGGAACGGCCATCGGCCCGATCCTTGGGGCGCTGTTTATTGTACCGGTCGAGGAACTGATGAATGATCTGTTTTCGTCGGGCGCGGCCGGTCTGTCGCAATTGATCTTCGGCATCATCCTGATCGCCGTCATTTTGTGGCGGCCACGAGGCTTCATCACCGTGTTTGACGCGCTGAAGGCGCGGCTGACGGGAGCACGCTCATGACAATTCTCGATGTGCGTGGCATCTCGCGCCGCTTCGGCGGCCTGCAGGCCCTGTCCGATGTCACCTTCTCGGTGCCGAAGGGCCAGATCGTCGGATTGATCGGCCCCAACGGCGCCGGCAAGACGACGTTCTTCAGCACGCTGGTGGGACTCATTCACCCTGACAGCGGCAGCATCCAGCTCGACGGCACCAGTGTGGTCGGCCAGAAGCCGCACAAGGTCGCGGCACTGGGCATGACCAAGACGTTTCAGAACGTGGCGCTGTTTGCCGAAAGTTCGGTGCTCGACAACGTGCTGACCGCAGGTCTGCTGCGCCATGACGTGGAGACCGCACGTGCACAGGCGTTGATCTGCCTCGACCGCGTCGGGCTTAAATCCGTCGCGCACAAGCAGGCCGGCAACCTGTCATTTCCCGAGCGCGCGCGCGTCGAACTTGCACGCGCATTGTGTACCGGCCCGAAGGTGCTGCTGCTTGACGAGGTCATGGCCGCCCTCAACCCGGTCGAAATGCAGGAGATCATGGATCTGATCAGATCGTTGCGCGATGACGGCATTACCTTGCTGGTGGTCGAGCATCACATGCGGGCGATCATGACCATCTGCGATCGCATCCTGGTCCTCAATTTCGGTCGCCTTCTGGCCGACGGAACGCCGCAGCAGATCGCCAACGATCCGAACGTGGTGGAAGCCTATCTGGGTCGGTCGATGGAGGCCCACAAATGATCGCGCCTCAGCCATTGCTCGAAATCAGAAACCTGAATGCCGGTTACGGCGAGATCGAGGTACTGCACGGTATCGACCTCGAGATGCAGGAAGGCGAATTCGTCTGCATCATCGGCGCCAATACCGCCGGCAAGAGTACCATCCTGCGCACCATCTCGCGTATGGTCCCGCATGTCACAGGCACCCTCCGCTTTGCCGGCAATGATCTTTCCGGTCGCGCATCCCACGACATCCCGACGCTTGGCATCGCGCATGTTCCCGAAGGCCGCCATGTGTTCCCCGACATAATGGTCGAGGAAAACCTGCTGCTCGGTGCTTTCACGGCGCGCCATGCCGACGATCTGCCGGCGCGCATGGAAGGCATTTTCGAGTTGTTTCCGCGTCTGCGCGAACGTCGCAGCCAGCTGGCCGGTACGCTGTCCGGCGGCGAGCAGCAGATGGTCGCGGTGGGCCGCGCTTTGATGCTGAAGCCGAAACTGCTGTTGCTCGACGAGCCGAGCCACGGTCTCGCCCCGAAGGTGGTCGAGGAGATGCATGACGCCTTCACCAAGATCCACAGCCGTGGAACGTCGATCCTGCTGGTCGAGCAGAATGTCGGACTGGCGCTGGATGTCGCGACGCGCGGCTATGTGCTGGAAAGCGGTCGCATCGCACTGCAGGGCACGTCTGCAGAATTGAATGAAAATCCTGCCGTTCGCGCGGCCTATCTCGGCATATGATAGAGGCAGACGGGCGAACGACGTCGACCCCTGGCAATCGCAAATGGAAGGAATAAACATGAGCTACGATCAGACGATCACCCTCGGCGGAATGTTCGATATCGGTCTTGCCGCACGGCGCGAAGTGCTTGGCGCTGCCTATGTCGACAAATCGATGCAGTCGACCAATGACTTCATGATGTCGTTCCAGCACATCACCACTGAATGGTGCTGGGGCTATGCCTGGAATCGTCCCGGCCTCGATCGCAAGACCCGCAGCATGCTGAACCTGGCGATGCTCACGGCCTTGAACCGCGCGCCCGAAATCAAGCTGCACACCCGCGGCGCGATCACCAACGGCGTCACCGTGGATGAGATCAAGGAAGTATTGTTGCACGCCACCGTCTATTGCGGGATCCCGGCTGGCCTCGACGCCTTCAAGGCCGCCAATGAAGTGCTCAAGGAAATGGGCAAGGTCGAATAGCAGCGACAGCCCTCACGTCCCTTGTCGACGCTCGAGATACCGATCTTCTCGCGAACGCGAGCCGGGTATCTCGGGCGGTTACTTTCGCCGTGCGCGTCATTGCTGTTCCGCCTTCCAGTCGCGCTTGATCTTCTTGGCAAGCGACCATTTGTGGACTTCGGTCGGGCCGTCATAGATGCGGAACGCTCGGATTTCGCGGAAGGCCTGTTCGACGATCGTTTCACCCGAAACGCCGGTGCCGCCCATCACTTGCACGCAACGGTCGGCGATCCGCATCAGCGCTTCCGACACGGCGACTTTGGCCATCGAGCTTTCGGCCGTGCCGAGCGAGCCGGTGTCGAGTACGTCCGCGCACCAGTCAATCATCAGTTCCGACTGTTTGAGATCGATCAGGTTCTCCGCCAGCATGAAGCCGACGCCTTCGTGATCGATCAACGCTTTTCCGAACGCATGGCGACGACAGGCATAGTCGGTGGCGATCTCGTTGGCGCGGATCGCAAGACCCAGCCAGCGCATGCAATGCGACAGGCGCGCCGGGCTGAGGCGGATCTGCGCGTATTTGAAACCGTCGCCTGACGCGCCCAGCATCTGGTCTGCAGGGACACGCAGGTTGTCGATCTCGATCTCGGCATGGCCGCCGGGCATCGAGTTGTCGATCGTATTCAGCACGCGCAGGGTGCGGATCGCAGGATCAGGGAGATCGACGAGGAACATGCAGGCGCCGTCCTCGGACTTCGCCATGACGATGCCGACCCTGGCGCCTTCCGCGCCGGTGATGAACTTCTTCCGCCCGTTGATCACCCAGTGATTGCCATCGAGCCTGCAGGTGGTCTGCATCATCGACGGATCGGAGCCTGCGCCGCCAGCGTCTGCCGGCTCGGTCATGAAGAATGCCGAACGCGCTTTCCCTGACACCAGCGGTTCAAGAAAACGCGTCTTCTGTTCGGCGGTGCCGACCTTGCCGAGCAGATACATATTGCCTTCATCGGGCGCCATCGTGTTGCAGGCCAGCGGGCCCAGCGGCGAAAGACCGGACTTGATCAGGGCTTTTGCCGTTTCGCGTTGCGTCAGATGCGATCCATCCGCAAGAATGTGCGGGGTCAGAACGCCGGCCTTGCGTGCCTTGTCGCGCAGCTCCTGCACCAGTTCGTCGCTCGGGCCGTGAGGTCCTGTCCGTGGATCTTTCTCATAGGGGATGACTTCGGCGCGGATGAAGGTCTCGATCCTGGCGGCAATGGCGTCGGCGCGATCAGTCATGGATGTGGATACTCCGGTCGATCCGCAGCTGGGCGGGGCCGTGGTGGCGGGATTCAGTTATGCGCGGTCGATCACGGCCTGCAGGGGTGATGGCAGCGACGCGGTGGGATAACATCTGCACGAGCAGTATGCCCGATCGCATCGAACTCGGCTACGATGTATCGATCATGCCGGAGGGCGTGGGCCGTCGCTGACCGCGTATGACATGCCGATCGTCCAAGCCCTTGACCGGAGGAAAAGCTCTATTTCGGCGCCGGCGCGGCCGCGTCGAGATTGATGCCCGGAAAGCGCCGTCTCAGGTCCCGCTTCAGCGATCTGAAATGTTCGATATTTGTCTCGAGCGTGCGCAGCCGTGCTTCGCCGATGCGGATCTCGTCGTCCGATTTCTGCAGGAGCTCCGCCCGTGGGTCAGCCTGGCTGTTGACGTCCTCGATTTCGTTACCACCGACAATTGCGGCGATGGAGATGACGTCTTCCAGCCGACGCTTCAGGCCGTCATGCTCGTATTCTGCACTGCGCAGGCCGGAGTCGATGGTCGCCGCAATGGCAAGAACCAGTCGTTCATCGGTGATGCGATCGCGCTCCGGGGAGCGTGTCCGGAACGTCTCGGAGGAGGAGCGAAAGATGCGCTTCAGCATGGCGGCATTTCCCTCTGGCTCAGGTGAGACCCTTGATCTTCTTACACGATGTTGCGGAGCCTGACGACATCTGCACAATGCCCGACGTCGATTTCGTGAGCGCAAGCTCCTTGGCGGAGATGAAGCGTAGCGTGGCTCTGGGGTTGGCCTCGCAGAATCGCGACAGCGTCGCCGCCGTGGCGGGTATCGTATCCTGTTTCGGGATCACCGCGATGCCGCCATCCTTCAGGATGTAGGCGTCTTTGACGTTCGGCATCGTCGCCGTCTCGGTGCAGACCTTGAACAGGCCTTCATAGGCCTGGGGCGGCATGGTGAGATCGCCTGCAAGGCCGCCGAGCAGATATTCCCGGCTCTTGTTGCAATTGTCGGCTTGCGCGGCACCTGCGGTGAGCACGAGCAGTGCGATGATGGCGGCAAATTGTCTCATGCCGATGCCCTCAGCTCCGATCCGGTCTGCAACGCATCCCCCGATGACGATGGTCGCTTCAGGCCATAGGTTTCTGCGGCACAGCGTTCCCACGACAGATCACGCGCATGGGCGGCGGCACCGGCGCCGAGGCGTGCCCGCAACTCATCATCTTCGGCCAGTTGCCGGATCACGCCGGTGATCATGTCGACACGGGGAGCGACCAGAAGGCCCGACTGGCCGGCGAGCACGGCATCGGGCACGCCGCCGATATTGCTCGCCACGCTCGGCAAGCCTGTGGCACCGGCCTCGAGATAGACAAGACCGAAGCCTTCGACGCGGCCGGACGACTCCGGCACGCCGGTCAGACAAAAGAAGTCCGCCGCACCGTAGATGTCACGAATTTCTTCATTCGATAGCGCGCCGAGCAGTCTGATGTCGCAGTCCGACGCCGCGATCATGCCGCGAAGCTCATCGACATAGTCAGCCTCGCCTTGTGGACCGATGACCAGCCAGGTGACGCGCTGACGCAATTCGCCAGGAAGCTGCGTGAGTGCGGCGAGCGTGAGGTGGTGGCCCTTGCGCCGCGTGAGCCGCGCCACGGTCACCATGACGATGCGGTCGGGCGCAATGTCATAGATCGCACGCGTGGCGGCGCGATCGCTGCGCCGGCCGGACCAGAAATCGGAGACGCCAAGGCGAATGGCATGGATGCGGCGTTCGTCGATTGCGAATCTTTTGCGGAACAGGTCGCGTGTAAAGTTGCTATTGGCAGCGACCTCGGTGCGTGGCCCGAATACGCCACTGCAGCGGATCGCCAGCCGCTTCAGCGGCGTCTGCGTCTCGTTGATCTCCGTACCGTGCACGGTCATCAGCATTCGCGCCGGCGTGCGGCCGCGGGCCAGCGCGATCGGGATAAAGAACGGCCAGTCGGCGGCATGCACCACATCGTACGGCGCCGTACCGATGCGGCTGCGCGCCAGCATGATCTTGGCGGGCAGATCACGCGCCGAATGCAATCCGCCGCTGAAGCGGTGGATTGCGAAGGGCATCGCGCGATCATCGGTTGACGTATCCTGTGCGTAATCGGGAGCGACCAGCGTCACCCGCGCGCCGAGCTGTGTTGCAGCGAGGGCGATCTCGCGGGCATAGGTGCCAATCCCGCCGCGTGCGGGAGCATATTCGCTCGATAGCAACAGGATATTCACAAATAGCCTCAGTGTGCCGCGGAGGGCGTCATCGTCATGTTGCGCGAATTCTGGATGTCCTGGTGATAAGTGAAGACGCGCGCCAGTTGCGTGGCCGGCGTGAAATCATTGATGGCGCTGGCAACCTGCTCCGGATTGATCTCGCCGGTGCCGATCGCATCGCGGGTATCGAGGAAACGTTGGGCCAGGTTCTCGATCATCTCGTCGCGCGACGCGCTACGCGAAATCAGGTAACCGCTCTCGCCATCATGGATCACCGATTCCAGTTGCGGCAGATGCACGGCGACGACCGGGCGGCCGACCGCAAGCGTCTCGAGCACACAGCGCGGCATGCCCTCGAATTCCGACGTCAGGATGCCTGCATGGGCATTGGCCAGTGTTGCGGCCATGCCGACGGCGTCCTTGAATCCGTGCCGGATCGTGATGTCTTCGATCGCGGCGAATTCGGCAAAGCGATGCGGATCGCTGGTCCCGATATAGTGGAATTCGAGATGGCCATGCAGCCGCTCGCGCAGGCGGGCGATGGTGCTGAACATCAACGGCGGATCCTTGAACTCGTCAAGGCGCCCCGCGAAGATGATCCGGAACGGTTCGGTCATCGCCGGAAACGGCTGCGGCTTGAAGATGTCGGTATTGACCCAGGTCCACAGTGTGTCGATCTTGCCGCTCTGACCGGGATATGTCTTTTGCAGGCGTTCGGTGATGAACGGGTTCACGCACAGAAACTTCGCGCTGGTCGTGACGGCGAAACGCTCGCCGATATTGTGCACGAACGAATATTTCCGTAGCAGCGAATCCATCTGCAGCTTCGGTGCACCCTCGCCATGCAGCATCTGGATGAACGGGCGGCGCAGCAGCGTCGGCAGCCAGGAAAACTCGACGCGGCGCAGATCGACCGTGCAGCCGCGTTCGCGAATTAACCGCGAGACCGGGCCGAAGTAACGCAGCAAGGCCATGAAGAACTGGCCGGTCAGTGACGAGCGGATGGTGCGCGCGGCCTCTCGGGCCTGCTGGTCGGAATAGTGCAGGATCGGGAGAAAGTCGAAGTCGCGCCCGCGGAACGTCAGCCGTCGCACTTCGCCGAGCTTGAGGTCGCCGATCGAATCCACGCCGACGAACAGGATGTCGGTGTCCGTGGGATGGAAGGTGATGAAGTCGCGGATATAGGTCTCCAGCCCACCCACCTTCTGGCCGCGCGGATCGAACGGATGGATGAGACAGATCTGATAGCGTTGCTTGGCCGGTGCGGCGTTCCGGGCGCGAAGCCCCAGAGTAAGTGTCGAGGTCATGCGGCTTTCCTCATGCGGGCGTTCAGGATTTGTGGAAGCGTACTGGCGATCAAACGTGGTACGGCGGCAGCGCAGCGCGCGTAACGAGGCGCAAGGCGGCGCGGATTGCGCAACATGCGCCACGCCCATTCGAGGCCGGTACGCTGGGTGAACATGGGTGCGCGAATTTGCGTACCTGCGATGAAGTCGAGCGCCGCGCCAAAACAGAGGCAGCCGGTGCCGTCCAGCTCATCGATACAACGCGAGGCAAACACTTCCTGTCGCGGAGCGCCCAGCGCGAGGAAGCAGAGCTTTGCACCGGATGCGCGGATCTGTGCAATCGCTGTATCCGCCTCCGCTGAATAGGCATCGAAGTTGCGACCGGGCGCGAATGTGCCGACGATCTGCAAGCCCTGATATCGCTTACGCAATTCCGCTGTCGTCTTGTCCAGTGTCGGTCTGTCGGAACCGAACAGAAAGATGGGAAGCCCCTTCTTGCCTGCAGCTTCGCACAAGGGAGCAGCAAGATCAGCGCCGGTTGTTCGCGAAATGGGCTTGCCTAGCAGATGACTGAGAATGACGATCGGAAAGCCATCCGCAGTCACGAAGCGTGCGCGCCGATAGGCCGCGCGAAAGTCCGGCTTTTGTTGCAGATGGACGACATGATCGAGATTGAGCGTGCATACGCTGAAGTTATCGCCGCGTTCGGCCGCTTCCACGATCGATGAAACGGCTTCGTCGAGTGACGAAATGTTGACGGTGACACCGTCAACGGTGAGATTTCGGGCTTGTGGCGCCTGCGTCTGCAACATGTCGCTCCCCTGATGACAATGTGGCCGAGTTACGCTTGAACGAAGTACACAACTTGCTTGCTACAGATGCAGCGAAGAAAGAGGGTGAGTCGAAAATCATCTCCTCGACGTGATGCCATCAAAACGAACTATTGCGACGCAACGATGGCGATGCTGTCGCGCAATATCGAAAGATAGCAGTCACGATTTTGAATCGATGGAGAGTGGATATGTTCGAATGTTCAAGGAGAAAGTCGCTCGCAGTCATCGCCGGCGCGACGCTTGCTATGCAACGACATGCACTCGGCGCGACGCAAACGCAGAGCCTTGGTACAATTGCGGCAAAAAATGGTTTGATGTTTGGCGCGGCTGCGGGGCCCGTGATCGACAAGGATGTTGGATATCGTGAGCTTTACACAACACAGACGAAAATTATAACGACAGACATCGCTCTGAAAATGGGCACGCTTGCGCCGATGGCCGGCCCGAAGCGATTCGAGAGCGCTGATCGATTGCTGCAATTTTGTGCGAGCAATCGCATTCCAATGCGCGGTCATTGTTTGATCTGGAACGAATGGGTTCCGCAATGGATCAAGTCCATGAGCAATTCCGAGCGACAGGCCTTCTTCGATAGTTATATCGATGAAGTCGCGGGACGTTATGCCGGAAAATTACAGTCATGGGACGTCGTGAATGAGCCGTTCTGGCCCGGTCACAAGGCGCCCGGCGGCTATCGTCTCGGCCCGTGGTACGATGCGTTTGGAACCGATTATATCAAGCGCGCCTTCGCCCGCGCCGGTGCGGTGGATAAGAAGACCAAGTTTGTGCTCAATGAGGCACAGGCGGAACGCGATGACGATGTCGGTCTTGCAGTGCGCGCCGGATTATTGCGTCTGGTCGATGAATTGCAGCACGCGGGAGTCCGGCTCGATGTCGTCGGTTTGCAGGGCCACCTGCAGCCGCGCTATCCGCATGATCCCCAGCGGTTTCTGGAATTCGTCCACGCGCTGGCCGAACGCAAGGTCGATATCTACATCACCGAATTCGATGTTCGTGACGACACGTTCCCCGATGATGTGGCCACGCGCGACAAGATGATCGCGGAGACCGGCGGGAAATTCCTCGAAACGGTGCTGCAGGTTCCGGCGGTCAAGGCTGTGATCGCGTGGCAGCTGTCCGATCACTATTCATTCTATACGGACGCCGCGCGAAAGAAGACTCCTCTCGCAGAGCGACTGCCGCGGCCGCTGCCGTTCGATGAGAACATGCAAAAAAAGCCGCTGTGGTACGCAATGGCCCGTGCCCTGGAGACCGCCAAACGGTCGTGACATTTTCGCGACATCAGAGCTCCGAGAGTTGCGGCTGACGGCGCAGCATCCGAAGCAATGTCGGCCCGTAAAGGATGGCAAGGACCAGCACATAGATCGCCGCGCCCGCGGCGACATGGGCCGCCAGCAGGACATAGTTTGGCGCTTCGGGCAGTTGCGTCAGCAGTGCCCCCATGGCCCCGGTTGCGATGACGATGCGGGCGAGATGCGCCCAGGGCAGCGTCAGGCCGAATTTGGAAAAGCCGATGATGAAGCTGACCAGCGCTGCGGCAATGGCGGACAGCACCGTCGCACCGGCCGCGCCGACGAGTCCCCAATAGTGGATACAGATGAAGCTCGCCATGATCGTCACCAGCGCGTCGATGCTTGAGACGACGATCATCAGCTGCGTCCTGCTGTGCAGGAGAAACACTTGGTCGCCAAAATGGGCGCGGATGTTGCGGATCGAACCGGCCAGGGCCGAGAGAGGCAGGATTGCCAGCGTCACCTGCTGGAACGGCGTGGCGATCAGCAGGTGCACGATCTCGGCGCGGAGCAGGAAGATGCCCGCAATGCTCGGCGCCAGAATGCCGATGAGCAGCGCACTGTTGTCGGCAAGCTGGCGCATCGCGGCCTTGCTGCCGCCTTGCTCCATGCTCTTGACCGCCAGCGGAAACGCCGCCGCCGTCACCAGCATCGCTGCCACCGCCGCGGCGCGCTGCCCCAGACCGTAACCAACTGCAAAAAGGCCCGCGGCGGCGACGCCGAGCATGTCGTTGACGATGAAGCGCGAGGCATTGAGGCCGACCCAGCCCAGCGCGCCGCCGATAATCAGTGGAATGCCATAGCTCACCGCATGGCGAATGATCTCGCGATCGATCGGCCACAATCGGCGGCTGTAGCCAATGCGCGGCAGGACGACCAAAGCGGCAAAGAGCTGCGCGGCGGCATAGCCCAGCAGCGGCCATTCCGGCGACGGGCTGATCAGCTTGATCAGCACCAGGCCGAAAATGAAACCGATCGACGGCCCGACGATCTGCTGGATTGAATAGACGCCGATCTGGTGCCGGACCCGGGCACGTTCGGCGATATAGAGATTGAGGGAGCGGCTGATGACATAAGCGACGGTCGCGCCGAGCAGCGCAGGGTTGGTGTCAGTAGCGATGACCGCATAGAGTACACCGATCACGGCGGCGCTCTGCAACACCAGGGACACGAGGATGACCACGTTCTCGGTGCGGTAGAAGCGTTCCGCCTGTTCGCCGTCCTGATAGCGACCGAAGAAGCGCAGCGCATATTGCGACCACCACGCTAGGAACGCGATCTGCAGCAGCTCATGCGTTGCGGTGATCAGCGTGATCACACCCAGCGTGTGCTCGTTGACCACATGGGTCCACACGATCATCGCGATCAGCTGGAACATCGGTCCGACGATTTGCGCCGGAAGATAAAGGATCGTGCGCTTCAGCAGCATGGTCAGGCTCCGAGCCAGCGGGCCGCGCGGGGCGGCGCCCATCGTTGCACGGCGAGCAATGCGCCAAGGCTCAAGGCGACGGTGATCGCATACATCAGAAATGTCCCCGCAACCGGGCCGAACTGGCGCAGTCCGCCATGATTGCGCAAGGCCATGACAATGAAAATATGCCAGAGATAGATGAAGTAGCTGCCGGATCCGAGCATGGCCAGGACCGACGCGCGGATGCCCAGCGCGAGCAACAGAACGCAGAGCGCAGCGGCGTAGCCGAAGAACGCCATCGAATCATAATCGGCGGCGTCGCCGATCTTCAGCAATCGGACCGCAGCATAGATCACATAGGCCAGCAGCGCCGCAGCAGTGAGTGTCAGGCGCATCGCCGGAAGGGCCGGCCGCGCCGTCGATCCGGCGACCAGCATTCCCAGGGCCATGAAGCTGAACCAGAACGGGATGTCGCGCATGCGCACTTCCTCGATCAGCCCTTCGGACAGCCCGCGCTGGATCAGCAGGGGATCGAAATAGCTGCCGATGATCAGGCCGAAGACGAGGGCAAGCATCAGGACGATGCGCAGTCGCTCATTGGCTTGGGTCGGCACGTGATGGGCGAACCACAGCGTCAGCCAGAGCATGAGCGTACAACCGAGATAGACGAAGACATAGTAATACACGAAGACGTAGGCGAGCACGAAACGGGCGACCGTCGTTGTCGGTCGATGGTCCATCGCCGGATTCTGCAGCGCCATGTAGAGATAGGCCGCAGCGAAAGCGATTGTGTAGGGGATCAGTGCTGCCATCACGCGCTTGCCGAGCGGAACGCGGCCCGACAGCGCGGTCAGATAACCGGACGCAAACAGGAAGATCGGCACGCAGGGACGCAGCGCCGCATCGAGCATGGTCTTCCACGATGCGTCGAGCGGCTGCTGCAGCGAATGGATGCCGATCACCATCAGAATCGCGAGGCCGCGCATGCTGTCGATGGCCACATCCCGGCTGGCCGTCCTCGTTTGAGCCAGCGGCTGCGCCGTCCCGGACATTGTCTGTGTTGCATCCACCATCAGTTCACGTCTGCCTTGGCACCGTCGCCGCGGCAATTCGCGTGCTGAAATGGCGATCATAAGCCTCATTGAGAGCACGCCGCATGGGCGTCTCGAAATAGCGCAGGGACAGAATACTCACAGCGGCAAGAATGGCGATGGCCAGCGGCACCAGAGCGAGCTTGCCGCCGGGAATGACGGGGGCAAGGAAGCGTGCCGCCAGCGTGAGAACGACAGTCGCGACCGGAATATGCAGCATGTAGGAGGAATAGGTCAGCGACGACCAGCGCTCGAAGCCAAGGCGCGAGAACAGCGTGGTCTGGCCGGAGAGGTCGTGATGGATGGCGAGCATCGCGATGAGATAGATGGCTGCCAGTGCTGCCATGATCGGGAGCTGCGCGCCGAAGATCAGGAACAGGACGAGGGTGGCCGTCAGCAGGCCGGGCATTGCCGGAAGCCGTGCGATCCTGTCGCGAAACAGCCAGCAGGCGATGCCGAGATTGAAGGCAGGCAAAGCGCGGAAGGCGCCGCCCTTGTTGATCCAGTCCGGCCAGGGGTCGGTGCCCATGGTCAGGGCATAGATGCTGTTGGCCAGCAGCGGCAGCAAGACGAGGGCCACGATCACCATCCTGCTCCGCGTGATCGTCAGCACCATCAGCGGAAACAGCACATAGCAGAAGAACTCCGCCGACAGGGACCAGCTCGGAAAATTGAAGGTCAGCCGGTCGCCATCGATGGCGTGCAGCAGCAGGAACTGCGCCGGCAGGTCTGAGAACGGATAACGCGCCGGGTTGTCGGTCTTGGCGATGCCCGCATGAAGCGCCAGTGCGATCAGGATGTAGAAAGCCAGCGTCGCCAGATGCAGTGGATAGATCCGCGCGAGGCGTCGCCACAGGAAGCGGCCGACCGCAGCGGGTGAGCCGACCTTGGCCAGATACTGGCTGGCAATGACGAAGCCGGAGATGACGAAGAACAGGTCGACGAACAGATTGAAGTGCCAGGTGTGGTCCACCATGAAGCGACCGATTGGCAGTTCCTTGATGTAATCCGAATAATGCAGGATCACGACGGCGCTGGCCGCAACGATGCGCAGCCCGTCGAGATGTCGTGTGCTGGTGTCGCTATCCTGCAAGAAGCAATATCCTCTGTTGAACGGACCGGGCGAGCCCTCGATCCGGTGTGGAAGCAGGCGTCGCCGCCCTAATGCGCGACGGTGGGCTTCGCTGCCGGACGACGGCCGGCCAACTGCCCGCCGGCAAGTTCGGCGATCAGATCGATGACTATGTCGTGGTCGCTTGCCGCCAGCGCGTTCCAGCGCGCGAGGTTCTCGGTGGCCGACGCAACATACTGCCTGCGCCACTGAGACGCCGCGATGGCTCCGCCGATCTGCGACGCCGCGGTGCCGTGGTTCGATGGATCGATGAAGATTCCGGATGTTCCCAGCACTTCATGGAAGACGGGCGCATTCGGTGCCACGATCGGCAGGCCGGCATACTGGGCTTCGAGCAGCGGCAAGCCGAGGCCTTCGTCATGCGAGGTGCACAGGAAGATATCGGCCTCATCGAGAATCCGTGTCACATTCTCGGATGACTGGTAGCCATGCAAGTTCACACACGACATGCGTTCCAGCGTCTTCCAGTCATCGCCCCAGCCCTTGCGGCCGACGATATCGAGGGTGGCGCGGGGAAAGCCGTGCTGGCGCAGTTCACGGACGATATTGGCCGCGGCGATGAAGTTCTTGCGTGGCTCCACGGTGCCGAGGGCCACGACGCGCAGCGGCGACGTCTCGGGTTCGCGTTCGGCGCGCTCGGCGGATTGCAGGTTGAACACGTTGCGCACTGGCGGGCGATACAGCGTGATCTCGGCGTCCGGCCGACAATGCTCGGCCAGCTTGCGCTGGGTGTCGCGCGAATTGGTCAGGAAGCGCGGATAGTTCTTGAGCGCGATCTTGAAGGGGGCCGCCATATAGAGTCGCGCACGCGCATTGAGATCAGCCCGTCGCGTCAGCAGGAAGTCGTCATGCATATAGGGCAGCACACGCGATGAAAACATCCGCAGCAGCGGGCTTGGCGGAAAGCCGGGGCACAGCAGGAACGACGAGGGAGACGCCAGGCGCATCGGCAGACCGAAAGTCTGCGTCGCCACCATCTGGCCGGTGCCGCGCGAGGTGATGGGCACGACATCGAGCGGCGCCAGCGCCTGCTCCGAGAACAGCTCAAGTGTGATTCGTTCGAGCCCGGTCACGTGGCGTCCGAGATGGGTGTGATCGACATAGATGGTCATGCGAACTCCTGATCCCGGGGGATGGCGCGGACATGCGGGGCGGCCATCGGTGGCCTCGCGTGAAGTGGACGGGGCGGCGCCTTGGTCGGTGCCCGTTCGCGCGGCAGCAGCAGCGCGATGAGCAGGACAAGCTGCGCCAGCTGGATGTTCTTCGACGAGAAACTCACCGAACTCGCGGCGATCATCAGGATCAGCAGCACGATGGCCCATGCGGCGCGATCAGACCGGCGCAAAAGTTCAACGAAGAAGCAGGTCAGGCCCAGCGTGATCAGGATGGTGTGGATGAGGCCGAATTGCACGATGCAGGACACCCAGAAATTCTCGATGCCGTAATTCAGCCCGAGCTGCGACTGCAGCGCATTCGCGCGAACCGGATTGGGCCCAAGGATCAGTTCGCTCCATTGGAAATGATTGAGCATGTCGAAGGTCGCAAAGCGGGCCAGGGCGCTGCCTTTGTCCGACGAGAAGCGCAGCAGCATCTTGTCGAAGATGCCGAGATAGAGAGCGGCGAACACGACGCCTGCCGCTGCAAAAAGAAAGCAGATTGCGCCAACTGCAAACAGCAGCGGCACGCGCTTGCCGCGGATCAGCCGGATCGTTTCGAGCAGGCCGAGACCGGCCAGCACGAACAATACCGTCATCAGCGCGGTGCGGCCGCCGAAGGCCATCAGCGAGCCCAGACTGAAGGCGATCAGTGGCACGCGGATCATGATCGGCGGGCAGATGGCCGGTCGCAGCACCAGCGCCATGATATAGGCGCCGACGATGCCCGAGGCCGTCAAGGGATGGCCAAGGAGCGCGGCCGAGCGCCATTCACCGACCACCAGCACGCTGCCGAGCGTCAGCGGAATGATGCGATGGCCGGAGAAATATTCGTAATAACCAATCAGGATGTTGAGCAGCAGCGTCGCATGGATGGCCCAGACCAGTGGCCGCCGCTGCGCCGGTGTCAGCCGCCAGATCAGCAGGCACAGCAAGACCGGCAGCAGGAATGTGTCGATGATGACGGTGAACGGGCGTTCCAGCACGAACATCTGAATCAGCAGGACGAACCAGCAGAACAGATGCACCAGCAAAAGCTTGGCGTCCGTGAAGGCACGGTTGATCTCGCCGATCGGATCGCCATCGCGCATCAGCAGCAGAAGCGTCGCGATGAAAGTCGCATAGGTGCCGGGGTGCAGCTTCTCCAGAAAATTGCCGCCGGGTGTCAGATAGTGGATCTTGAGATTGGTCAGAACGCCGCCGGACAGCGTGAAGATCGCGACGATGGCGCCCAGCAGGACGCATATGATCATAAGATTGATGAGCTGAGCGGCATTGACCATCTGCCGTCGTTGCGGAACGCGCGCACGCGGGCCTGCCGCGGCGAGACCGCCGTTGCGATGGAGCCTGAGCGGCGCGGTCCGGACCAATGTCAACGCGCGGCCCCCGCGCTGGCGGCGGCGACACCGTAGGGCTTCAGATAGGCCGAGCTGCGGTAATAGTCATAGAAGCGGATCTTGTTGAGATCGACCTGGGTCAGCACGGTACCGAGAATGCGGTCATGCACCGGAGCCAACAGTTCCATCGTGTGGGCGACAACCTCGCGCGGTGTCTGATTCCAGGCCATGGCAAGCAGAATTCGGTCGGCGAGTTCGGCCAGTGCTCGGCCGTCGACCAGCGGGATCAACGGCGGCGAGTCGATGATGATCAGTTCATAATGTGACTTCAGGCGGTCGAGGATTTCGACGATCTGCTCGGAGAACATCAACTCGGTGATGGCATCGACGTCCTTGATAGCAGGGGAGGGCAAAATCGAGAGGCCGGTGCTGCGATCGCGCAGGATGGCATGTTCCAACGGCACTTCGCCGGTTGCCACCTGCAGCAGGCCGGCATCGGCATTGGGGCTGACGGCGCGTGTCAGGCCGGGATTGCGCAGATCGCCGTCGATCAGCAGCGTGTTGATGCCGAGCGTGGCGAAGGACAAAGCAAGATTTCCGGCGAAAGTCGTCTTGCCTTCACTTTCGAGGCCCGACGTCACCAGCACCACCTTGACCGTGTCGATCTTGCGCGCGCGCTGGATTGCCAGACGCACGGCACGGATCGCTTCGGCGAAGAATGTGCCGGGCTCCTCGATGGCATAACGCATCAGCGGAGGCTGCAATGCGGCCGGCAGCAGTCGCATGGTGCGCGGGTCGTAATTGCCAAGTTCGGTGCGGCCGCGTTTGGCGCGTCCGGCGAGTTCGCGGCTGCTGATCGACGGCAAGGCCGCGAGGGCGGGAACACCCGAAATCTCTTCGGCCTGTTCCAGTGTCTTGATCCGTCCGTCGAGGTAGTCGGTCAGGAATGCCAGCACAGTGCCGCCGCCGAGGCCGAGCAGGATGGCAAAGCCGAGGATGAGGGCTGTCTTCGGCGCGGAGGGCTTGAGCGGGATGCTGGCAAAGCTGACGATACGGGAGTCCGGCATCTCCAGGCTTTCCTGCGCCGTCGTCTCCTTGGAACGCGCCAGATACGATTCGTAGAGCGTGCGATTGGCCTCGGCCTCGCGCTGCAGCTCATGCAGCCGGACCACGGCCTGACCGGATGTGCTGGAGACGCCCTGCAGCTTGTCGAAACTATCCTGCAGCGAGGCCTCGCGGGATTTCGCGACGTCGTAATCATGCGTCGTGCTTTGCACGATGCGCGCGATTTCCTCATTGATCAGCCGCTGTGTGTCCCTGAGCTGCGCCCGCACATTCGCCACCTGCGGATGGCGTGGGCCGTATTTGCTGGTCAGGTCGGCTTCGTTCTTGGCGATATCCGCATATTGCGTGCGCAGCTTGCTCACCATCTCCGAGGAAACGGCGGCGTTGAGCCCGCCGGCATCGCCGCCGGTTTTCGCCAATTGCTGCACCTGATCGAACTTGGCGCGCGCCTCGGCGGTCTGCACCCGGGCGGCAATCAGCTTGTTGTTGAGATCGGTGATTTGCTGGTCGTTGACGGTCACGCCCTGCGCAACGGCGAGATTATTGGCGGCGCGATAATCCGCGACCGCCTGTTCCGAGGTCACGACGCGATTCTTCAGCGCATCGATCTGGCCGCCGAGCCATTTGGCTGCGATGCGCGTCGCATCATACTTGGCGCGCACCTGTTCCTCGAAATAGGCGTCGGCGACGGCATTGGCGATGGTGGCGGCCTTCTGAGGCGATTCCGAACTGACGGCGATATCGACCAGGAAAGTGGTGCCTTGCCGTGTCACCTTCATGCGGCGCTGGAGCAGATAGATAGAATATGCGCGCGCGGCGTCCTCGGGGCTCACGCCGTCGACGGGGCTGCCGCTGCGAAACAGGTTCCGGATCGGATCGAGCAGCCCCGGCTTCGCCATGAACTCGGGGTCCTGCGTCAGCTTCAATTTGTCGGCCACGCGCTGCAGAATGGTCAGCGACTGGATCAGCAGCGTCTGGCTTTCGATGGTCGCATCATCGGTGCCGAAATTGGTCAGCACCGACTGGTTGGTCTCGACCACATTGGCGCGGCGCGGATCGACCAGCACCGTGGAGGTCGCCGTATAAAGAGTGGTGGCTGTCAGGACATATGCCAGCGCGATTCCGCCCAGCACGGCAGCGGGCAACACGACCGCACGCCAGCGCCGCCGCAGGATGCGCGCCATCTCCCTGAGATCGACGGTCGGCGCCTGCCAGCCTGCAACCGCAGTCGGGACCGGCTCCGGGGGCGCCGGAAAGGGCTGGTCAAAATTGCGCTGTAACATTGAGCCCTACCTGATGTTTGTCGTAACTGAAGGTGGGTATATCGCTGTCGCGCGATGTGTAGCGGTGATAGGCCGAGATCGCGCTGAAGCGGTTCATCAGATACTTCACGCTGGCATTCGTCGTGGTTACGCGGTCCTTGCGGGACTGGCCGAAGAAGCGGTCGACTTCATAGGCGCCCGTCAGCGACAGGATGACGTTGCGACGCAGTTCGTAGTCGACACCGACCTGCACGGCATTGGCCAGCACGCCGGTCGAACTCGTATCGGATGTCTGCGTCACGAGTTGTTCGGCCTTGACGTGGATGTCCATCAGCCGCGTCGGGCTCCAGGTGAGCTTGGCGCGATAGGATGGTCCGTCGACGGTGCCGATCAGCGGATTGTCGAAACGCTGTTCGACATAGCCGCCGCCGAATTCACCGCGGATCAAATTGCCGAAACCGACCGTGAAGCCGGACAGGGCGCGATAGCCGGTGGAGTCCAGCGTCTGGCCGGGCATGCCGCGGATATTGCGCTGGTTGCCTTCGACGCCGCCGAACCAGCCGAGCACCGGCGAGAACGCATAATCGACGCGGCCATGAAGCGCATAGATCTGGCCGTCGCGGCTGCTCTGGTCGATCAGGTTGCCATCCTGCGCACGCGCCGTGCCGTAATCGTACGAATCGACCCGCGCGCCGATCGATGTCGCGAGCCGGTTGAATTCCTTGCGGACGGTGAGGTCGCCGGACATCAGGTTATAAGGAGTCGGCGTCACGGCGTTGGCGGGCGAACTCAGTGAGCCCACACCCTCGTTGAGATGCGCGATCTGGAAACTGCCCAGCACGACCATGTCATTGGCGATATCGATCCAGCCGGCGCCCTTCAGGCTCACATCGGTCTGGTCGAGACTCGAATTTTCGTTATAGGCCGTGGTTCGTGAATTGAGCTTGATGTCGATGCCGTGTCGTTCCCACAGCGTGTGAGCACGCAGGCTCGGCTCGATCACCGCCGCGACGTCGCCGCGCTTCTGGGTGTTCGAGGCAAACACATTGCTGTCATAGAGCGCGCCCGTCATCAGCGACGGGTTGAACATCCAGGATCCCTGGCGGATGCCGACGGGTTCATAACCAGGTTGCTGTCTCTTTTTCACTGGCATGTCCTCGGGCGCTACTTCTTCCCGACTATCCCGATCGGCCAGATCGGGCAGCGCGGTCGGCTCGAAAATCCGTTGCGCATTCCAGGGCGGCGCGAGTTCGTCGTTGGTCGCCGGAATCGCCTGAGCATTGGCGGGTGATGCAATACCAAGCAGGATCACGGTGGCTGGCCACGGAGCGATGCGAAGGGCGCGGCGCGCGACGGCAATCGACCGCAGCCCCTCCGGTCCTTCGCTGATCGCATCCGATCCTGCTGACGCAAGCATACATTTCATCACTCATCCCTTGCGAAGGAACTGCATTTCCCCGCTATCGAACTGTCGTCGAGACTTGATTGCCGCTTAGAAATTCACCTCGGCGCTTACAAACTCAGCAAGCCCGTGATGAATGTCGCGCCCCCACTAGCGCACTCAACACTCGTCTGATGAAACGTCCTCTCCTTGCTGCCTTCAGTGTGAAGTGCGAAATGAAATCATCGCAGTGCACAAGAATACGCATCGCAAAAAGTCGAGACTATGGCGACGCGCGACATGAAGGCGCGCGTTGTCACTACACATCAGACAAAATCAAAAATGATGAGCTCAGAAGTATCGTTCCGGGACACGAACATTGTCGCCGGGAAATATCAGCACGGGTGAATCGAGAGCATGGATTTCTTCGACGGTTGAGCCCGATCGACGCAAATACACTTTGTTCTCATTGGCGCGATAGGTGAATCCACCTGCGGTCGCGACCGCGTCCATCACTGTGAGACCCGTACGATAAGGATATTCACCGCTCTTCTTCACCTCGCCGAGGATATAGAAGGGGCGATACAGCGCGATTTCCACATTCACGCGTGGGTCTCGCACGATTCCCTTGGCTAGTGCGGACGCGATGCCCTTTTCCAGTTGCCGTGTGGTCAGCCCAGCGGCCTTCACGTGGCCCGCAAGTGGAATCGATACGAATCCGTTGCTGTCGACTTCGTATTCGCCGGTGATATCAGCCTCGCCATAGACCTTCAGACGGATCCTGTCAGTCGGTCCAAGAAGATAGGTGCCTGACGGCGAGGCTGCAGAAATCCGTTGGTCTTGCGCGAGCGCGATCGACGGAACGACTGCAGCAAGCAGGAGTGAAAGCACCGGCACTATCAAGATGCCGGCGCATCGGTTCGTTCGCAACATGTTAGACCCCCAACACAACATCACTGTGATCATCTGCATCAATTCGATGACAATTGAACGGATGACATTCGCGCGCGAGAGTGTCCGACAAAAAGCGGCGAAAGAATGTGGTGTGCTCACAGAGTGCGCTGATTGCGTACTAGTGTGTTTTTACAGAACCAGAATCTCGGTGCCTTCGATGGCGATGCAAGTGAGAGTTCCGCTGTGCCACGCCCCCGTGTCGATATTCACACGGTTGTCTCTGATATCAGGATGGGGAACCGGGGTGTGTCCGTGCACCACATAGACGCCATGATCGTTCTTTGAATCGAGAAACTCATTTCGAATCCACATCAGATCGTGAGGATCTTGCGATGATAGCGGGACGTTCGGGCGTATGCCCGCGTGAACGAAGAGAAAGTCGCCGCATCTGATATTGTTCCGCAAACAGCGCAAGAAAGCGTCATGTGCCGGCGGGAACACGGCGTGGAAGGCTTGCTGTACGTCGCTCGCGGTCGCGGTCCGTGATGGAGAAACGCCATAGGATGCAAGGGTCTGGAGGCCGCCGAGCTGGCGCCAGTAATCGAGCACGCTGGCATCTGCCAGAAAGTCTTCCAGGATAGCTTCGTGATTGCCGCGCAGGCAGATTGCATGGTTATGAACCATGCGGACTGCCAGCAAATCGATCACACCTTTTGAATCCGCGCCACGATCGATGTAATCGCCGATATAGACCTCTGCCGCATAGGCGATCGGGCGACGTTGAATGTCCTCATCGATACGCGCGATGGTTTCCTGCAGCAGGTCGGCGCGTCCGTGAATGTCGCCGATAGCATAGATGCGCGTATCGGGCGGCAGGGCCGCCTTGTTCGAACCTGACCTGGAGAGGGAGCGCGGCATTGTGTGCAAACTACGATCAGGGAACCGTCGCGGTCAATTTCAATCGGTTGCGTAATGCCTTGAGACTCATAAAGCTTTGAGGATCGTCAGGAGCTCAGAAGAAAATCATGCGACAGGCGACGATCACAGCGACCCAGACGGCCGCGTTGATCAGAAGAAGTCTATTTCGCAGTCTGCGGCCAGATGCGTTACGCACCTCGCGGGTAGCGCTATCCACAGGGCTGGACGTCGCCGCCGTATCCGCGCCGATCACCCGCGGGGGAAATGAGATGTCCCCTCTATTCATCTGAGGTGTTCGTCGAGCGACCATGGCGATGCCGGCAATATCTGGCGGAGTGAGCATTCTCAGTGCGCAACATAATGGACGCGCTTTAGTGTCGAATGAAAAATCAAGCTCGAATCGATTGCCGCTTGGTGGCGATTTGTTAATTGCAGAGATCATGCACCCGATCTCGCAACGACGCGATGCAATTCAGCGATCTCGGTAGTTCAATTATTTTGCATGGCTGCCGTGAATGAGATGCAGCGCAATAGATGCGCAAAACGATCTAACCGCTTCCGTGCACAAAGAATTTTGCGCGTCGCACAATTATATCAATATTGCGACTGCGTAACGTTGCACGCCAATACCGTTTTGCCGCCCCAATTCGTTCGCACAGTTAAGAAATCTTCAGTGATGAAGGTTCTTGCTGGTCGATGAACATGGTTTCGCAATTGCGAATGTTTGTCGACGGGAAGGGCTCTGAGTTCGCATGCCTGCCACATGGGCATGTTTCTATCCGATTATCGCGCACCAAGTTCCAGCAGGGAGCGAGAGCATGGCCTCTACAGTTTCAGTTGGTTTTGATCGCAACAAGGTGACGCCGCTCTGGAAGGAGCGGCAGTTCATTTCCGTGCGGCCGGTCGAGTTTGCCGGGCATGGGTCCTATCGCAACAGTGCCTATCGCCGCCGCCGGACCGGCCAGGTGGCGCGGTGCGAGCCATCGGAGTCGATTGCCAAGCGATTGTTCGACATGGCTGCCGCGGGCTCGGCCCTGCTGTTCCTGGCGCCGCTGCTGATCACCATCGCAATCATCATCAAGGCGACCTCCCCGGGTCCGGTGTTTTTCACTCAGTATCGCTACGGCTACCGCAACCGGTTCTTCAAGATCTACAAGTTCCGCTCGATGCGCACCGATGCCGGCGACAAGCGCGGCATTCAGCAGACCGTCGAAGGCGACGCCCGGGTGACGCGGATCGGCAAGCTGCTGCGCAAGACCAGCCTCGACGAGATTCCGCAGCTCATCAACGTACTCAAGGGCGATATGTCCCTGGTTGGGCCGCGGCCCCATGTGCCGGGCATGCTGGCCGCCAACGTGCTCTATGAAGATCTCGTGCCGTATTACTTTACGCGTCACAGTGCACGGCCCGGCATCACCGGTCTGGCCCAGGTGAGCGGCTGCCGCGGCAGCACCGTCGAGGCGCCACGGGCGATCTCGCGCATCGATTACGACCTCGATTATATCGAAAAATGGTCGATGCGCATGGACATCATGATCATCGTGCAGACTGTTCGGCGCGAATTCCTCTCCGGCAGTGGCTTCTGATGCCGACGATCGTCTGAGCGAGAGCGCGGCGCCCACATCACACATTGCAGACATTGCGCTGGCGGAGCATCGCCGGACGCCTGGATTTTTTTGCCTTGAAACGAGCCTCGAACGAAGGGTGACAGCCATGACTGCGACGCAACGGACCAAGCAGCTCCTGAAAGACGCTTTCCCCTCGATGTATCTGCGCTGGCGCTTCATGAAGCGTCCCAAATCGGCGGAGCGGGAACTTGCCTATCTCGACAAGATCGTGCCGCAGGGCGCTGTCACGGTCGATGTCGGCGCCAATTGCGGTCTCTATACCCAGCAACTGGCGCGGCTGTCCGGTCAGGTCCATGCGTTCGAGCCGTCGCACGAGATGGCCGACCTGTTGCGGCGGACCTCGGCGTCCAATGTCCGCATTCATGAAGTGGCGCTCTCGGATCATGAAGGCGATGCCGAGCTTTACACGCCGCAAGGCGAGGACGGGCTCGTTTACGGACGGGCCTCGCTCGAGCAGCAATATGAGCCGTCGGTGAAGCAACTGGTCGCGACGTATGTTCCTTTGGCGCGTCTCGATGGTGTCGTGCGTGAAGATGTGTCCTTCGTGAAGGTGGACGTCGAGGGGCACGAGTTGAACGTCCTGCAGGGCGCCGTCGGGCTGATCGACCGGTGTCAGCCCGTGTTCCTGGTCGAGGCGGAGGATCGCCACCGTGCCGAGGCGACGCGCTCGGTGTTCGATTTCTTTCGCGACAAATCCTATCGCGGTTTCTTCCTCCAGGACGACGCGGTGGTCTCCATCGATCATTTCGATGCCGGGGAAATGCAGGACGCCGATGCGCTGCTGCCCAATGGTGGCCGCAAACCCGGGCAAGCCTACGTCAACAACTTCTTTTTCTTTCCGCAGCATCTCGACGGCGAGTTGATCCTCAACAGCTGAGGCGCATGCGGAATTCTCGGGGGATGTCCGGGTCGTTCTGACCGCGGACTGTTTACAAGACAGGACATGCAATGCGAATTGCCATGATTGGCGCGGGCTATGTGGGGCTCGTGTCGGGGGCGTGCTTTTCGGACTTCGGCCATCACGTCACATGCGTCGATACGGATCAGGGAAAGATCGATGCGCTGAACAGTGGCGAGATCCCGATCCATGAGCCGGGTCTCGATGCGCTGGTGGCGAGCAATGCCAAGCAGGGACGGTTGAAATTCGTTACCGACGTCGAATCCGCTGTCGGTGCGGCCGAGGTGGTGTTCATCGCCGTCGGCACGCCCTCGCGGCGCGGTGACGGCCATGCGGACCTCTCCTATGTCTATGCAGCGGCGCGCGAGATCGCGAAGGCCATCAAGAAGTTCACCGTCGTGGTCAACAAGTCGACGGTGCCGGTCGGTTCCGGCGACGAGGTTGAGCGCATCATCCGCGAGGAGAACCCGGATGCCGAATTCGCCGTGGTCTCGAACCCCGAATTCCTGCGCGAAGGCGCTGCTATCAGAGACTTCAAACATCCCGATCGCATCGTCATCGGTTCCGCCGACCAGCGCGCCAAGGACGTGATGGCGGAAGTCTACCGGCCGCTGCATCTCAATTCATCGCCGATCATGTATACGGATCGCCGCACGGCCGAGCTGACCAAATACGCCGCCAACTCGTTCCTTGCGACCAAGGTGGCCTTCATCAACGAGATAGCCGATCTCGCCGAGAAGGTGGGTGCCAATGTGCAGGAAGTCGCGCGGGGTATCGGCCTCGACAACCGGATCGGCCTGAAGTTCCTGCATGCCGGGCCGGGCTATGGCGGCTCGTGTTTTCCGAAGGACACGCTGGCATTGATCAAGACCGGCCAGGATTACGAAGCGCCGTTGCGCATCGTCGAGACGGTTGTGGCCGTTAATGACCAGCGCAAGCGCGCGATGGCGCGCAAGGTGGCTCATGCCTTTGGCGGTAATCTGCGGGGCAAGTCCATCGCCATTCTCGGCGTGACCTTCAAGCCCAATACCGACGACATGCGCGACGCGCCGTCGATTCCGCTGATCACGGCATTGCAGGATATGGGCGCAGAGGTGCGGGTCTATGATCCCGTGGGCATGGAGCAGGCGAAGAAGGTGTTTGAAAACGTCACCTTTTGCGAGGGGCCCTATGAATGCGCGCGCGGTTGCCACGCCATGGTCATCGTTACCGAATGGGAGCAATTCCGCGCGCTGGATCTCAAGGAGATGGCGGCGATCATGGCCTGTCCGGTGATCATCGATCTCCGCAACATCTATTCGCCGGATGAAGTGACGCGGAACGGATTTCTCTACAGCGGCGTCGGCCGGCCACAAGCAGTGGCCTACTGATCCGCGATCCCACGCGGAGGCGGGAGAGCGCGCAGGATCTTTACTGCGTCGCTTCTTCGGCAGTGGCCGGCGCGGTCGCGTGCTCGACGCGCGGCGTCGTGGATGCATCGCTATATGTCTCGGTTTGATAGAGCGATTCGAAGTCGTTTCCGCCGAGATACCAGCTTCCGAGAAAATACGTGGCGCCTATGACGGCTGCAGCCATGACGAGGCCGCGGCCGACGGAGAATACGATGTCGGCTTTGGTGATCTTGTGCATGAAGGATTCCCTATGGGGCATGCCGCTATCCTGCAACGGCGTGGTCCAGATGGTGCTCAGGAATTCGAGCGCAAGAAACAGCGCAATCAGTCCTGCACAGTGTAGCGCTATCGATCTGACATGTCTGCTGGAAATGCCGAGATCGTCGATGACCAGTGAACCAATCGAATAAGCGAACAATGCGGCGCTCAGACCGCAAATCGCCAGAATCGCAATCAGTTTCGGTATCCGTTGCATTCGCGAACATGGCCAATGCGGCTCATTCGTTCAACCGTCACAATTGCGACAATTCAACCCAGAATGTCGGAATAGCGAACACAGGCGCGTGAGGGGCTTTCTCGCGTGGAACCTGAGGATGACGCGAGAGTGACGATGCGTTGGCAGAGGACCGGGGTTATGATTGCACCATGAGACAAACTGCACTTGCATTGGCGCTTGCCGCCGTCATCGCATCGCCGACCTATGCGAACGAAATCGATCAGATGGCGAACAATCTGGAAACAAGCTGTTCGAACCACTTTCGCAAGCGGCCGAACAGGCCTTCGAACGATTCCAGAAAGTTCTGCAACTGTTTTGCCGGAACCTTCACATCGACGATCTCGCTGCGGGAACTCGATGCCGCCAATGGTGTGGTAACATCGGAAATTCAGGAGCAGTTCGAGCGCGCTGCGGAGTTTTGCGGCCGCGACGTTTCGCCATCCGTCGCGCAAGCGGGCAGGGCATGGATTATGGAATCCAACTAGTCGGCGAGTCCCGGCGATCATTGTCGGTTGTTGCCCTGACTCACTGTCGCCTCATTTGACCGCAAGTCTTTGCTTGCCGGCAAAGTGGGACACATCTTGCGTCGGCTTTTGGGGACTGCTCATTGACTGAACCTCGTTTCAAGGCGCAAGTGGCGTCTCGCATGCCTATGCTCCGATTCAAAGAGTCGGGGTTCAGGGAGAAGGCCGGTTCCGCCATAGAGGCGGTTTCGATCGCATGCGCCCATATCCTTGCTATCGCGGCCCTGGTGGTGATCGGCAGTCTTGTCATCTATGTGAGATAACTATTGTGCGTGTTCTTCTTCTCGGCCTGTTGCTATCGGCCGTTGCTCAGCCGTGCTTCGCCCAGAAATTTCTGTCCTTCGAACCTTTGATGATGGACCCGTATGCGACCGTGTTCGTCGACAACGGGTCGTGCTCTGCCGGCAAGGTGCTGAAGGTGCAGGGCGCACCGAACAATCAGCGTCGCAAGAAGAGCTGCGTGCCGATCAGCGACGTTCGCGGCCCCGGTGCCGTCAGAGGCAAATAGCAACCGCGCGATCAATCGATCCCCAGGGCTTCGTGGCATCCATGCCCAAATAGGCAGCTCAGGCAGAAAATGCGGGCTTAATTCATCGAAAATGCCCCCATCCGCTCGGACGCACTGACAAGCGGGAACAGCATTGCTATGGTCGGGCATACCGGTCGCGCTGTACCGGGTTCCGAATCGAGATGGATCAATTCCGGTGACATTTGAGACTCCCGCGCGTCCGATTGCAATGCAGGGCGGACTCGCGGCATCGTATACGAACATGGCGGACGATGAGGCTGTCGACCTCGCCCGCGAACGTTTTGGCATCGAGGGGCGCCCCACGCGCTTCGCTACCGAGAAGGACGATACGTTCCGGATCGCGCCTGCCAGCGGGCCGCGTTTTATCCTGAAGGTTGCGAATCCCGTCGAGGACATTCCCGAGATTGATCTGCAGGTGCAGGTGCTCGATCACGTCGCGGCGCGCGCGCCCGACCTTCCGGTGCCGCGCATCATCCCCAACGACAAGGGCGAGCGGCATTTCAGCTATCTCGATCGCGCCGGCCAGCGCCGTCAGGCGCGGATGATGTCCTATCTCGAAGGCCAGCCTCTGAGCGAGGTGCCGTCCACGGCATCCGGTCGTGCCGAGATCGGCAAATTGCTGGCGCGGCTTCGCCTCGCGCTGGCGGATTTCAGCCATCCGTCGGATTCCCGGGTCGTCGCATGGGACGTGAAGAATCTGCTCACGCTGCGCGATCTGCTCGCGGAAATCACTGATGCGGCGCAGCGTCGCAAGGTCGAGGTGGCGCTGGAGCGCTTTGCCGCCATCGAAGGCCGGCTTCAAAAATGTCGCAAGCAGGTACTGCATAACGATTTCACGCGCTCCAATGTCGTCGTCGATGCCGCGCTGCCGGGTTTCGTCAGCGGCATCATCGATTTCGGCGATACCGTCCGCACTGCAATTGCCATCGACGCGTCGACGGCGATGCTCAACCAGTTGCCCGTTGCAATGGATGGCGATGTCTTTGCCGATGGCCGCGATCTCCTCAAAGGTTATCTCTCCATCGCCGATCTGACGGCGGAAGAGCTCAGCCTCATTCCGCATCTGATCTTCTCCCGGCTGGCGACGCGCCTGCTGCTGTCCACCGCGATGGCCAATCGCGTGCCGTCCGTCGCCGCCTATGTCCTGCGCAACAACGAGCAGACCTGGGTCCAGATGGACTGGTTCATCGCCCGCTCGATGGACGAGATCTCCGATCAACTGATGAGCTTCGCCAGATAATTTCCGCCACATCCGACCCTGCTTCCAGAGGAAACAAGAACATGACCGCCACCACCAGCGCCCAGCGCGGCAAGATGGTCAACGGCTTCGACCCCGCGACGGCCACCGGCCTCACCGAAGAGAGCCGCAAGCTCGTCGCGCGCCGCAGCGATCTGCTCGGCCCAGCTTACCGGTTGTTCTACAGCAACCCGGTCGAGGTCGCGCGCGCCAAAGGCGTGCTGCTCTATGACTCCGAGGGCAACGAATATCTCGATGCCTATAACAACGTGGTGTCGGTCGGCCATTGCCATCCGCGCGTGGTCGATGCGATCACCCAGCAGGCGCAGACCATCTGCACCCATACGCGTTACATCCAGAAGGGCATTCTCGATTACGCCGAGGACCTGCTCGGCACGTTCGACGGGCCGAAGCGGCATGTGATGTTCACCTGCACCGGTTCGGAAGCCAATGATCTCGCCGTCCGCATGGCCAAGCATCACACCGGCAATCAGGGCATCATCATCACCGAGGAGGCCTATCACGGCAATTCGGAGCTGACCGCCGGCTTCTCGCCATCGCTCGGGCCCTATTCGCCGCTCGGCACCTATGTGCGCCGCGTGCCCGCGCCGGATTCCTATCGCATCGCGCCGGAAAAGATCGGTGCGTGGATGGCCGAGAAAGTGTCCGAGCAGATCGTTGACCTGCAGCGCCGCGGCGTTGGTGTCGCCGCCTTCATCGCGGATTCGATGTTCTCGTCCGACGGCATCTTCTCGCATCCGACGGACGTGCTGAAGCCGGTGCTTGATGTCGTGCACAAGGCCGGCGGCGTGTTCATCGCCGACGAAGTGCAATCCGGCTTCGGCCGCAGCGGCGAAAAACTGTGGGGCTATCAGCGCCACGGCATCACGCCGGATATCATCACCATGGGCAAGCCGATGGGCAACGGCTATCCCGTCGCGGCTGCTGTGATGCTGCCGGAGATCGTCGAGAAATTCGGTCGCGACAACCGCTACTTCAATACGTTCGGCGGCAATACCGTGGCGATGGCGGCCGCGCAGGCGGTGCTGAACGTCATTCGCGACGAGAAGCTGGTCGAGAACTCGCTCCGCACCGGCAAGGTCCTGCGCGACGGCTTCCATGCGCTGGCGAAGAAATACGAGCAGATCGGTGACGTCCGCGGCTCCGGCCTCTATATCGGCGTTGAACTCGTGAAGGATCGCAGCACCAGGGAACCGGATGCTGCGGCTGCATCGGCCGTGGTCAATGGTCTCCGCGCGCGTCGGGTGCTGATTTCGGCGACTGGTCCTCATGCCAATGTACTGAAGGTTCGCCCGCCGCTGGTGTTCACCGAAGCCCATGCGGACCGTCTCCTCACCGAGGCGGAAGCCGTGATGGCGACGCTCTGAGATGTCGCGGATCGATGCCATCGCGCGGGTCAACGCGCAGTTCACCTCCGGCGAGTTTCTCGGGATGCTCGACCGCATGGTGGGCTACAAGACCGAAAGCCAGAGCGACAAGCGCGGCGATGAGCTGCGCGCCTATCTCGAACAGGAATTGACGCCGGCCTTCACGGCGCTCGGCTTCACGACCAAGCTGGTCCGTTCACCGAGCGGCAAGGGACCGTGTCTGCTCGCCGACTATCGCGAGAGCGCGGATCTGCCGACCGTGCTGATGTATGGCCATGGCGACGTGGTCGGCGGTATGGAAGGCGAGTGGCGGGATGGTCTCGATCCATGGCGCTGCACGACGGTTGGCGAGCGCGTCTATGGCCGCGGCACCGCGGACAACAAGGGCCAGCATGCGATCAACATCGCGGCTCTCCGCGCGGTGCATGAGGCGCGCGGCGGCAAGCTGGGCTTCAATGCAAAATTCATTATCGAGATGGGTGAAGAGATCGGCTCGCCCGATCTTCCGACAATCTGCGATGCGCATCGCGACGAGCTGAAGGCCGACCTGTTCCTCGCCTCCGATGGCCCGCGTCTTTCCGCCGAGCGCCCGACGATCTTTCTCGGCTGCCGCGGTGGTCGCCGCATTCATCTCGATATTGAACTGCGCGAGGGCGCGCATCACTCCGGCAACTGGGGCGGCCTGCTGGCCAATCCCGCGACGATCCTGGCGTCGGCCATCGCGACGCTGGTCGACAAGAACGGTCGTATCCTGCTCGATGCGCTGAAGCCGCCGCGGGTCTCCAATGCGATCCGCGCGGCGCTGGCCGATGTGATCGTCGCGCCGACCGCCGATGAACCTTCGATCTCGGAGAACTGGGGCGAAGACGGTCTGTCGCCAGCCGAGCGGCTCTATGCGTGGAATACGCTGGAAGTGCTGGCCATCAATGCCGGTAATATCAACAATCCCGCCAATGCCATTCCGGGCAAGGCAAGCGCGGTGCTGCAGCTACGCTTTGTCGTGGGCACCGATATCGAAAACGTCGTGCCGGCGATCGAGAAGCATCTCGCGGCCAACGGCTTCGGCGATATCAAGGTGAGCCAGTCACAGTATTTCTCGGCGTCACGCACCGATATCGATAATCCATGGGTCGGCTGGGCGGTGGAGTCCGTGCGCAAGACGACGGGGAAGGCGCCGGCGCTGCTGCCGAATTTCGGCGGCTCGCTGCCGAACGATGTGTTCACGGATATTCTGGGCTTGCCCACCGTGTGGGTGCCGCATTCCTATCCGGGCTGCTCGCAGCATGCGCCCGATGAACACATTCTTCTGCCGGTGACGGTAGAAGCGTTGAACATCATGGCGGGGTTGTTCTGGGATCTGGGTGAGGCGCCTGTGCGGGCGTAGCGTTTTTTCACTCGTCATTCCGGGTTCGCGATCGCCAAGTGGCGCTCGCGCCCCGGAATGACAGTTGATCTCAATCCTGCACAAATGCCAGCAGCACGCCGTTGCCCTTGCTCGGCGGCACGACGACGCCGACATCGCTGCGGCTGCCGGCTGAACCGATCACCTTCTCGGCCGCTGCAACATCAGCAACGCCGAATACCAGTGCAATGCCGCCGCGGTCCGGAATGCCGGCCAGCGATGTGCCGGGGAAGTGCTTGGCGAGCACGTCCTTCGTGACGAACACGAAGTCCGCGCGGTCGCCGCCTGACGGCACGGTCACGGCCCCATCGGCTTCGGTGCGTGGAGCGCCGTCGATCAGCTTCGCCATGTGCTGCGCGTCCTTCTCCGGCTCAGGCGTGACGATGAACACCTTCTTCAGGCGCTTCGCCGTATTGGCATGGACCTGCAGTTCGGGAATCCACACCGTCTCGCGGGTCTTGTGCTGGCAGGCGAAGATGCGCAGGCCGCCCGGGGCTTCCTCATAGGGCCACTGATAGGTGGCGAATTTCGCTGCGCTCTGCGTGCCGTCCGGCATTGTCACCGGGCGTTCGAAATCGGTCGGACCGATCGGCGTATAGCCGCGCGCGCGGATTTCCTCGGCGCCGACGGTGGCGTCGGTGGTGGTGAAGGCGATGCGTTCGATGCCGTCGCCGCGCTTGGCGAGAAACGCCCGCGTCGGCGCATTGTGCTCGGTCTCGTTGAGCACGCCGAGCAGCTCCACATAGTCCGGGCCGAGCATCATGGTGTAATTGCCCGAGCCCATCTTGGCGCTGTGGGTGCCGCGCGGCGAGACGGTGAAGCCGAGGCTCTTCCAGTTCGCGGCGGCCGCGTCGAGGTCTTTCACGACGACCACGGCGTGGTCGATTCCAACGATGTTTTTCAGCGTCACGTGCTCATTACCTTGCAATGGATCAGGCGCGTAAACTATGCAGAATGCAGGGGTGCCGCAAGAGAACGGTTATGTCCGGTTGCGCGGCGCAACGCATGATTGATGCTGCAGAAAGGCGTGACGATGGATACCGCAAATGTGCCCTGGCCGAAGTCGCTGTGGGCCGGCGTCACGCCTCCGGGGCCGGACTTGCCCGAGCTGACAGGCCCGGTCGAGGCCGATGTGGTCGTCATCGGCGGCGGTTTCACGGGGCTCTCGACGGCGTTGCATCTGCGCGAAGCCGGTGTCGACGTTGCGGTCATCGAGGCGGTGGAGCCGGGCTGGGGCGCCTCGGGGCGCAATAACGGCCAGGTGATCCCGACGCTGTCGCGGCCCGATCCTGAAGACATTATCAAGCGCTATGGCGCCGCCGGCGAGCGTCTCGTCGGGCTGATCCGCGACAGCGCCTCGATCCTGTTCGATCTGACGCGCCGCTATCAGATTCAGGCCGAGGCTGAGCAGAACGGCTGGATTCAGCCGGTGCATTCGCCCGGCCGCATCAAGATCGCCGAACGGCGCGTGCGCCAATGGTCGAAGCATGGCGCGCCGGTGGAGCTGCTCTCGCGCGAGCAGATGCGCACGCTGCTTGGCTCTGACGCATGGTTCGGCGGCTTCTGGAACAGGACCGGCGGCCACATCAATCCGCTGGCGCTGGCCCGGGGGCTCGCACGCGTGGTGCTGGAGCAGGGCGGCCGCATCTATGCGCGCTCGCCGGTGGAGAGTTACGAGCGCAAGGGCGATCGCTGGATCGTCAAGACGAAGAACGGCGAGGTTCGCGCGCGCAGCCTGGTCGTCGCCACCAATGCCTATACCGGCGAATTTTCCAGGCAACTCTCCCCGGTTATCGCCAGTGAGGTGATGCCGGTGCTGTCCTGGCAGATGGCGACGCAACCGTTGTCGGACGAGGCGCGCAAGACCATCATCCCCGGCCGGCAGTCGATGTCCGATACCCATGGCGAGCTCTATTTCGCGCGCTACGATGCGCGCAATCGTCTGGTCACCGGCGGCAATGTGGTCGGGCTCGGCGACAAGACGGAGCGGTTGAAGGTGATGGTGGCCGAGCGGTTGAAGCGGCTGTGGCCTGTTATCGGCGATGTCCAGTTCGACTATGTCTGGAACGGCTATGTCGGTATGACCACGGATTTCCTGCCGCGCATGCACAAGCTTGGGCAGAATGCCTATGGCTGGACCGGCTGCAACGGCCGCGGCGTCGCGTTGTCGGTGGCGCTCGGCGATGAATTCTCGAAGGTGGTGCGCGGCGTGCCGGAGAGCGAGCTGGCGCTGCCTTTCTCCGAGCCGGTGCCGATCGCGGCACACGGGCTGATGCGCCTGCTCGCGCCCTTCATGCTGCTGGTCTATCGGCGTCGCGATGCGAAGGAGATGGCGTAGCGGACGCCACACACTCAGCCCTCATCCTGAGGAGCCGCGCAGCGGCGTCTCGAAGGATGGGCGCGAGCTCGGAACCTAGCCATCTCATGGTTCGAGACGCGCGCAAGTGCGCGCTCCTCACCATGAGGGATGGAGCTACACCGTCACCGGCTTCCGGCTGCGCGCGAAATCGCCGCCGGGGATCGAGGCCAGCAGGGCCTGCGTATAGGCATGCTGCGGATTGCCGAAGACCTCGCCGGCCAATCCGTGCTCGACCACTTCGCCGTCCTTCATGACAGCGACAAGATCGCAGATCTGCGCGGCAACGCGCAGATCGTGCGTGATGAAGACGATGGAGAGGCCGAGTCGCTCGCGCAGCTCGTGCAGCATTGTCAGCACCTGCGCCTGCACGGAGACGTCGAGCGCGGACACGGCTTCATCCGCCACCAGCACAGCCGGCTTCAGCGCGAGCGCACGTGCAAGGCCGATACGCTGGCGCTGGCCGCCGGAGAATTCATGCGGGAAGCGATCGATGGCCGAGGGATCGAGACCGACCAGCCTGAACAGTTCTTTCGCATTCGCCACGGCTTCGGCGCGTGGTGTGCCGTGCACGATCGGCCCCTGTGCCACGAGATCGCCGGCCTTGCGGCGCGGATTGAGCGAAGCGAACGGATCCTGAAACACCATCTGGATATGCTTGGTCTCGTGGCGCACCTCGTCGCGTGTGAGCTTCGCCCAGTCCTTGCCTTCCAGCACGATCGCGCCGCCATCGGGATCGATCAGCCTGATGATGCAGCGCGCCAGCGTCGATTTGCCCGAACCTGACTCGCCGACAATGCCCAGCGTCGCGCCACGCGGCAGTTGCAGCGACACGGACTTCACCGCATGGGTCACGCGCACGCCGCGGCCGAGGAAGCCGCCATTGCGATAGGTCTTCGAGACATCGGCGAGATCGAGGATGATATCCTCTGAAAGCGCTCGCGGCGGCGGCGCCGTCAGCGGCGGCACGGCGGCGATCAGTTGCTGCGTATAGGGATGCTGCGGATCGGTCAGCACATCCTTCACGGCGCCTTGCTCGACGACATTGCCGTGCTGCATCACCACGACGCGGTCGGCGATCTCGGCAACCACGCCGAAATCGTGGGTGATGAACAGCACTGCCGTATTCCGGCGGGTCTGCAGTTCCTTGATCAGCTTGAGGATTTGCGCCTGCGTGGTGACGTCGAGCGCGGTAGTCGGCTCATCCGCGATCAGGAGGCGCGGATCGAGTGCCAGCGCCATGGCGATCATCGCGCGCTGGCGCTGGCCGCCGGAAAGTTCGTGCGGATAGGCGCGCGCCGCCTGTGCGGGATCGGGAATGTGCACGTCGGCAAGCAGCGCCAGCACGCGCGCCTTGATCTCGGCCTTCGAGAGTTCGGTATGGATCTCGAACATCTCGCCGATCTGGTCGCCGATGGTGCGCAGCGGATTGAGCGCCGTCATCGGCTCCTGGAAGATCATCGCGATCCCGGCGCCGCGCACCTTGCGCATCTCGGCATTGCTGGCGCTGGCGAGATCCTTGCCCTCGAACAGCACGCGGCCGCCATCGATCGCGACTTCGCCGGGCAGCAGTCGCATGATGGCGTTGGCCATGACAGACTTGCCGGAGCCGGATTCGCCGACCACGCAGACGATCTCGTTGGCGTTGATGGCGAGCGAGACGCCGTTCAGTGCATGCGAGCGGTCGGCGCCTTTCGGTAGCTTCACGCTCAGGCCTTCAATGGTGAGGATCGTGTTGTCCGCGGCGCTCATCGGCTTTTCAGTCTCGGATTGAGCGCATCATTGAGGCCCTGGCCGACCAGCGACACCGCCAGCACCGTGAGCAGGATGGCGATGCCGGGGATTGCGGAGACATACCACTGCACGCGCAGCACATCGCGGCCAAGGCCGATGAGATTGCCCCATGATGCGACATTGGGATCGGACAGGCGCAGGAAGGCGAGCGCGCTTTCCAGCAGGATCGACACGGCCATCACCACGCTGGCATAGACGATCACCGGCGGCAGGGCATTGGGCAGGATCTCGCCCAGAATGAGCTGAATGTCCTTCATCCCCAGCGTGCGTCCGGCCTGGACGAATTCACGGCTGCGCAGCGACATGAATTCCGCCCGCGTCAATCGCGCCGGCGCGGGCCATGAGACGATGCCGACGGCGATGGTGACGGTGGTGAGCGTCGAGCCGAATACGGCGACCAGCACCAGGAGCAGCACGAAATTCGGCAGGGTCTGGAACGCTTCGGTGATGCGCATCAAGACCGTGTCGACCCAGCCGCCATAATAGCCGGCAAAGGCGCCGATCAGCACGCCGATGACCACGGCGATCACAGTTGCGACGCCGCCGATCAGCAGCGAGATGCGCGCGCCGTAGAAAATCTGCGCGGCGATGTCGCGGCCGGAATTGTCGGTGCCGAGCAGAAAACGCGGATTGGAGAACGGCCAGATCAGCGGCCGGCCGGCCAGCGCCAGCGGATCGCGCGGATAGATCCAGCTCGCGGTGATGGCCATCGCGATGACTATCAGCAACAGCAGCAGGCCGACCACGGCGGCCGGGCTGCGGAAATAGCGTTTGATCGCGTCCATCATCTCACGCCTCCGCCTGAATGCGCGGATCGAGCCGGGCATAGAGCAGGTCGACGAGGAAGTTGACGAGGATCACGAGAAGCGCCGAGACGAAGACGATGCCGAGCAGCGTGTTGAGATCGCGCTGCACGACGGACTCATAGGCGAGACGCCCGAGACCGGGCAGAGAGAACACGCTCTCCACGACGACGGAGCCGCCGAGCATGGTGCCGGCCTGCAGACCGATCAGCGTCACCATCGGCAGCAGGGCATTGCGCAGCACATGGCGGACCACCACGCGGGTCTCGTCGAGGCCCTTGGCGCGTGCGGTGCGGACGAAATCGAGATTGAGCACTTCCAGCATCGAGGCGCGCATGATGCGGAGATAAATGGCGAGAAAGATCAGCCCCAGGGTCAAGGTCGGCAGGATCAGATGCTGCGCGATGTCGATGGTGCGGCCAAATCCGGTCTGCACGGCGCCGATATCCTCGAAGCCGCCGGCCGGCAGCCATTGCAGATAGATCGAGAACACCACGATGGCCATCAACCCGAACCAGAATGACGGTGTGGCGTAGAACACCAGGCCGAGGGTGGAGATCAGCGTGTCCGGCCATTTGTTGACGCCGCGTGCGGCAATGACGCCGAACAGCAGGCCGAAGAAAAACGCGAAGGAGAGCGACGCGGTCATCAGCAGGATCGTCGGCGGCAGGCGTTCGATGATCACGGTGGCGACCGGCTTGCCATAGATCGAGGAGAAGCCGAGATCGAGGCGGATCAGCCGCCACAGATAGTTGCCAAGCTGCATGGGAATCGAAAGGTCGAGCCCGTAGAACTTGCGCAGCTCGCGCGCGGTTGCGGCATCGCCGCCGCCCATCTGCGCCATCATGGCGTCGACCGTGTCTCCCGGTGCGAATTGCAGCAGCAGGAACACGCCGATCAGGATCAGGAACAAAGTGGGGATCGAGGCGGCGAGACGCCGCCCCGCAAGGCTCAGGATGCGCATCTGGCTATTGTGGCGAAGTTTGGCTCAGGCGGAAAGCCAAAGATCGTGCCAGCTCGACGATCCCCAGCGCGGCGTGTTGGAATGGTTACGCGCCTTGGCCGTGATCACCGTGACGAAGATCTGCTCGATCGGCATCCATACCGGCAGTTCGGTATTGGCTTCCTTGACGAAGGTCGCATAGAGCGCCTTGCGCTTCACGGGATCGATTTCGGTGGCGGCGTCGTCGATCACCTTGTCAATGGCGTCGTTCTTCCAGTCCCACTGGTTGGTCCAGGGTGCACCCTTCGGCTGGCCCGAGCGATACCAGACCGTGGTCGAGACGGCGGGGTCGTTGCGATACTGATGCCAGCCGGTTGAGAGGTCGAAGGCGTGGTCGTCATAGACCTGCTTCAGGAAGCCGCCGCCATCGTTGCGGACGATCTCGACGGGAATGCCGACTTCGCCCAGCGACTGCTGGATGAAAGTCGCCCACAGCGAGATGTCCTCGCCCCAGGGCGCGGGCAGCAGGCGCAGCGAGAAGCGGGTGCCGCCGGCGCCTGCCTTGAAGCCGGCCTCGTCGAGCAGCGCGATCGCCTTCTTCTTGTCGTAGGGATATTGCGGCGTGTCCGGGCCCGGATAGAAGTCGGTGGAGACCGAGGGGATCGGACCGGTGCCGAGCTTGGCGAAATCGCCGAGGAAGTTCTCGATGAAGAACGGCACATTGATCGCATGGGCGATGGCGCGGCGGACGCGGATATCCGCCAGCTCCTTGCGGCGGAAATTGAACTCGATGGTGTTGGTGCGTGCGTTGCCTTCATTGCCCTTGGTGGAGACGATGAAGCGCTTGTCCTTGGAGAGCCGTGCGGTGTCGGAAATCGTCAGGCCGGTGAACGGGCTGTACTGGATGTCGCCGGCTTCCATCTGTGCGGCGGCCGCGGCGCGGTCGGTGACGACCTTCCAGACGACGCGGTCGAGATAGGGCGCGTTGGGGCGCCAGTAATTCTCGTTGCGGTCGGCGATGATGTACTGGCCGCGCTCGTATTTGTTGAACTTGAACGGGCCAGTGCCCACGGGGGCGAGATTGACCGGGTTCTGCCGGATGTCGCTGCTGCCCTCATAGAGGTGCTTGGCCGAAATATAGCCGAGGTCCGGCAGGGCGCGCAGCAGCAGGCCGAGCGGCATCGGCCGCTCATATTTGAAGATCGCGGTCTGCGCGTCCGGGGTTTCCACCGCGGTGAGGAACAGCTGCAGGGTCGATCCGTAATTCAGGATCTTCTTCCACATGTTCATGGCAGTGAATTCGACGTCGGCCGACGTGAACGGCTTGCCGTCGTGCCAGGTCACGCCCTTGCGCAGCTTGAAGGTGATGGTCTTGCCGTCCGGGGTGGATTCCCAGCTCTCCGCGAGTACGCCGACCGGCTGGCCATTGGCGTCGAGATCGACCAGCGCTTCCTGGATCTTGCCGCCGATGATGTAGACGCCGGTCGAGGCCTGAATGCTGGGGTTGAGCTGACGCTGCTCTGCACCGTAATGGACATTGAACACGCCGCCCTTCTTGGGCGTTTCCTGCGCGAAGGCGCGCAGCGGGTTCGCGACATTGGCGGCAATGGCGGCGGAGGTCAGCAGCGCCGTGCGGCGCGTCATTTCCAGGCGGGTCATGGTGTCGAAGTCTCCTGCGTCGTGCCTGCGCAGACGGAACCGGCGCATAGCCCGCGCAACCTACGGCACAAGGCCGGAGGGAGTCATTCTCTAATCCTCCGGGGGAGGGAGAATTCTTGCAGAACCAAGGTGTTCCCTGGCATGAATGCTGCGCCCGATTGTTAGGCAGGCAAGCTATCCGGCTAAGCAAATTCCCGGTTTATCGGGGCTTCTAACGCCTGCCCATTCGGCTCGAAGCGAGGGCCGGGACCTGATACAAGCCTTGATGCATTTCTCGCAGATGTCTTGACCACTCGAATCCGGATGATCCCATGCGCAAGCTGACCGTCGCCGCCGCCCAATTGGGCCCGATCCAGAAAGCCGAAAGCCGCGAGGCCGTGGTCGAGCGCATGCTGGTGCTGCTGGACGAAGCGAGGGGGAAGGGCGCCGATCTGATCGTCTATCCGGAGTTGGCGCTGACGACTTTCTTCCCGCGCTGGTACATGACCGACCAGAAGGAAGTCGACACCTGGTTCGAGTCGGAGATGCCGAACGCCGCGACGCAGCCGCTGTTCGATGCTGCCGCCAAAGCCAATATCGCGCTGTCCATCGGCTACGCCGAACTGACGCCGGACGGCCATCACTTCAACACCCAGATCCTCACCGACAAGACCGGCAAGATCGTCGGCAAATATCGCAAGGTGCATCTGCCCGGCCATGTGGAATTCGATACCGAGCGTGCCTTTCAGCATCTGGAGAAGCGCTATTTCGAGCCGGGCGATCTCGGCTTTCCCGTGTTCCGCGCGCTGGGCGGCATCTTTGGCATGATGGTCTGCAACGACCGCCGCTGGCCGGAATCCTACCGCGTGATGGGCCTGCAGGGCGTCGAGATGATCGTGCTCGGCTACAACACGCCGTCGGTGAATTCGCAGAAGTCGGACGAGGGTCCGGAGCAGCGCCTGTTCCACAATCGCCTGTCGGTGCAGGCCGGCGCCTATCAGAATTCGACTTTCGTGGTCGCTGTCGCCAAGGCCGGCGATGAAGACGGTCATCCCCTGATCGGCGGCTCGCTGATCGTCGATCCCAATGGCATCATCCTCGCCGAGGCCAGGACCGAAGGCGACGAACTTCTGGTGTGCACCGTCGATCTCGACGACACAAAGTTCGGCAAGGACACCATCTTCGACTTCAAGCGCCATCGGCGCATCGAGCATTACGGCCGCATTACCTCGCAGACCGGTGTGGTGTTGCCGCCGGAGTGAAACGACGCTCTTAAATCGACGAGAGGCGCTGACCTAACCTCTCCCCGCATCTGTGCGGGGAGAGGTCGCCGCGTCTTCGCGGCGGGTGAGGGGCGGTTCACCGCAGTCGCGTTCGTGTCGGATTCTCGTGTCGCTCACTGAGCGGTGCATTGCTGCCGAGTTTCAGTCGAGATTCGTGCCTCGCCCCTCACCCCACCCCTCTCCCCGCGCAAGAGCGGGGAGAGGGAGCTCACTGCCGGAGCTCAAACCTACTGAAACATCACCGTGCCGATGGCCATGCTCACTGCGGCCTGTGTCGGATCGATCACCGGAATGCCCAGCGCATCCTCGAGCGCGCTGCGATGGCGCGACATGCCGGCGCAGCCCATGACAACGGCATTGGCGCCGTCTTCGTCCTTCAACTGGCGGCCGACCTTGATCATGCGCGCCAGCGTGTCGTCGCCGGAAGCCGCTTCCGCCACGGTCATGTTGAGCGGACGCTCGCCCGCGAGGCGATCCATCAGGCACATCTGGCGGAGATAACGCATGTGGCGGCCGATCGAGCCCTGCGCCACGGCGATGACGCCGAAACGGTCGCCACGTGACAACGCGGTCAGCACGCCGGATTCGGCGATGCCGAACACCGGGCGTTGCGTTGCCTCGCGGCAGACATGCAGGCCGGGATCGGAATAGCAGGCGATGACGAAGGCATCGGCCGAATTGTCCGCGGCGACCAGCCGGCGCAACGGCATGACGGCACTTTCCAGATCGGCCTGCGTCTGTACGCCCAATGGTCCTTCCGCCAGCGTGACGCATTCGATCTCGGGCCCGGCATCGAACATGACCGGTTGCAACGCCTCCGCGAGATTGCGCGTCACCTGCGGATTGCTGTTCGGATTGACCACCAGAATCTTCTTGCGAGGCTGCATGTCAGGCTCCTTGTCAGGACAGCAGTATTGCCGGAAAGTGTTGGGCGTCAAAGCCTGTAAAATGTTCGAATATCCGGAGTTCTGCCCTTGTCCGATCCCGTCTACGATCTCGTGATCCGCGGTGGCACCGTCGCCACATCGAGCGACGTGTTTGCCGCCGATGTCGGTATTGCCGGTGAAACCATCGTGGCCCTGGGCAGCGGGCTCGCAGCCGGCAAGAAAGAGATCGATGCAACAGGCAAGCTGGTTCTGCCCGGCGGTGTCGATGCCCATGCCCATATCGAGCAGCTCTCCGCCGCGGGCATCATGAATGCCGACACCTTCGAGAGCGCGACGCGGTCCGCGGCCTTCGGCGGCACCACCAGCGTGATCTCCTTTGCCGCCCAGCATGTCGGCATGGATGTGCAGGAGGTCGTCAGCGATTACACGGCGCTGGCGAAGAAGGGCGCGATGATCGACTACGCCTTCCACATCATCGTGTCGGACGTCACCGACAAGGTGATCGCCGAGGATATTCCGGCGCTGGTGAAGCAGGGCCATTCCTCGATCAAGATCTTCATGACCTATGACCGGCTCAAGGTCGATGACGAGAAGCTGCTGGATATCCTCGCGGCCGCGCGCGAGGCCAAAGCACTGGTCTGCGTTCACGCGGAAAACCACGGCGTCATTGCGTGGATGGTGAAGCGGCTGATCGACAAGGGCTACACCGCGCCGAAATATCACGCCGTCAGCCATGCGCGCGTCTCGGAATCCGAGGCCTTCACGCGGCTGATCGCGTTCAGCGAATTGCTCGACCAGCCGGTGATGATCTTCCACGTCTCGACCCGCGAAGGCGCCGCCGTGATTCGCGAGGCGCGCGGCCGCGGCGTCAAGATCTTCGCCGAGACCTGCCCGCAATATCTGTTCCTCACCGCCGGGGACATGGACAAGCCCGGCGCCGAAGGCGCGAAGTGGATGTGCAGCCCGCCGGCGCGCACGACCGACGATCAGGAAGCGCTGTGGCACGCGCTGGCCCTCGGCGATCTGCAACTGATCTCGTCGGATCACGCGCCCTATCGCTATGACGAGACCGGCAAGCTGCGCGCCGGCCCGAACCCGACATTCAAGCAGGTCGCCAACGGTTTGCCTGGCCTCGAAGTGCGCCTGCCGCTGCTGTTCGATGCCATGGTGTCGAAAGGTCGCCTCGGCCTGTCCAAATTCGTCGAGCTGACATCGACCGCGCCGGCGCAGATCTACAACCTGCCGAAGAAGGGCTCCATCGCCATCGGCAACGATGCCGACATCGCGATCTGGGATCCCGCGCGCAAGGTGATGCTATCAGATGAGATGATGCACGATCTCGCCGGCTTCTCGCCGTTCTCCGGCCGCACCGTCACCGGCTGGCCCGAGAAGGTGCTGCTGCGTGGCCGTGTCCTTGTCGATGGCGACATCTTCGCCAGCAAGCCGGGCGAGGGACGCCTGATGCTGCGCGAAGGCGGCAAGGCGGCCGCGCCATCGGGCAGGCTTGCTGCCGAGATGGACCCGGCGAAGAATTTTGGCGCGAAGCTGCTGTGATGACAAACACGCTCGATCCCAATCTGCCGGCCTTCGCAGATATTCAGACGCCTGCTCTGGTGCTGGATGCGTCTGCGCTTCAACGCAACATCCAGGGGATGGCAGAATTTGCCAAATCGAACGGCATCGCATTGCGCCCGCATGCCAAGACGCACAAGTCGACACGCATCGCGCAGATGCAGATCGAAGCCGGCGCTGTCGGAATTTCCTGCGCCACGGTGGCCGAGATGGAGGCCTTCGCGAAGGCCGGCATTCCCGGCTTGCTGCTGACGACGCCTGTTGCCGATCGGCCGAAGCTCGCACGCCTCGCGGCCATTGCCGATGACACCGACATCAGCATTGTGGTCGATCACGCCGACCAGATCCATGTGCTGCATGACTTGCTCGATACGGACAGCCGTCCGCTGCAGGTCTTGATCGATATCGATGTCGGCCAGCGCCGCACCGGCGTGGTGGATACGGCCGCGACGCTGGCTCTGGCGCAATTGATCGAGGCCACGCCGGGCATGACATTCGGCGGCATTCAGGGCTTTGCGGGGCATGTGCAGCACATGATCGACTCGCAGGAGCGCAGGGCAGGCGCCGCGCGCGTGCGCGCCATGCTCGACGAGCATCTGCATGTACTGGCGGAAGCCGGCATCAAGGCGGCGATCGTCACCGGCAGCGGCACGGGCGCCTGCGCCTATGATACCACGGGCACCTTTACGGAACTGCAGGTCGGTTCCTACGTGTTCATGGATTCTGATTACGGCAGGCTGGAGCACGAGGGCGGTGCGCTGCCTTACGATCCAAGCCTGTTCATTCTCGCCACGGTGACATCGGTCAATCGTGCCGGCGAATTCACCGTCGATGCCGGCGTCAAGGCGATGGCCTTCAACGGGCCGGTGCCGTCGCTGATGTTAGGCGTGCCGGAAGGTTCGACCTATCGCTTCGGCGGCGATGAGCACGGCATGATCACCGTGCCGCCGGGTGCGGAGGCGCCGAAACTCGGCAGCCGCGTGCTGCTGCTGACCACGCATTGCGATCCGACGGTGAACCTGCATGCGAGCTATCAGGTGGTCGGGCACAATAACGGTATCGAGAGCTGGCCGGTGCTGGCGCGGTATGGGGCGTAGCCCCGGGCTGTCATTCCGGGTTCGCGTTCGGCTAGCGCCGCCCACGCCCCGGAACGACAAGTGAGGGCCTAATGCCCCCCGCCCAGAAACGCTTCCGACAATGTCGGATCGTTGATCAGCGCCTGCGCCGTCCCTGACGTCACCACGCGCCCGGTCTCCAGCAGATAGGCCCGGTCGACGATCTTCAGCGTCTGCCGCGCCTTCTGCTCCACCAGCAGCACCGTGAGGCCTTCGTCGCGGAACTGGGCGATCATCTTGAACAGCGTGTCGGTCATCAGCGGCGCGAGGCCGAGCGACGGCTCGTCGAGCAGCAGCAGCTTCGGCTTCGACAGCAATGCGCGGCCGATGGCCAGCATCTGCTGTTCGCCGCCGGAGAGAAGACTGGCGAGACCGTCGCGGCGCTTGCCGAGGATCGGGAAGCGCTCCAGCATCTTTTCCACATCGGCCATCGCCGCGGACTTGTCGCTGCGCGTGTAGATGCCCATCAGCAGGTTTTCATGCACCGTCATGCGCGCGAGAATGCCGCGGCCTTCCGGCACCAGCGCGATGCCGCGGCGGAGGTTCTTCTCGGCGGCATTGGGCGCGAGCTTGTCGCCCTGATAGGTGATGTCGCCCTGGAACGGCAGCAGCCCGGCGATGGACCGCGCAATCGTGCTCTTGCCGGCACCGTTGGCGCCCAGCAGCGCGACGATCTCGCCCTGCTTGATGTCGAGATCGACGCCGCGCACGGCGGTGATGGCGCCGTAGCGGACCTGCAAGCCCCGGATCGTGAGCATCAGTTGTCCTTTCCGAGATAGGCGTCGAGGACGACGGGATTGGCGCGCACGTCCTCGGGCTTGCCTTCGGCGATCAGCACGCCGAAATCGAGGACATAGAGATAGTCGCAGAGCCGCATCACGAAATTCATGTCGTGTTCGATCAGGAGAATGGTGAGGCCGGTGTCGCGCAAGCGGATCATCAGTTCGCGGATTTCCTCGGCCTCGTCATGGTTCATGCCGGCAACGGGCTCGTCGAGCAGCAGCAGCTTCGGCCTGGCGGTGACGGCGCGCGCCATCTCCACCTTGCGCTGGATGCCGTAAGGCAGGGATTTCGCCGGGCGGTCGCGCAGTTCGGTGAGACCGAAGAACGCCATCACCTCTTCGGCACGGGCCTGCGCCGCCGGATTGGCCCAAGCGATCGGCAGCAGACGCCGCCACGCGCTTTCGCTGTGCGGCTGCGCCACCAGCAGATGCTCCCAGACCGTCATGCTGCCGAACAGCCGGATGTTCTGGAAGGTGCGGGCGATGCCCTCGCGCACGATGCGATAGGACGGCCACTGCGTGACGTCGACGCCCTTGAGTTTGACTTCGCCGGCATCGGCGCGATAGGCGCCGGTGATGGTATTGAACAAGGTCGTCTTGCCGGCGCCGTTGGGGCCGATCACGCCGACGATCTTGCCTTCCGGCACCTCGCAGACCATGCCGGACAGCGCATGGATGCCGCCGAACGTCTTGGTGACGCCGGTGAGTTGAAGCAGCGTGTTGCTCATGCTGCGGCCCTCCGGAAGGTGAGTGTTCGGATCAGCGAACGATCAAGAATGCCCTGACGCCGGACCAGCAGCACGACGATCAGCAGCGTACCGAAGGCGGCGAGGCGCCAGTCGGCGATCGGGCGCAGGAATTCAGGCAGGAACACCAGAAGAAGCGAACCGACCAGCGAGCCCGGCCCGACGGTGGAGCCGCCGAGGATCACGGCCAGCACGAATTCGATCGAGCGATCGAAGCCGAAATTGGCCGGCTCGATATAGACATTGTGATGGGCGAACAATCCGCCGGAGATGGCGGCCACGGCTGCGCCGACGCCGAAGGCGACGATCTTGGTCACGGTGGTATTGAGGCCGATCAGGCCGGCGGCCGTCTCGTCGTCATGCACCGCCTGCATTTCCAGCCAGACGCGCGAGCGTTCCAGCAGCATCACGGCGATCAGGATGCCGCCGGCCCACAGCCAGACATAGCCGACCGAAATGTGCTGCATGCCGCGATAGCCGCCGGAGCCGCCCATGGCGTCGAAATTGAGGAAGAAGCTGCGCACCATTTCGCCGAAGCCGACGGTGGCCATTGCGAGATAGATGCCCTTCAGGCGCAGCGCCGGGAAGGCGACGATCGCGCCGATGATGCCGGCAACGATGGCCGAGATCACAAGGGCGAGCGTCAGCGGCACATTCAGCGCGACGGTGAGATACGACGACAGATACGCGCCGATTCCCATGAAGGCGCCGTTGCCGAGCGAGAGCTGGCCGGTGGCGAGGATGATATAGACGCTGAGTGCGCCGAGCAGGAGGATACCGGACTCGGCGAGCAGGCTTGCATAATAGGTCGACATCAGACGCGCTGCCCCTGATCGGATCGCGCACCGCCGAGCAGGCCCTGCGGACGCAGCAACAAAATCAAAATCATGAAGCCGTAGACGACGAAGTCGCGGACCTGCGAACCGCCGTAAGCGACAGTCAGCACTTCGGCGATGCCGATCAGCGGACCCGCGACCAGCGCGCCCCAGATCTGGCGCGTGCCGCCGATCACCATCACGGCGATGGCCTTGAGGCCGATCTCGACGCCGAGATAGGGCGTGATGGTGCCGTAGTGCAGGGCGATCAACACGCCGGCGACACCGGCGAGCGAGCCAGACAGGATGAAGGCCAGCATGGTCAGGCGGTCGGCGGATACGCCCAGGATGCGTGCGACTTCGCGATTCTCGGCGACGGCGCGCAGCGCGCGGCCCATCGGGGTCTTCTGGACGATGAAGGCGACGAGTGCCACCAGCACGACAGTGGCGATGAGGACGATGAGCTGCATCTCGCCGATATTGACCGGGCCGAGCGTATACTGCTTGCCGAAATATTCGTCGGGGAGCTGGGCTGGATCCGAGCCCCAAATGTTGGTGGCGACGTTCTGCAGGATGATCGAGAAACCCAGCGTCGATAGCATTGGCGTGACCAACGGCGCATCGCGCAGCGGCTGGTAGCCGATCTTCTCGATCACGATGGCGATCATGGCCGCGCCGGTCATGCCGCCGAGCACGGCGACGGGCAGCGGAAAGCCTGCCTGGATCAGTGTGAAACCGAGATAGCCGCCGATCATGAACAGTTCGGCAATCGCAAGATTGAGAATGCCGAGAATGCCCATCACGAGCGAGAACGACAGCGCCAGAAGCGTATAAACCGCTCCGAGCGTCAGTCCGTTGACGAGTTGCTGTATCAGCATGGGGATCGCAATCGTTAAATCAGGTGGTCGTCATCACGACTGCGGCCGGGAAGACTTCCCGGCCGCAGCGGCGTGAATGGTATGAAAGATCAGCAGGCCGGATGGTTCGGCGCCGAGCTGCAGCCCTTGACCTTGGTGTCCCAGGTGCCGTTCTGACCCTGCAGCACGTAGAAGGCCTTGATCGCGTCGCCCTCGTCATTGAAGCCGATCGGGCCGCCGAGACCGGCGAAGCCTTCGAGCTTGGCGAGATGATCGCGGATCTTGGTGCGGTCGGCTTCGAGATCGGCCGGCTTGCCGGTGACACCGGCCTTCTTGATCGCGTCGATATACATCGAGACGATCTCGTAGATGTTGGCGTCATACATGCTGGGCTCGATATCCTTCGGCAGGCCCGATTCCTTGCGCAGCAGCGGCGTCAGTGTTGCCGTGAATTTCTCGGGGGCCGGGCCCTTCATGGTGGCGTAGAAGGTTGCGGGCGCAATCACCGGGATTTCCGGCGCAGCCTTGAGAATCGCCGAGGAGATCAACTGGGTGGCGCCGACGACCGGCTTGATCAGACCCTGGCGCTTCATTTCGCGCAGCACGGTGATGGCCTGGCTGTAATCGGCGCTGACAACGACGCCGTCGGGGTTCAGGGCCTTCAGCTTGGTGACCTGTGCGGACACGTCGAGGTCGCCGGTGTTGAACGACAGCAGATCGTTCTCGTTGGCGATGGTGATGTCGTTGGCCTTCAGCACGGCCGGCATGATCGCCTTGCCGACGGTGGAAGCCGTGGCATCCTTGGCGTCGAAGATCACGGCGACGGTCTTGATGTTGAAGGCCTTCTTGTAGAAAGGCACGGTGGTCTTGGCGAGAACGCCTTCGTCGATGGTGTTACGGAAAGCCCACGGACGGTTGAGCTTCGCCACGCCCGGCTTCGAGGAGGCCTGCGAGGTGGAGACCACCTTCATCTCATTGGCGACCGGGAAGGTCACTTCGGCGGCGCTCGAGGTCAGCGGGCCGGCCACGGCGAGAACCTTTTCGTCGCCGGCCAGCTTGCGCAGCGAGCTTGCGGCCTGCGCCGGCTTAGCGGCGTCGTCGAGGATCGTGATCTTCAGCTTCGCGCCATTGATGCCGCCGGCATCGTTGGTCTGCTGTTCCAGCATCTTCAGCGTCACGGTGTTGCTGCGGCCCCATTCGGCAAACGGGCCGCTCGACGGCACCACGGCGCCGATGGCGATCTCCTGCGCGACAGCCTGGCCGCCAACCATGGCCGACAGCGTAACGGCAGCAACTGTGCCCAATACGCGCGGCAAATTCGATTTGATCCGTGACATCGACGATCGTCCTCTTTGCTGATGCTTTTGCTGCAGTGATCCGCAGCATAATCCAGATAAAGATTTCTATGCACGCCATGTGCCATTGCCGGCCGTGACGGCCGAATGACAGCGTTGGGCGGATCGTCCAATAAATTTGAAGCTTTGACAATCGCCATTGTGAGTATCTTTATAAAATAGTTCTCTTAAGAAGCTATTTTATGCGGCAGTGCAGCCCGGAAATGCAGCAATCTGCTGCTGGCGGGAATGCGCGCAACTGCCTGTTTCACGGGTGTTTGGGTGTTGCGGGCGCGTTGCGGCCGATTCCCGTCCCGCTCCTGGGCGGGCAGGGGCCGCACGCACGGGTGCCGTTTTGTCGCAGCAGTGGGGTGAGCCCGTAGGATGGGTAGAGCGCAGCGAAACCCATCGATTCCAATGCGGGTGATTGGTGGGTTTCGCGAAGACGCTCTACCCACCCTACACCATGACAAGCTGTCTATTGCAGGCCTGATTCAACCCTTGCGCGACTTGCCGCGCTTGGCGACGGCGATCGATTGCGCTTCGGGGGAGAGCTGCTTCACATTGGTATCGGCAAGATAACGCTGCAGCGCAATGGCGCGGTCGCTGGAATCGACGAGCCGCTGCACCATCTCCAGCAACTGGTGGAATTCCCGGGCGCCGAGGCAACCGAACTGGACATCGTTCACCTGCGCCTGAGTCGGCGCGAGCCGCTCCAGCAATTCGGCGCCATGGGGCGTCACCACCAGGCTGATGCGGCGGCGATCGCCGGTATGCGAGGTCTTGGTGATCAGCCCCTTGGTCTCGAGCTTGTTGGTGACGGTGGTGACAAAGGCGCCGCTGAGATGCAGGTGATCGGCCACGGCGCGCACATGGACGTCGCCTTGCGCCGACAGATGCCGGATCGAGATCAGGGTCGTGTATTCGATGCCGGCGAGGCCGATGACGGCGGCATGGCCTTCGCGCAAGGTCTGATGGCGGACCAGAAACCCGAACAGGCTGTGCACGAGGCGGCGGAATTGGGCGTCCGAGCCATCCACAAGCAGCTCCGGGCGGGACACCGTAAGTGCAGCGCGGGGCGCCGGCCGGCCCGTGGCAGGCTTCTTGCCGATCTCCTTGGTAACTGACTTGCTGGTGACTGACTTGCCGGTCGGTGTGGAGCGCGCTGCGGATTTGGCCACGTGATGATTCCATGCATCAAACTTGCCCGAGCTTGGCGGCTTCGTGCGGTAATTGCAATCACGACGAACGATGCAAGGTGCCAATGCCACAGGTCCGCTTGACAACAGATTCAAAATAGCTTCGGATGATAGCTATTAATGAAGGTGACCGGCGCGGGGCCGGCAGCAGGTGACGGAGAAGAGTGATGAACAAGGCATTTGGATCCGGGACGGCAGTTGCCGGCGTCAAGAACGGCGCCGACCATGTCGCCGCCGTGCGCGACGGCCGCGCGGTCTATCTCGACGGCAAGAAGGTCGACGACGTCTCGACCCATCCCGCCTATCGCCATGCGGTCGCCTCGGCCGGCGCGCTGTACGACTATCAGGCCGACCCCGCCAATAGCGAGCGTATGACCTTCGACATCGGCGGCGGCCGCCGGGTCAATCGCGCCTGGCAATTGCCGAAGAGCTACGCGGAGCTGGTCGAGCGCCGCAAGGCGCTGGTGGAATGGGCCGAACTGTCCGGCGGTTTCCTCGGCCGCTCGCCCGATCACGTGGCCTCATCCATGTCCGGCATGATGATGGGCATCGAGGTGTTCGACAATTACGATCCGAAACGCGCGCAGGCGTTCCGCGACTGGTATGACTATGCCCGCAAGAGCGACCTGTTCCTGACCTATGTGATCAACAACGTGCAGGGCGATCGCTCCAAGGCGTTCGGCGATCAGGGCAAGAATGCGCAGGACATGGTGGCGCGCATCGTCGACGAGGATGCGTCGGGCATCACCATCCGCGGCGCAAAACTGTTCGCCACGTCCGCCATCATGGCCAACGAGATCTTCGTCGGCTCCGGCCAGCCGCTGCGGCCGGGCGAAGAGCATCTCGCCTTCTCATGCGCGCTGCCGATGGAGACCAAAGGTCTCAAGATGCTGTCGCGCAAGAGCTTTGAGGCGCATGCGCCGAACGAATACGACAACCCGCTGGCCTATCGCTATGACGAGAACGATGCGCTGGTGTTCTTCGACGACGTCAAGGTGTCATGGGAGCGCGTGTTCCTGCTGCGCAACACCGACATGTGCCGGGCCCAGCTCCATGACACGCCGGCCCATGTGTATCAGAACTATCAGGCGCAGATCCGCCTGTCGGTGAAGCTGCGCTTCCTGGTCGGGCTCGCGCGCGGCATCGCCAGGACCATCGGCACCATCAACTTCCCGCCGGTGGTGGATGTGCTCGGCAAGCTCGCCTCGCAGGCAGCATTGATCGAGGGCATGGTGCTCGGCATGGAAGCCGGCGGCGCGATGCGCGGCGAGTATTTCCTGCCCAACAAGCATCTGCTCTATGCGGCGCAGGTGCAGTCGCAGGAGATGTATCCGCAGATCATCAGCACGATCCGTGAACTCGCTGGCGGCGCACTGCTGATGCTGCCGTCCTCGGTGGATGATTTCAGCAATCCGGAAATCGCTGATATTATCGGGCTGACCCAGATCTCGCCGGCAATGTCCGGCCAGGACCGCGTCAAGCTGCTGAAGCTGACCTGGGACGCCGTCGGCTCCGAATTCGCCTCGCGCCATCTGCAATATGAGATGTTCTATGCCGGCGCCCAGTTCGTCACCCGCGGCCACAGCTACCGCACCTATGACTGGGAGCGGGCGGCGGGTATGGCCGAGACGATGACCGCGAAATACGATCTGCCGGAATTCAAGGGCAGCAACTAAAGCGCAGTCGCGTCCCTAACCTCTCCCCGCATCTTGCGCGGGGAGAGGTCGCGCGCTTCTTGCGCGCGGGTGAGGGGCGGCGCGCCACACTATCCTACGCCAATGCTTTCACGGTTCGCTTGCTGCAGAGTGCGCGAGGCCGAAGTTAAGTTGTCGTGTGTGCCTCGCCCCTCACCCCAACCCTCTTCGCGTGCAGAACGGGGAGGGGGCTACAGCGCGCTTCGCTTCTATTGGTTAACTCAATCAATGCGCCGCGGCGCCTGAAAAATCCCGCGGCAATCTCGTCTCCGCCACGCGCACGCTCCGCATACCCGCCGGCGTATTGCGGCTGCGGCCGACAAACCGAGGAATGCCATGGGTGATCACCGCGCTCACCGCCGGCACATCGCCATTGCGGAGTGCCGAGAGCGCGTCATCCTGCGAGCCGCCCGCGCAGGCGTCGATCAGCACCACGTCGGCATCCTTGCCGGTTTTCAGGAATCCGCTGTTCAGCCGGTAGACCATGGCATTGTTGCCGGTGGCCGCCGCAATCGCCTGTTCCGGCGGCATGTGGCCCAGGCTCGCGAGATGGCTGATGGTGTAGAACATGCCGAGCGGCATGATCCCGCTGCCGGTCGGTGTGTCGGTCGCGATCAGCAGGCGCTCCGGCTGTTTGGCTTCGTCGAGCAGTTTCGCCGTCAGCAATGCGGTGCGCAGATTGCCCGCGGTGCAGAGCTGCAGCGCGATGTCGCTTTCGTTCACGAGCCGCGCGAAGCCGGCTTCGGGCATCGCCACCGGTCCGCCATTGACGTGGAACGAGACGCTCGGATTCGATTTCAGCACATGCTCGGCCCAGATGCCGGACGAACCGGGGATCGACGAGCCGCCGGTATGCATGGTGGTGACCATGCCGAGCTTGCGTGCCGCTTGCATCAGCGGCGCATAGTCATACGGCGTGTCGAACGCACCGAAGCCGGCTTTCGCAAGCCACAATCCGGCCTCCACCAGTTCTTCCAGATCGGCTTCGGTCAGGCCGGGCTCGAGGATGATCGAGCCGGCATGCACGCGCATGCCGCCGGGACGATAGTCGAGGAAACAGGCGCGTGCGGCCAGCGCCAGCGCCTTCACGCCGGCGGGATCCTTGGGACGTCCGGGGACGTGCACTTCCGATGCGGTGATGGACGTCGTCGTGCCGCCATGCACATAGCTTTCGAGATAGCCGACCACGCGCTGCCGCGGCGTGTAATCGCCGAAGGTGATGTGCACATGGCTGTCGATCAGTCCGGGAATCGCCGTCGTCCCGGCGGCGTCGATCACCACATCGGCGGCGGAGACCTGCTCCGATGACAGCGTGCCGATCGCGCTGATGCGCCCGTCCTGCATCAGGATGCCGTCGCCACTGGCGAACGGCGCCTTGAGATCACCGGTGACGATGGTGCCGATATTGACGATGGCCGTTTTCATATCCGTCTCCGCAATCCCAAGACCGTCCAAGGCCGCACAAAGCTGCAGCCTAGCGCAAGCCGTCCTTGCCGCCGATATCCCTGGCATTCAACCCGCCGACCCGCGCATTGAGCCGCCCGCGATTGGCGAGGCAGACGATCAGTGCAACTTCGTCAGCCGCCGGCGCATCCGGTGGCAGCGTCACCGAGACGCCGTCATAGTGGGAGCGGACATAGAGCGCGTCCTTGTGCGCGAGGGGAACGTCGATCAGGCAGCCGGGAGCGGCGAGCTTGGTGAAGGAGGGGATCCAGGCTTCGGCGCCGCCCACGGCCTCGCGCAGCGGCGTGGCGAAAGTCGTGGTCAGCATCGCATTGGCATGTTCAAGCTCGCCGCCGAGGCCGACGACGCCGCCCTTGCCGTAGCTCTCGACCTTGTACGATCCCATCGCCTCGACGGCGAGCTTCGCCAGCACGGCGCCGACCTCGACGCTGGCGGCGATCGCGTCGGACAGATCCTCGACATAGCGTCCGGCATAGGGATTGGCGACGATGGCCACGGCGGCGACGCGCCGCAAGGGCTGGTCATGCCGGTGGCCGGCCTCGACCTCCTTGTGGTCGGTGAAAGAGAGCAGGCGCCTGATATCGAGTTTCATGATGTTCTCCCGTCAGATTTGGCGCCGATCCTGACGCAGTAAATGCATTTGATCAATAGCTTCGTTTAGAAGGTATGCGGAATCGCTTGACGAAGCAGGGGGCGCCAGCCAATTCTGTAGCGGATCGTTCACTAGGAAGCGGTATGTCTCGTTCCAAGGTTGCGCCGCTCTCCAAGACGCCGGCATTGCGTAGATCCGGCAAGGCTGTTGCCAAGCCGGAGGCCAAACCGATCGCAAAGCTGGCCGGCAAGAGCGCGGTCAAGGCAAAACTTCCGGCGCCGGCGCTGACCACGTCGCGCAAGGCGCTGCTGGTCGATGGCTCCGACCACGCATTCCGGCAACTCGTGCACACATTGCTGGCGTTCCTCGCGCGACACGAGACCGTGCGTGAGGGGCATGCCGCCGCGATCGGCCTGGCCGGAATCGAATACACCGTGCTGATCTCGGTCAAGTATCTGGCCGCTGAAGGCGACGTCAGCGTGCGCGAGCTCGCGGCGCATCTGCATCTCAGCGGCGCTTTCGTCACCACCGTCTCCAACAAGCTGCAGCAGATGGGCCTGCTCGACAAGCTCGTGGACCCCGCGGATCGCAGGCGCCTGCGTCTCACGGTGACACAGGCCGGCGAGGCGCTGCTGGCGAGCCTCAATCCGACCCAGCGCCAGGTCAATGACGTGCAGTTCGATTGCCTCAGCGCAGACGAATTTCATCAATTGCTCGGCAGTGTCGAGCGCCTCGTCGAATCCAGCGAACGTGCCATCGCCCTGCAGCGCTATCTGCAGCCGCGCGGTCTGGACACGTCGGTACCGGCGGATGATGGCACCAAACCGGCACGCCGCAAGAAGATAATCTGACATCCTCGCGCATGGCCCGAATTCTGTGGTGTTGGTCTGACCGGCGCCCAGCGGGCGATTGAATCGCATGCGGCGACATGAGACATAATGCCACTCAGGTTGCTGTGAGGAAGACATGTCCCAGGTTGATGCCCCCCCGACGCCACAGCCGGCACCGGCGCCGCCTGTCGGCCCGACACCCGCAGAGCTCACCCCCGCACAAAAGACATGGCGTCGTCTGGCCATCCCGTTGTTTGCGGTTGTCGCCGCGCTCTTGTTCGTCGTTCTGGCGACAGCGCGCTGGGACATCTGGATGGGCAACCGCGCGGTGCAGACCACCAACGATGCCTATATCCGCGCGCAGACGACGCGGCTGTCGAGCCGGGTGGCGGGGGCGGTGAAGGCCGTCGCCGTCAGCGACTTCCAGCACGTCAAAGCCGGCGATCTCCTTATCCAGATCGACCCCGCGGATTACGAGGCGCAGGTGGCGCAGGCCGAAGCCGGCGTGGCCGGCGCGCAGGCCGCGCTCGACAATCTCGCCAACCAGGTCGAGCTGCAATATGCCACCATCGCGCAGGCCGAGGCGCAGCGCGTGTCGGCGCAGGCGCTCGAAGTCCAGGCGCAGCAGGAGCAGGAACGTCAGACCTCGCTGACCCAGACCGAAGCCGGCACGCGGCAGCGCTTTGAACAGGCCACCGCCGCCTATGCCAAGGCGCAGGCCGACGTGAAGGCGAGCGGGGCGGTCATCGCTGCGCAGAAGCATCAGCTCGAAGTTCTTGCCGGCACGCGCAAGCAGCGCGCCGCCGATCTGCTCGGCGCCAAGGCGACGCTGCAGGCCGCGAAGCTGCGTCTCGGTTACACGAAGATCGTGGCGCCCTTCGATGGCGTGGTCAGCGAACGGCAGGTGCAGCCGGGCGACTATGTCAATATCGGCTCCAGCCTGATCAGCATCGTGCCGCTGCCCGACGTCTATGTGATCGCGAATTTCAAGGAGACGCAACTCACGCGCGTGAAGCCCGGCCAGCCCGTCGACATCGTGGTCGATACGTTCTCGGCGGAGACGCTGCGTGGCCGCGTCGAGCGCATTTCGCCGGCGTCGGGATCGCAATTCGCATTGCTGCCGCCGGATAATGCCACCGGCAATTTCACCAAGGTCGTGCAGCGCGTGCCGGTCCGTATCACGCTCGACAAGGGGCAGCCGCTGCTCGACCGGTTGCTGCCGGGCATGTCGGTGACCGCGAGTATCAACACCGACGCGCCGGCGGCCGACAATGGCGGAAAGTGAAAGCAAGATCATCGAAAGCGGCCCGGTCTCGACCGGGGGCGTTTCGCATCATCCGATCTTTGCGGTCGGCGCGGTACTGCTCGGCGCCTTCCTCGCCAATTTCGATACGCGGATCTTTTCCATCGGCCTCGCTGATCTGCGCGGCGCGCTGTCGCTGAGTTTCGACGAAGGCGCGTGGCTGTCCACCGCTGGTACGGCGTCGCAGATCTTCATCGCCCCGGCGGTAGCCTGGATGGCCACGGTGTTCGGGCTGCGCCGCGTGCTCGGCATCCCCGCTCTGGTCTATGCGGCGATCTCGCTGACGATCCCGCTGGTGCGCGACTACAATCTGCTTCTGGTCCTCAACATTGCACATGGCATGCTGCTCGGCACCTTCGTGCCGGCGACGCTGCTGATCATCTTTCGCAATCTGCCGATGCAATGGTGGCTGCCGGCCATCGCAATCTACGCCATCCGCGTTGGCTTCTCGCTCAATTCCGGCACTGCGATAGTCGGCTTCTATGTCGATCACCTGGGCTGGCAATGGATGTTCTGGCAGGACGTTATCATCGCGCCGCTGCTGGCGCTGTTCGTCTGGCTCGGCACGCCGCGCGAGCCGATCAATCGCTTCGTGCTGTGTGAGGCCGATTGGGGCGGCATGCTGCTGCTCGGCACCGGCATGGCGATGATCTATGCCGGGCTCGATCAGGGCAACCGGCTGGACTGGCTCGGCTCCGGCACCGTGGTGGCGCTGCTCGGGGGCGGCACGGTCCTGACGATCGGGTTCTTCATCAATGAGGCGCTGGTCAAGCGACCATGGGCGCATGCCGAAGTGCTGCTGTCGCGCAATATCGGGCTCGCGCTGCTGACGATCATTCTCTACACCATGACGAGCCTGTCGAATTCGTCGCTGGCGCCGAATTTCCTCACCAACATCGCGCTGTTGCGGCCGGAACAGTCCGGCATGTTGTTTCTGCTCTATGCCGTCGTGCCGATGATCGTGCTGGTGCCGCTGTCGATCCGGCTCATTCGCTATTACGACGTGAAACTGACGCTCATCATCGGCCTTGCCGCCTTTACTGCTGCGGGTCTTCTCGGCACGCAGCTCACCCATGAATGGGCGCTTGGCGACTTCATCCCGATGGTGATGTTGCAATCGCTCGGGCAGAGCTTCACGCTGCTGCCTATCGTGATCATCGCGCTGTCGAATTCCGATCCGTCGCGCGCCACCGCCTTTGCGGCCTATATCCAGGTCTTCCGACTCGGCGGCGCGGAGATCGGCATCGCGCTGATGGGCACCTGGCTGCGCGTGCGCGAACAGATCCATTCGAATCTGCTCGGCCAGCATGTGGCCAGCGGCGATGCCGATGTCGTCGGCATTCTCGCCAAGCTCACCGGCCGCTTCGCCAGCCATGGCGAGGGCCTCGCCCAGGCCCGCGGCGTCGGCACGCTCGCAACACTGGTGCAGCGCGAGGCCAATACGCTGGCCTATATCGACGGCTTCTGGCTGACCTTCTGGTTCGGGATTGCCGCGCTGATCACTGTGTCGCTGATCGGCAATGCGCCAAAGGGACCGTTCACGCCGAAGCCGCGGGGGTGAGGGGACCGATCTCTCTTGTCATTGCCTGGGGCTGGAAAGCATCAAACATTTTTTCCTATCCATATTGACAGCATCCCTATCTTGATTATTTTCCCCTCCGTCCTGCCCCACCGAGAGGGGCGATCGCGATCGTCACGATTGCGGGGCGGGAGGCGGTGGACGCCGGAGATGCGGCGTCACGGGATGTGTGGGGTACGGCTGTCTGCGGACAGGCCGCATCGCCTGTGGTCAGGATACCACTGGGACAGGCGGTACGCCTTGCCTTCGGATAGCAAGAACCTGCGGATCAAGTGACGGACGACCAGATTCGAAACGCGTCCGGCCCAAGAGCTTGTGCTCCCCCGGCCCTGTCGCGCAGGGCCAAACAAGGGTGACCTTGATCGGTCGCCTGGGCAAGCATCGGCAAGCCGACAAAACACCGCAGGCGGAACGTCGGGCACTGGCCCGTGCTTTCCGAAAGTCCTGATGCGCCAACTTGCGGAAGACCGCATCGGCATCAGGCCCAGGGGTGCATCAGGCACCCGGCGTTCCGCACGCCCTCTCGCCAGGGGGCGGGAATGCAGGAGACGACGGCGCCCCCGCGCCGCAAACAACAGGGGCGATGACGCATGTCTGAAGCAGTGGCTGTTTGACAGTTGAATCGGATGAGGCCGTAGGATGGGTAGAGCGCAGGCGCGAAGCGCCGGAGCGAAACCCATCAACTGCAGACGAAGAAAGCGATGGGTTTCGCTGCGCTCACCCCATCCTACGCTGTGCACCGTCATGCCCGGTAACGCAGAAGCAAGTTCGGCCATGACGACCGAGAGCATCACGCATGACCGTAGGATGGGGTGAGCGCAGGCGCATCGCGCCTAAGCGAAACCCATCATGTAAAGCGAAGAAGATGACGGGTTTCGAAGACGCTCACCCCATGCTGCGATGCTGCGATGCCGACCATGGTCGCCGCTAATCCTGCAGGTCGTTCACCTTGCTCACCCAGATCCGCACGTCGGTGAGCACCTGCGGCAGCACCTCCTTGACCTCCTGCACGGTCATGCCGGCCTTGATGCGGGGGTCGTAGAGGATATTGAGGATGTACTGATCATAGATATCGAAGAAGCCCATCTGGACGTTGTCGTTGAACATCGTCCACGGTACCGAATTGGTATCGTTGATCGGGCCCAGCGACTGCAGCAATTCCTCATAGGCGCAATCGAGAAAGACGAAGTCGCCATTATCGACAGTGAGGATGACGTCGGAGCGCTCGATCTCGAAGGCCTCGTTCTTGCGGAAGCCGGACAGGCATTGCGGGTCGAGGGAGTCGCGGATCTCGTTGGCCCGGTCGGTGCCGTAGAAGGTCGAGATGGTGCGATAGAGATCGCGGTCGTGCACCAGCTTCACCAGCACATTGGCGTCGTCGCGTTTGTCCGCCATGGCGATGTTGAGATGTTGCACCCGGTGCGCGATGTCGGTCACGACCTTGGCGATCTGCGTCTTGCGGTCGGCGCGGCCCTCGGCGAAGACCCGCACCGGAAGCTCATATTTGCGGATGCGGTCGACGCGGCCGGCGAGGTGATACTCGGCGCCGAAGGCGGTCTTGAAAAAACCGTCGATGATCTCGCTGTCGGTGAAGGTCTTCTTCTCGGCGCGCTGGCGTGCGGTGACGCCGGGCGGTTCGCTGGCGCCGGCATAAGGCGGCTGCGGCACAAGGGTGGTCAGAAACGAGAGAGCCAGCAGCGCGGCAATCGTCCGGACGGTGAATCGCTCTGGTTTCGGGGCGGGCATTATTACTCAAGTTCTCGCAATGCGCGTATTTGCGCAAGCGTTTCAGCGCCGCCCCCGCGGACAATTCGAAGGCTTCCCGCAGGAAGCCCCCGTTCTCAGGTCAAGCTCAGTTCTTGACGATCACCGTCGCGCCGACCGATACGCGGTTATAGAGGTCGGTGACGTCCTCATTGGTCATGCGGAAGCAGCCAGAGGACACCGCCTGACCGATGGTTTCCGGCTCGTTGGAGCCGTGAATGCGGTACAGCGTCGAGCCGAGATACATGGCGCGGGCACCCAGCGGGTTGTCGATGCCGCCTTCCATGTGGCGCGGCAGATCGGGCCGCCGGGCGAGCATCTGCGCCGGCGGGGTCCAGCTCGGCCATTCCTTCTTGGCGGTGACCTTGTGTACGCCGCCCCAGCGGAAGCCGTCGCGGCCGACGCCGATGCCGTAACGCAGCGCCTGGCCATTGCCCTGCACCAGATAGAGCCGCCGCTCAGCGGTGTTCACGACAATGGTGCCCGGCGCGTAATTGCTCTGGAAGCCGACGGTCTGGCGCGGGATCGGGCCGGAGCTGTTGCCGCCGCCATTGCCGAAATTGGAGAAGAAGTTGGAGAGCGACGGGGAATCGTCGACCACGAAGTCCTGGGCCGGGGGCTGGTTGCGGACACGTGCATCGGCCGGCATTGCAATCGTCGTGAACGCGGCTGCGGCAAAAAAGAGAGCAAAAAGGCGCTTCATCATGGTCCTCGCCAATAAAAATTGAGGCCCAAGACAGGGCATAAATCGCCCTGATCCGCAAGCCACGGCCGTGTGAGGACAGCCCGGATGGAGCGATAACAAGCGGCGTTCAGGCCGCCCCGCGGCCCTCACAACGAAGCCTTGCGTTCGGACCCTTTGACGGGCCCTCCGAACAATGGTTCATCAGCCCCCGAGATCAAGAAACCGAGATTGCGAACCAAATCAAACGGAGTGAGACGATGAACGGTGCGGAAAGCCTGGTGCGGACATTGGTGGCGGGCAATGTGGATGTCTGCTTTGCCAATCCAGGAACGTCGGAAATGCATTTCGTCGCGGCGCTCGACCGCGTCGAGGGCATGCGCTGCGTGCTCGGCCTGTTCGAAGGCATCGTGACCGGCGCCGCTGACGGCTACTACCGCATGAAGGGCACCCCGGCCTCGACGCTGCTGCATCTCGGCCCCGGCCTCGCCAATGGCCTCGCCAACCTGCACAACGCCAAGAAGGCCAATTCGGGCATCGTCAACATCGTCGGCCAGCACGCCGTCTATCACATCGAATACAACGCGCCGCTGACGTCGGACATCGAGGGCCTCGCCCGCCCGATGTCGCAGTGGGTGCACACCTCGCCGGATTCCAAGTCCGTCGCCAAGGACGGTGCCGCCGCCATTGCCGCCGCCAAGGATCGCCAGATCGCCACGCTGATCCTGCCCGCGGACACCGCATGGGGCGCCGCCGATGGCGTGGCTCCGGTGCCGACCGAAAAGCAGAGCGCCGGCTATTCGGCGCAGGCCGTCGAGACCGCCGCCAGGATCATGAAGGACGGCGGCGCCTCGACGCTGCTGCTGATGACCGGCCAGGCGCTCACCGAGAAGGGCCTGGCGCTGGCCGAGCAGATCGCCGGCAAGACCGGCTGCAAGGTGATGGGCCAGACCTACAATCCGCGCATGGCGCGTGGCCGCGGCCGCTTCTCCATCGACCGCATTCCCTATGTGATCGAAGCCGCACTTCCGCTGCTGAAGGACTTCAAGAACATCGTGCTGGTCGAGGCCAACGATCCCGTGGCCTTCTTCGCCTATCCGAACAAGCCGAGCATGCTGAAGCCGGAAGGCTGCGAAGTGCATCGCGTGACCGCCGGCGGCGAGAACTCGATCGCTGCGCTGGAAGCGCTGGCCGGTGCGCTCGGTGCCAAGCCGTCGGATGTGAAGCCGCAGAAGCTCGCCGAACTGGTGAAGCCGACCGGCGCGCTGAACCACACCACGATTGCGCAGGCGATCGCCTATGCGATCCCGGAAAACGCCATCATGGTCGATGAGTCGCTGACCACCGGCCGCGGGTTCTTCCCGCCGACCGCTGCTGCAGCGCCGCATGACTGGCTGCAGAACATGGGCGGCTCGATCGGCTTCTCGACACCGGTCGCCACCGGCGCCGCCGTGGCCTGCCCGGATCGCAAGGTGATCTGCATGGTCGGCGACGGCAGCGCGATGTATACGCTGCAGTCGCTGTGGACCCAGGCCCGCGAAGAACTCGACATCACCACCATCGTGTTCGCCAACCGCAAGTATCAAATCCTGCTCGGCGAATTCGCCGGCGTCGATGCCGGCGAGCCCGGCCAGCGCGCGCTGGACATGCTCAATCTCGATCGCCCGGCGCTTGACTGGGTGTCGCTCGCCAAGGGCATGGGCGTCCCCGGAGTTTCGGTGTCGAATGTCGATGACTTCAACAAGGCGCTTGCCAACGCGATCGCCGCGAAGGGGCCGAAGCTGATCGAAGTGGTGATGTAAGCGGCGGCCAAGCCGCGCTGTCGAACCAGACAAGAGCTGCAACGAAGAAGGCTCCGGAGCAATCCGGAGCCTTCTTTTCTGGGAATGGACGGTATTGACGGCGATCGATCATCCGCCTGCGTCGGAACAATATCTGTGAACTTCGCGTTGCGATCAGTGAGAGATCGTGCAGACAGATATTGGGACGACAGTCATAAGCCGCCATGGCAAAAAATCGTTGGGACGACGCGCAGCTCGAAATCCTGAAGGACCTCATCGCGCGCAAGATTTCACTGGCGCGCGCAGCCGTCATCTTGAAGCGGCCGCAAAGCTCGGTGCAAATCCAGGCGCGCCGGCTCGGCACGCCCTTTCCGGGCGTGCGTGAAACCAAGGCGCTGCTGAAAGCCAAGATTGAAGAAGCCGAGAAGAAAGCGACTTTGCGGTGAATAGTGCGATTGAACTTGTCGTTGCGGCCTATGTCGAAACAAACCAGTTGAGTGCGCTGCAAGATATGAAGGTGCACCGCGAAGGCCTCGCGATGTCGATCCGTAATCGCACCGATTTCAATTTCTGGGTACTGCTCGGGCAGCTCGACGACGACATCCGCGAGATCGAGGCCGGTATCCGGCGATTGCGCGCGGCGGTCGAAGACCGACCTGCCAGCGAACTCTAAAGCGAGTTGCTTACGTTGCCAGCTCTGCCGTCTGTTCGCTCCAGCGCAGATAGTCGCGTGGTGAAATCCCCATCGAGCGACGGAACATGGCGCTGAAGGCACTCGGACTATCATAGCCGAGATCGAGCGCGACGTTGGTCACCGGTTCGCGCATGGTCAGGCGCGACAGCGCTTCCATCAAGCGCACCTGCTGGCGCCATTCAGCGAAGCTCATGCCGGTCTCGCGGCGAAACAGCCGCGTCAGCGTCCGTCGGCCGAGGCCGCCGATCTGCGACCAGGCTTCCAGATCCTGATTGTTGCCGGGCTCGCGCAGGATCGCCTCGCAGATGCGTGCGAGGCGGCGGTCCTGCGGCATCGGCGCGCGCAGCGGCACGGCCGGCATGCGACCGATTTCCGCGAGCATCAAATTCATGATCTGGCCCTCGCGGCCATCCATGTCGTATTCGGTCGGGAAGGTGACGGCTTCGTTGAGCAGCGCGCGCACCAGCGATGAGACCTCCATCAACTGACAGGTCTTCGGCAGGCCGATGGTCGCTTCCGGTTCGACATAGAGCGTGCGGAGCTGCACCGTGCCCCAGCAGCGGCTTTGATGCACGACGCCCGGCGGAATCCACAATGCGTGCTGCGGCGATACGGTCCAGCTGCCGGTCTCGGTGATCACGGTCATGACGCCGGTCAGGCCATGGAGAAACTGCGCGCGGCGGTGGCTATGCCGGACGCCGACGCCGCCCGAGGAGAATTCGGCAGCCATCGCAACGACCGGGCGTTGTGCGGCCTGCAGTGCATCGGCGCGGCGGCCGCTGGCCTCGAAGCCGGAAAAACTCACCATGGCCGGCGGCGCGATGCGCTGGCGCGGCGTGCTGCACGAAATTGAAGACAGATGGCCCATATGCGACAGATCCTGACCCTGTGAAGACGGAGATGATGCGCCGACATCGTACCTTGGGATAGAGGTTTTGAGCGCATCGTTCCGGACGTTTGCCATTCTCAAAGCAGGCTTCATGCCAATGGCAGAAACAAACGCAGGAATTTGATGACCCGCATTACCCTCATGACCACCCTGTCCAATACCATGGGCTTCCTGGAGGATCACTTGAAACGGGCGGTTCCCGGCGCGGTCGTATCCCATTGGCCGGAGCCGGGCGCATTGGACGGGGAGGTGGTGGTCTGCTGGAAACCGCCCTCAAGCGTGATGGCGACCATGCCGAATTTGCGGCTGATCCACTCCATCGCCGCCGGTGTGGACAACGTGCTGTCCGACACGGCGCTGCCGAACCTGCCGCTTTGCCGGATCGTCGATCCCTTGCTGGGCAAGGCGATGGCCGAATATGTGCTGTGGGGAACGCTGTATTTTCACCGCGAGTTCGATCGCGTCTCCACCAATGCGCGCAATGGTCATTGGCATCGCTACGACCAGGTCGCTGCCACCGACAAGCGCGTCGGCATCCTCGGTCTCGGCACCCTCGGCATCCAGGCCGCTACGCTGCTGAAATCGGTCGGTTACAAGGTTTCCGGCTGGTCACGCTCGGCGAAGCAGGTCGAGGGCGTGGACGTCTTCGCGGGCGACGGCGCACTCGACGATTTCCTGGCGCAGGCCGACATTCTGATCTGCCTGCTGCCGCTAACGCCGAGCACGATGGGAATCCTCAACGCCGACCGCTTCGCTCGCCTACCGAAAGGAGCGGCGCTCATCCTCTGCAGCCGCGGCGAGCATCTGAACATCCCCGATCTCGTCGCATCATTGCGTTCGGGCCATCTGCGCGGCGCGATTCTCGATGTATTCGACAAGGAGCCGTTGCAGCCCGACAATCCGCTGTGGACGGAGCCGGGTATCCTGGTGACGCCGCATATGGCTGGATTGGCCAAACCGCGAGTCATTGCCGATCAGATTGCCGAGAATATCCGCCGCCTCAACGCTGGAGAGGTTCTACTCAACCGCGTCGATCCGGCATTGGGATATTGATCCTCTGCCTGTTGACGCGGCATGCCTGTTCGAGGAACACGGGACGGCCCGATCGCGACAATTGTCGGCCCGCGGTCGGCGGCGGTCTGAAACTTGCAAGAACATCCTTGCCTGCACAGGTCGCGCATTCGCGACAGTCCAGTCAGGCGATCATCAAGAGGGACCGGCATGAACAGACGTGAATTCGCGAAGCTATTGGGTTTGAGTGCGACTGCGCTTTCGGGAATTCCCCTCGGCGTCACCCGCGCCGTTGGACAGACCAAGGGCGGCACGCTCAATACCATCATCCAGCCCGAGCCGCCGATCCTGGTGACGGCGCTGAACCAGCAGCAGCCGACGCTGACTTTGGGCGGCAAGATCTATGAGAGTCTGTTGCGCTACGGTTCCGACCTCAAGCCGCTTCCGGGTCTTGCTGAATCCTGGACCGTTTCGCCCGATGGCCTCGTCTATACGTTCAAGCTGTTTCCGGGCATCACCTTCCATGACGGCAAGCCGCTGACATCGGAAGATGTGGTGTTCTCGGTCACCAAGGTTCTCGTCGAAACCCACGCGCGTGCACGCGGCACCTTCCTGCGCATCGACAAGGCTGAAGCGCCCGATCCGCTCACGGTCGTGTTCACGCTGAAGGCGCCGTTTGCGCCATTCCTCAATTCATTCGATTGCACCACCGCGCCGATCGTGCCGAAGCACGTCTATGACGGCACCGATTTCCGCAAGAACCCTGCCAACGCGCAGGCGATCGGCTCGGGTCCGTTCAAGCTGAAGGAATGGGTCAAGGGATCGCATGTTCATCTCGTCAAGCACGAGGGCTATTACCGCAAGGGCGAGCCGCATCTCGACGAGATCATCTACCGGGTCATTCCGGACGGTGCCTCGCGCGCTGTCGCGCTCGAACAGGGCAAGGTCCAGTTGACGCAGTGGACCGATGTCGAACTGTTCGACGTCGCACGTCTCTCGAAGCTGCCCAATGTCGAAATGACGACGAAGGGCTACGAATTCTTCGCGCCGCATTTCTGGCTGGAGTTCAATCTTCGCGTCAAGCCGATGGATGACAAGCGTTTCCGTCAGGCCGTCATGTTCGCGGTCGATCGCAAGGCGCTGCTGCAGCGCGTGTTCTTCAATCTCGGCAAGGTTGCAACCGGCCCCGTTTCGTCGAAGACGCGGTTCTACGAAAAGGACGTCAAGCAGTACGACTACTCGCTGGACAAGGCGAAGGCCCTGCTCGACGAAATGGGCCTGAAGCCCGGCGCCGACGGCAAGCGTGTCAGCATCAAGTTCCTCGTGCCACCTTACGGCGAAATCTGGCAGCGCTCGGCTGAATTCTTCAAGCAGTCGCTGGGTCGTGTGGGCATCGATCTGCAACTGGAGAATCTCGATCTTGCCGGCTGGGCCGAACGCACCAGCAACTGGAATTACGAGATGACCTGCAATCTGCTGTACCAGTTCGGCGATCCGGCGCTGGGCGTGTCGCGCAGCTACGTTACGGCGAATATCCGCAAAGGTATTCTGTTCTCAAATATCGCGGGCTATTCCAATCCGGAAGTAGACCGGCTATTCGAGGAAGCCGCCGTGGCGACATCTGACGCAAAACGCCAGGAGCTCTACACGGCCGTGCAGAAAATCGTCGTAGAAGAAGTCCCGATCGCATGGATGGTCGAGCAAGACTTCCCCAACTTCATCGACAAGCGGTTGAAGAACGTCATCACCACCGGCATCGGTGTGCACGAGACTTTTGGAGCCGTGACGCTCGGGTGAAGCCGAAGTTACTGAAAGTCACTTGATGGCTCGGCTGTAGCCAGACGTGCAAGCGTCCGGCTACAGCCGCTGTCAGGTGCCAATGCTAAAAGGAAGAGGCTATGAATAGACGTGAATTCGCAAAGCTGATGGGCGTGAGCGCGGTTTCACTCTCGGGTATTCCCCTCGGCGTCACCCGTGCTGTTGGCCAGACCAAGGGTGGCACGCTGAACACGATCATTCAGCCTGAGCCTCCGATTCTCGTCACCGCGCTGAACCAGCAGCAGCCGACGCTGACCCTGGGCGGCAAGATCTATGAGAGCCTGCTGCGTTACAGTACCGACCTCAAGCCGATGCCCGGCATCGCGCAGTCCTGGGAGGTTTCGCCCGATGGCCTCACCTACACGTTCAAGCTGTTCCCGGGCATCACCTTCCACGACGGCAAGCCGCTCACCTCGGAGGACGTCGCGTTCTCGATGACCAAGATGCTGCCGGAGACGCATGCGCGTGCGCGTGCAATTTATTCGCGCATCGACAAGGCCGAGACGCCCGACCCGCTCACGGTGATCTTCAAGATGAAAGCGCCGTTCGCGCCGTTCCTCACCGCGCTCGATTGCACCACCGGCCCGATCGTGCCGAAGCACATCTATGATGGTTCGGACTATCGCAAGAACCCGGCGAATGCGCAGGCGATCGGCTCGGGTCCGTTCAAGCTGAAAGAGTGGGTCAAAGGGTCCCACGTCCATCTCGTCCGCCACGAAGGCTATTACCGCAAGGATGAGCCGTATCTCGACGAGGTCATCTATCGAATCATTCCGGACGCCGCGTCGCGCTCGCTGGCGCTGGAGCAGGGCAAGATCCAGCTCACGCAATGGAACGACATCGAGTTTTATGATGTCGCTCGCCTGTCGAAGCTGCCGAATTACGAGATGACCACCAAGGGTTATGAATATTTCGCCCCGCATCAGTGGCTCGAGCTCAACAACCGCGTCAAGCCGATGGACGACAAGCGCTTCCGTCAGGCCATTGCGCATGCGCTCGATCTGAAGTCGATGGCGCAGCGCGTCTATTTCGGTATGCCCAAGATCGCGACCGGGCCGGTGTCGTCGAAGACCCGCTTCTACGAGAAGGATGTGAAGCGCTATGACTACTCGATCGAGAAGGCCAAGGCGCTGCTCGACGAGATGGGCCTGAAGCCCGGTGCGGACGGCAAGCGCGTCACGCTCAAATATCTGATCCCGCCCTATGGCGAGGTCTATCAGCGTGCCGGCGAATTCATTCGCCAGACGCTCGGCCGTGTGGGCATCGACATCCAGCTCGAGAACACTGATGTCGGCGGCTGGGCCGAGAAGTTCAGCAACTGGGATTACGAGATGACCGGCAACCTGGTCTATCAGTACGGCGATCCCGCGCTGGGCGTGTCGCGCACCTATATCTCGTCCAACATCAAGAAGGGCATTCTGTTCTCGAACACCGCCGGTTATTCCAACCCGGAGGTCGATCGGTTGTTCGACGAGGCAGCATCCGCAATTGACGATGCCAAGCGTCAGGAGCTGTACAGCAAGGTGCAGAAGATCCTGGTCGAGGATGTGCCGGTGGTCTGGATGTTCGAGGCGGCCTATCCGACCTTCATCGACAAGCGCCTGAAGAACGTCACCTCAACCGGCGTTGGCGTGCACGAGTCCTTCAGCTCCGTGAGCTTCGGATGACCTCTGCCTCAATCAACAACGGCGGTCGTGTTTTCGCGATCGCCCTCGCGCTCGCGGGATGGTTTGTCAAATTCGTTGCGGTCGTTCTGGTCATTGCGACCTTCAACTTCATCCTCGTCCACGCCGCACCCGGCGATCCAGCACAGGTGATTGCCGGCCAGAGCGGCGCCTCCGACGAAAAGCTTCTGGAGCAGTTGCGTGCGGAATACGGGCTCGACAAGCCGTTTCCGATCCAGCTCGCGACTTATCTGAAGCGCGTCGTGACGCTCGATCTTGGCTATTCCTACCGCCAGCAGCGTACGGTGGCGTCGCTCATTATCGAGCGTTTGCCGGCAACACTGTTGCTGACGGCAACAGCCTTCATTCTCGCGCTGCTGTCCGGGATCATCCTCGGCACGCTGGCCGGTGTGCGTGCCGGCCAATGGTCGGACACCGTCCTGACCATCGTGTCGCTGCTGCTCTATGCGACGCCGGTGTTCTGGCTCGGCCTCATGCTGGTACTGCTGTTCTCGGTTCAGCTCGATTGGCTACCGGCCTTCGGTTACGCCACCATCGGCGTGCCGATGACGACACTGGAGCGCATGGGCGATATCGGGATGCATCTGATCCTGCCGGCCGTGTCGCTCGCAGCCGTGTATCTCGCAATCTATACACGTCTGATGCGCTCTTCGGTGCTGGAGGTTACCCATCAGGACTTCATCAAGACCGCGAAGGCCAAAGGCCTGAAGCAGGGCCGCATTATCATTCGCCACATCCTGCGTAATGCGATGCTGCCGATCGTCACCGTCGCCGGTATGCAGGCCGGTGCGCTGGTTGGCGGCGCGGTGGTGATCGAGACCGTGTTTGCCTGGCCTGGTCTCGGCCGTCTCATCTATGACGCGCTGCTGCAGCGCGATTATCCGGTATTGCTCGGCGTGTTCCTGGTGATGTCGGTGATCGTGATCGCGCTCAATCTTCTCACCGATGCGATCTACCGGGTGATCGATCCGCGCGTCTCCGTGCGTGCGGCATCGTGAACGGGATTTTATGATGTCTACGCTCAAATCGTTTCTCCGCCATCCGACCGGCATGATCGGTCTGCTCGTCCTCCTCGCGGTGGTCCTCCTCGCGGTGTCGGCGCCGTGGCTGTTCCCCGACGATCCCTGGGACATGGTCGGCGCGCCATTCCAGCCGCCGCTGAGTGAAGGGCTCTGGCTCGGCTCCGATATGCTCGGCCGCGACGTAGCTGCCGGCATCGCGCATGGTGCGCGGATTTCGCTGATCATCGGCGTCATCTCGACGCTGACGGCGCTGATCATTGGCGTCACCATCGGCGCCATTGCCGGTTATTTCGGTGGCAAGGTCGATGAGGTGATGATGCGCATCACCGAACTGTTCCAGACCATCCCGGGCTTCATCCTCGCCATTCTTCTGGTCGCGACGCTCGGACCGAAGATCTCCAACGTGATCTTCGCCATCGGTATCGTGAGCTGGCCGCCACTGGCGCGGTTGACGCGCGCCGAGTTCATGCGGCTGCGTGGGCGTGAATTCGTCCAGGCTGCGGTGTGCCAGGGCCAGCGTCCGCTGACCGTGGTGCTGCGCCGCATTTTGCCGAACGCGATCTCGCCGATCATCGTCACCGGATCGCTGGCGGTTGCCAGCGCCATCCTGATCGAGAGCGCCTTGAGCTTCATGGGCCTCGGCGATCCCAATCTGATGTCATGGGGCTTCATGATCGGTGCCGCGCGTACCGTGATCCGTCAGGCGTGGTGGATGAGCGTGTTTCCCGGTCTCGCCATCCTGCTCACCGTGCTCGCCATCAATCTCGTGGGTGAAGGTCTCAACGACACGCTGAACCCCCGCATCTCACGCAAGCGATAGTATTCATGACCGACAAAACACTGCTTGCCATCGAGAACGTCTCCATCAGCCTGCCGCCGGGCGCTGATCGTCCTTTCGCCATCGAAGATGTGTCGCTTACCGTCAACCGCAACGAGATCGTCTGTCTGGTCGGTGAGTCCGGCTCCGGCAAGTCGATGACCGCGCATGCGATCCTGCGGCTGCTGCCCGAGCGTACAGGTGTTGCGCAGGGCAGCATCAGCTTCAACGGCAACGACATCGCGAAGGCCGACGAGCCGACAATGCGCAAGCTGCGCGGCGGTGCTATTTCGATGATTTTTCAGGAGCCGCTCAGCGCGCTCAATCCGCTGGCCCGTGTCGGTCAGCAGATCGCGGAATCGATCATCACGCATACCAAGCCGGCTCCGTCCAGGGAGGCGGCTGATGCGCGCGTGCAGGAACTGATCCGAGACGTCGGCCTGCCGGACCCGGTGGCGCTGGCGCGCAGCTTTCCGTTCCAGCTCTCGGGTGGCCAGCGTCAGCGCATCATGATCGCCATGGCGATGGCCAACAATCCGGCGCTGCTCCTGGCCGACGAACCGACCACGGCGCTCGACGTCACCACACAGAAGCAGATTCTGGCGCTGGTGAAGAAGCTCCAGTCGGAGCGCGGCATGGGCGTGCTCCTGATCACCCACGATTTCGGCGTCGTTGCCGACGTCGCCGATCGCGTTGTCGTCATGCGCAATGGCCGTGTCGTCGAGCAGGGCACTGTCGATGAGGTGCTGCGCAATCCGAAGGACGACTATACCAAGAGCCTGATCGCCGCCGTCCCAGGCGCGCGCTCGCTGACCAGGACCGACCGCAAGATCACTGGCGAGCCTTTGTTGGACGCTGTTGGCCTGAACAAGACCTTCATCACCAAGCAGGGCATGTTCCTGCCGCCGCGCCGGACCGATGCGGTGCAGAACATTTCGCTCGGCCTGAAGGCGCGCGAAACTGTGGCCATCGTCGGCGAGTCCGGTTCGGGCAAGTCCACGCTCGGGCGGCTGATCATGCGGCTGATCGAGCCTGATACGGGCTCGGTTCATTTCAGCGGCGCTGATCTTTTGGCACAACGCGGCGAGAAATTGCGCCAGATGCGCCGCAAGATCCAGATCGTGTTCCAGGATCCCTTCGCGGCGCTCGATCCGCGGCAGAAGGTCGGCGACGCCATTGCCGGCGGCCCGATTGCCTATGGCACGCCTTCCAAGGAAGCCATGGCCGATGCCAAGCGTCTGCTGGCCCGCGTTGGCCTGCAGGAGAGTGCAGCCAACCGCTATCCGCATGAATTCTCCGGCGGTCAGCGGCAGCGCATCTGTATCGCGCGTGCGCTGGCCCTGAAGCCTTCGGTGCTTGTGGCTGACGAAGCCGTTTCGGCACTCGACGTCTCGGTGCAGGCGCAGGTGCTGCAGCTTCTCGCGGAACTGCGCGAGGAGATGAATCTGGCCATGATCTTCATCACCCATGACCTGCGTGTCGCCGCCGAAATCGCCGACCGAATCGTGGTGATGCGGCGCGGCGAGATTGTCGAGCAGGGCGAAACGCAGAAGATCTTCCAGAATCCGAGCGACGCCTATACGCGTGCGCTGCTGGATGCGATCCCCGGCCGCGCGATGTTCGCCGGTCCGGGCGCCAGGCAGGCGGAAGCTGCTTCCGCATAGAATGAGACCCCAGATGCAGCCCATCCGCATCTGGGGGGCCTTTGTAAATCCGCTCAGATCAGTCCAGCTTGACGTTGGCCTCGGTCACGACCTTGCGCCAGCGCGCAACTTCCGCCGACACCATCTTGCCGAAGTCGGCACCAGCCACATCGGGCACGTCGGAGCCATTGCGCTCCCACGCTTCCTTGATCGCCGGCACCTGCAACGCAGCCTTCAATTCCTTCGCCATCCGCTCGACCACGTCGGGCGGCGTGCCCTTAGGCGCGAACAGCCCGTACCAGGTCGATACTTCATAATTCGGCAAACCGGCTTCTGCCGCGGTCGGCAGATCGGGGAATGCGGCGACGCGCTTCGGCGCGGCGATCGCCAGCGCGCGGAGTTGCCCGGCGCGGATCGGTGCGGCCGATGAGCCGAGACCATCGAACACCACCGGTACGTGACCGGCGATCAGATCCTGCATGGCCGGACCTGCACCGCGATAGGGCACGTGCTGGATCTTGGTCTGGGTCAGGATCTTGAACAGTTCGCCAGCCAGATGGTGCGTGGTGCCGGCGCCGGCCGATCCGTAAGAGAGCTTGTCCGGATTGGCCTTCGCATAGGCAATGAATTCACCGAGCGTCTTGGCGGAGACCTTGTCGGGGTTGACCACGATGACCTGCGGCGGTCGTGCGATCAGCGCCACCGGGATGAAGTCTTTCTCGATGTCATAATCGAGGGCGGGATAGAGCGACGGCGCGATCGCGTGATGCGCGGCGCCCATGAAGAAGGTGTAGCCGTCAGGCGCCGCCTTGGCGGCTGCCGAGGCGCCGACCGTTCCGCCGGCACCGGCCCGGTTCTCGATGATGACGCGCTTGCCGATCTGGGTGTCGAGCTGCGCCGCCAGTGGCCGCGCAAAGGCATCGGTACCGCCGCCGGCGGCGAAAGGTACGATGAAGGTGACTTGTTTCTGGGGCCATGCCTGGGCGTGAGCGCCTGACGTCATGGCAGAACAGCCGGCCATGACGGCAAGCAAGGCAACGTGAACGGCTTTGATCCGCACGGAATCCTCCCGATTTTGCTGCGCCATTGGCGGCGCTTGATCTTATGTTCGGCGAGATGGGTCCCCGATGCAAGGTATCCGGCGCCGGACCAACTCACACTATAGTCGGTATGATCCCGCGGGCGGGACCGAACAAGGCGTCCGTTGCGGCGTTTCGCCGCGAGCACCCGGGCTAGGCGTCGGCCGCTACCCGTTGCGCGGCGATCATCTCGATATGCGGAACCGCAGCAACGAGTTCGCGGGTGTAATCAGTCTGCGGATTGTCGAACAGCTGATGGCTCTCACCTTGCTCGACGATGGCGCCGTTGCGCAGCACGATGGTCCGCTGGCACATCATGCGGACGACGTTGAGATCGTGACTCACGAACAGGAAGGCGAGATTGTCCTCGCGCCGCAGCCGCTCGAGCAATTGCAGCACCACGGCCTGGACGGAGACGTCGAGCGCGGCCGTCGGCTCGTCCAGCACCAGAAGCTTCGGCCGGCAGGCAATTGCGCGGGCGATGCCGATACGGGCCTTCTGGCCGCCGGACAGCTGATGCGGAAACCGCTCCAGAAGATTGGCCGGAAGGCCGACGCGGTGAGCGCATTCGCCGACGCGCTGGCGCAGCGCCGCCCCATTGCGCATGCCGAGCAGGCGGATCAGGGGATGGGCGATACAATCGAAGGCGTTGAAGCGCGGATTGAGACTGTCGTTCGGATCCTGGAAGACGATCTGGATCTCGCGGCGCTGCGGCGCGCGGTGGAAGTCGCGCGCGGGAACATGGCTGATCGACTGGCCGTTGAAATTGATGGTGCCTTCGGTCTGATCGAGCAAACGGCAGATCATGCGCGAGGTCGTACTCTTGCCCGAGCCGGATTCGCCGACGAGGCCGACACTTTCGCCGGGCGCAATCGCCATCGAGAAATTCTCGACGCCGACAGTGCCGTCGTCGAAGCGTTTGACGAGATCAAGCACTTCCAGCAGCGGCGGCGTGCCATGCGTCGGCTTGGGAGGCGCTGGCAACGGAACGGCTGGCGCCAGCAGCTTCTCTTCGTCGGTCACGAGATCCTCGACCCGCGAGGTCGCGGTCGGCGACGCTGCGACGAGACGCTTGGTGTAGGGATGCTGCGGTGAGCGGAACAGCGTCAGGGCGTCGGCTTCCTCGACCAGTTTGCCCTGTTCCATCACCACGACGCGGCGGCAATAGCGCGCGGCGAGGCCGAGGTCGTGGGTAATGAGGATCGTCGCCATGCCCCGCTCGGCGGCAATGCTGGCGAGGAGATCCATCACCACCTTCTGCGTGGTGACGTCGAGGCCGGTGGTCGGCTCATCGGCAATCAGCAGGGCCGGATTGCTGGAGATCGCCATGGCGATCATCACGCGCTGGCACATGCCGCCGGAGAGCTCGTGCGGATAGGCGTTCATGCGCTTTTCGGGATCACGGATCTTCACCGCGCGCAGCAGTTCGAGCGACTGTGTGCGGGCCTCCGATGCAGAGATCTTGCGATGCGCCAGAATGGCGTCCGCAATCTGCTGGCCGATGGCGCGGATCGGATTGAGCGCGCCGCGTGGATTCTGGAAGATCATGGCCATCGCCGAGCCGTGCATCTCGCGCAGGCCGGCGCTGGTCATCCTGGTAATATCGCGGTCACGGAAATTGATGCGGCCGCCGGAGATTTTACCCGACGCGTCCAGCAGGCGCGTCATAGCAAAGCCGGTGACGGATTTTCCGGAGCCGCTCTCGCCGACGATGCCGAGCGTCTCACCCTCGGCAAGCGACAGCGAGATTCCGCGCACGGCCTCGACCGGACCGCGGCGTGTCGAGAAGGTGACCTGAAGGTTTTCGATATCGAGCAGCGGCTTTGGTGTCGTCATCTCTTTCGCTGCAATCATGTACGTTGTCTTGGATCGAGGATGTCACGGAGTCCATCGCCGAGCAGATTGAAGCAAAGCACGGCGAGCATCAGCGCCAGCCCGGGGAACGCCACCAGCCACCATTTTCCGGTGGAGATGAAGCGCGCGCCTTCCGCGACCATGATGCCCCATTCCGGCGTCGGCGGTTTCACGCCGAGGCCAATGAAGGAGAGGCCGGCGGCGTTGATGATGGCCCAGCCGAGATTGAGCGACATCTGCACCACCATCGCCGGTAGCACGTTCGGCAGCAGAAAGCGCAGTACTACGGAAACATGGCTGTCGCCGCAGGCGCGGGCGGCCTCGACCCAGCCGAGATTGCGGCGGACATTCACTTCGGCGCGTGCAAAGCGGATGTAGAAGGGCAGGTTGATGATGGCGGTGGCGATGACGATGTTCTCCACGCGGTTGCCGAGTGCGGCGACCATTGCCATGGCCAGCACGAACAGCGGGAACGCCATCAGCACATCGACGAAGCGGCCGACGGCGCGATCCAGCTTGCCGCCGGAATAACCACAGAGGGCACCGATGACGGCGCCCAGCGCGAAGGAGATGCCGACGGCGGAGACAGCAATCGCGAGATCGAGTTGCGCAGCCACGATGATGCGGCTGAACACGTCGCGGCCGAGCTGATCGGTGCCGGCCCAATGCGCGGCGTTCGGCGGCATCAGCGCATTCTGGACATTCGATGCAATGGGATCGTAGGGCACGATCCACGGGCCGAAAATGCCCACAAAGATCAAGAGCGATGCGCCGATGGCCGCAATGCCGGTGATGGGATTGCCGCGCAGGATGAAGGCGGCGTGTTGAAGTGTTGCGCTGCTCATCCGATGGAGATCCTGGGATCGGCGATGCCATAGAGCACATCGACGACGAGATTGACGATAACGAAGACCGACGCCATCAGCAGCACGAAGCCCTGCACCGGCGCATAGTCCGACGACAGCAGCGCGTCGAGCGCGTAGGAGGCGACGCCGGGCCAGGAGAACACTTTCTCCACCAGTACGTTGGCGCCGAGCATGGTCGAAAACACGATGCCGGCAATGGTGATGACGGGCAGGATGGCGTTGCGCAGCGCATAGGTGACGATGATGCGCCACCAGGACAGGCCGACGGAACGCGCGGTACGGACGAAGTCGCTGCCCAGCGATGCCAGCATCGAGGCGCGGGTGATGCGCGCCAATGGTGCGATGACGAACAGCGCCATGGTGCAGGCCGGCAGGATCAATTGCTTGAATGCAGCCCACCAACCGTCGAAGTCGCCAGCGAGCGCAAAGTCGATCAGCAGGAAGCCGGTATGTGCGGGCGGCAGCGTCGTGAAGATATCGACGCGCCCGGTGGGATCGGGCGACACGCCGAACAGATAATAGAAGATATAGATCAGCAGCAGGCCCGACACGAAGGTCGGGACGCAGACCCCTAGCGCGCAGAACAACCGCACACCGTGATCGATCAGCGAGCCCGGTTTGAGCGCGGCCAGCACACCGAGCGGAATGGCCAGCACCATCGCGATCAGCAGTGCGGAGAAGGTCAATTCCAGGGAGGCTGGCAGGCGTTCTCGCAGATCCTTGGTGACGTTCTGGCCCGTCATCAGCGAACGGCCGAGATTGCCGCGGCCGACGTCGTAGAGATACAGGAACAGCTGCTGTGGCACCGGCTTGTCGAGACCCATCTGCTTGCGAATGGTCTCGATTTCCTCCTTGCCGGAATTGGGTCCGGAGGCAAAGAACACGGCGGGGTCACCGGGCAGCACGCGCATCAGCAGGAAGGTGAAAATCAGCACGCCGAACAACGCAGGTAAAGAGGATGCGAAGCGTCGCGCGGCACGGATGGCCGTTGCGCCCAGTGTCGTCATGATCGGTTACTCGTCGTCATGGGCAGCTCGCTACGGCTAGCTTCGCAAGCTGCGCAGATCCGAAGCGCCACAGAATGGCGCTCCGGGATTGGCTCGCATGGTGCCCGGACAATCACTTCCGGCTGAGGTCGCGGTAATCGACCTGGCGATGGAACTGATAGGTGTAGCCCGTCAGGTTCGAGGCCATCACCGCATCCTGGCTCGGCTGCCATAGCGGAATCTGTGGCATCACGTCGAAGTTTATCGCATTCAGCACCTTGCCGTCGGCTTCGTACTTGGCCTTGTCTGCCTCGAAACGAGCCTTCTGCGCGACCGCGGTCAGTTCGGCATTGTCGATCGATGAATAGTTCCAGCGCTGATTTCCGGTGTAGAAGTTACGATAGAAGTAGTCGGTGGAGGGCAGCCAGGCGACCACACCTTCGGTGAAGAATGGCAGTTTCTTCTCGGTGATCTGGGTCGACATCTGCGCATCCGGCAGTTTCTGGATATCGACCTTGATACCTATCTTGGCGAGAGATTCCTTCAACAGCGCGGCCATAGGCTCGGCGGTTGCCGCCTGTCCGACATTGAAGCTGAACGTGGTCGAGAAACCGTCCGGATAGCCGGCCGCCTTCAGGTAGGCCTTGGCCTTTTCAAGGTCGAGCTTGACCGGCTGCGGGATGGGATACGCGCCACTCGGCGCCTTGCCGTCTGCCCAGGTGGCGCCGAACAACGGCGCGCCGCGGCCGAACAGGGCGGCCTTGAACATGTCGTCGTAAGGCAGGGCATAGGCAATGGCGCGCCGCACGTCCACTTTGTCGAAAGGCGGCATCTGGTTATTCATCGAGATGAAAGTGAGCGCATTGTATTGCGGCGTCGAGATCACCTGCAGCTTGCCCTTGGCCTCGAGTGCCTGTGCGTCGTTGGCCTGCAGGTCGATGACGATGTCGGCATCGCCCTTCTCGACAAGATTGGCGCGGGTCGCGGGTTCCGGCACGGATTGAACGATAAGGCGCTTGAAGAAGGCCTGCTTGTTGTCAGGTCCGCGATTCCAGGCCTCGTTGCGCTTGAGGATCACCTGCTCGCCGGGCTTGAACTGCTCGATGATGAAGGCGCCGGATCCCGCAGTATTTTCCTTGAGCCAGGCTTGCGCCCAAGGATCTTCCTCTGTGGCATGTGCCTTGGCGACTTTCGAATTGATGATGATCGGATAGACGGTAGCGAGGTTCGGCAGCGCCAGCTTGTCCGGCTGCGGCAGGGTGACCTCGATGGTCAGCGGATCGATGACCTTGAACTGGCTCGCATCGGTCATGGAGCCCGTGAGCAGCTGCGCCTTGCCAAGCACTTTTGCGGTCACAACGCGATCGAGCGACCACTTCACATCTTCGGCGGTGACGGGGGAGCCGTCCTGGAATTTAGCGTCCTTGCGCAGCTTGAAGGTGATCTTCAAACCGTCGGGACTCACATCGAAGGACTCGGCGAGTTCGCCGCGAATGGTATCGAGATCGAACACCCATTTGCCATTGAGCTGCTTGCGGCCGAACGAGACGAGACGGTCATAGGTCGAGAGGCTGACGGCGAAAGCTTCGCGGGTCGAGCCGGGAATATTGGGATCGAGCGTGTTGACGGCGGCGCCGGTCACGTAGCGCAGGGTTTCTGCACGGGTTTGCGCATTGGCAGGAACGGCAGCGGTGAAGAATGCCAGCGCTGCGGCGGCGCCGAGCATCTGCTTGGAATAGATCAGTCCCATAACCCTATCCTCTGAATTCGACGGAAACTCTGAACGGACTCGTCAGTGCCTGACCTGTCGAGCGACCTGTCCATTGAAGCAAGGAACGCGCCAAACGACGGTCGATAGGTGCCGGGCGGGAGGAGTTTTCCCGTCCGGGATAATTTGGTCCTTTAGCTTTTTGCCGCAGCTTCCGCCGCCCTCGCAATGGTCACTTGTGGAACGTCGTAGGCCTCGAACGCGGTCCAGTATCGCTCGATATCCGCGCGGAACAAGCCGCGCGTCAGGCCATGCACCAGTTTCGGAATTGCCGTGGTCATGGCGTTGATCGATGACCCCGACGGCCCGAAGCTCATGGTGGACGCAATTGCGAAGAGATGGATGTCGGAGATCCACGGCGTTGCGCCGGGAACGCGTTCCATCAGCGCGTAATCGTCCGCGAGATAGGGGAAACGGCCGAGGCGTGGGCTGAGCTCGGTTTCCGGCGGCTGGTAGCGATCGTCCCAGGTCGCGATATTACCCGCGCAATTCTGCAATTCTCGGCGAGTCGAGAAATCCATGTCGATGCCGGTGCCGCAGATCACGAAATCTGCAGTGAAGGTACCCTGTGGTGTCTGTAGCGAAACCCGGTTGCCCATTTTTTGTGCCGATTGAATGGGCGCGTTCTCATGCAGATGAAAGCCCGTATGCCGTGCGCAGCGATCCCATGTCGGTTGCGGGAAACCCTCGCGCAGATCCATGAGACGCCGCATGAAGCGCCAGCGCCACGCATCGTCGAGTTCGCTGAAGTGGCGCAGCAGGCCGCGGAAGGTCAGCCAATGATAGGGCTGGACAATCTGCATCTCGGCACGCCGACACAGCAGATGCACCTCCGCGCCGGCTTCGAGCGCGGTCGCTGCGTTGTCGAACGCAGATGCGCCGGCGCCGATGACGACAACGGTCTTGCCGCGCAGGGCCTCGAAATCGATATCCGCGGATGCGTTGACGCAGAGTGACGATGGCAGGTGCTGGAGCTGCTCCGGAATCATCCAGTCGCCCATGCCTTCCTGGCCAGTCGCCAGCACGACCTTGCGCGCATGGATGACTTCAATGCCGTTGGTGCTCTGCACGGTGGCTGCAAGCAGGCCATTCGAAGCAGGCCCAATGTTGAGCACCTCGTAGCCATTGCGCACCGGCAAGCCGGTGATGCGCCTGAACCACAGGAGATAGTCCGCCCAGTGTCCGCGGGGGATGCGGTCGAGCGCATGCCAATGGTCCTTACCGAACATGGCTTCGTGCCATGATTGATAGGTGAGGGCGGGGATATCGAGATCTGGGCCGGTGAAGTGCTTAGGGCTGCGCAGCGTCGGCATGCGGGCATAGGTGAGCCAGGGGCCTTCGCGGCCTTCTGCGCTTTTGTCGAGAACGAGAATATTGGTGACCTGCGAGCGCAGCAGGCCAAAGGCCGCTGTGACGCCGCACTGGCCGGCGCCGACGATGAGCACGTCAACGGCGGGCGTGCCGTCCGGGGCCGACTTCGGCTGCAGCCACGGCATGTTCGGATGCGCGATCTTGTGGAGATCGTCGCGGACCTGCGCTTCGAGCGCCTTGAGCGCGTCGTTCATGCTGCGAGCCATCCGCCATCGACCGGCAGCACAGTGCCGGTGGTGAAGGACGAGGCATCGCTCGCCAGATGCAGCGCGGTCTGCGCGACTTCTGCGGCGAGGCCGAACCGCTTCATGGCGTGACGGTTGCGCGAGGCATCGCGCACGGGTTCCGGTTCCGCATGGCGTGCGAAGCTGCGGCGCAGCAGCGGCGTGTCGATCGCGCCTGGTGCAATCGCATTGACGCGAATGCCGTCGGTCGCAAAGTCCACGGCCATGGTGCGCGTCAGGCTGATGATCGCGCCCTTGGCAGCGATATAGGCGCTGTTGCCCTTACCGCCGGCAATGGCGAGTTGCGACGCCAGCGTGATGATCGAACCCTTGCCCTGTGTCTGCATCTGCGGGACGGCCGCGCGCGCCCACAGCCAGGTGCCTCCGACATTGGTGCGAAACACGGCGTCCCAGTCTTCGGGAGTCGTGGTGATCACGGTGCCGCCGCAGGAAAAGCCGGCCGATGTCATCAGCACGTCGAGCTGACCACGGCGCGCGACAATCTCACGCGTGACGGTCTGCGCGAAATCGCCGTCGCCGACATCACCGACATGCATCGAGGCGCTGTTCGCATCCGGGAGTGCCGCCAATGTCTCCTTCAATCCCGCTTCATCACGATCGACCAGTGCGACGAAGGCACCTTCCTGCGCGAACAGCATGGCACTGGCCTGGCCAATGCCGGAGCCCCCGCCGGTGATGATTGCGGTACGTCCCTGAAGTCTCATGTCATCATCCCTCACTATGCCGTGCTGACCAGTCGATCAGATCCGCGGCTGAGTCGGCGCAGCCGAATTTGGCGCGCCATCCGAATTCCTGTTCCAGCCGCGCGACCGAGAGCGGCGCGCGGTCGCTGTCGCTGTGCAGATCGATGGTCGGGGTTTCGCCGATGCCGGCCAGACGGCAAACAAAATCCGGATGGTGCTCTGCCAACTGCTGGCCCCATTCGAGCGCCGACCACGGCGAACTCGTCGAGATGTTGTAGAGGCGATGCTGGGTTCGCGGTGCCTCGATCAGCAGAGTTACGGCATCGGCGATATCGGGCGCATAGATCCAGTCCCGCACGCCGGAACGGACCAGAACGGCGGCGCTTTGATTGGCGTGCGCCGTAAAAATCTGCATCAGCGGGCTGAGCGTATCGCGCACGCCCGTTGCGCGCTCCCACGGTCCGAACACGGCGCTCAGCCGCACGCTGATGAAATCGGTCTGCCAGAGTGCGGCGAGGCGCGCAGCGACCTTTTCTGATGCGAATTTGGTGATGGCGTAGAGCGAGACGGGATCGCAGGGCAGTTCTTCGTCGAGAACAGGATATTTGAACGCGGAGGCGCCGTATGCACCGGCGGATGACAGGTTGATCACGCGTTTGACGCCATGGCGCCGCGCGGCGATCAAGATCGGCGTCTGCGCCATCAGATTAACCTGCAGGATGCTCTCGGGATCGGCGGCATCGCGCTCTGTGCCTGCGGTGATCGCTGCGCCGAGAACAACGGCATCGAAGCCGGTCGTGATGACGCCGTCGATCAGTGTTCGGTCGAGCACATCGCCGATGATCACCGAAAGCCTGTCGCCGTGATCAGCGAAGGCCCGCTGCGCCGCCGGTGGCAGCCCTGCGCGGTCGAACAGAGCGACTGTGTGGCCGTGCTTGAGCAGGGCTTCCGCGATATTCAGCCCGACAAAGCCGGTGCCGCCAAAAACGAGAATCTTCATCGATCAGCCTATGAACCGCGTCGCGGTCCTTCGCCCCTCTTTGGACCATCACGCTTCCTGCCCCAAGCACGTTTTGCAGGCGTGTGGCGCACAGTTGAGTGGCAGTCGGACGCGAGCAGCAATTTGACACGCCTTAAGCTTGTCGCATCTTGTGGCTGATGTCACTCACCGGAGAATTTTCGGTGATGGCCGCTTTCGGGATCGTCATCCGGCCCTATCCCGGCAAGGGCCGTATCAACGGCCGCGTAGCAGCGCACGATCGTCGCGCGCGCAGGCGGTGATGAATTCCAGCACCGCGCGCACCGGCGGCTGATCGACGAGGTCCGGATGGGCCAGCAGCCAGATGTCTGAGAGGCTGGTGAGTTTCTGCGGTGCGACGCGAACCAGATCCGGATGGGCGTCGCCGACAATGCATGACAATACGCAAATGCCGATGCCGGCGCGGACCGCCGCGAGCATGTCGGCTTGCGAGGAGCAGCGGATGGCGACGGTGGCGTCCTTGGTGATATGGTCACTCCAGCGCCCGAGCTCGGAATTCGTGGATTTGTCGGCAAAGCCGATGACCGTGTGGTCTTTCCAGGCCGCGCGCTGCTCGGGCAGTGGGCGTCGCGCCGCATAGTCGCGCGAGGCGTAGAAGCCAACCCCCAGCCGCGCAATTTTCCGTCCCGTGAGATTTTCATCGCCGGTCTGATAGAGGCGCAGCACGATATCGGCTTCGCGCTTGCGCACGCTGACCGGGAACGGGTGGGTCACCAGCTGGATCTCGACATGGGGATGCTGGCGGATGAACGCGCCGATATGCGGCATCAGCCAGAAATTCGCCAGCGTTGGCCCGATCGATACCTTGACCACGCCGCGTGCGCTCTGGCCCGAAGCGCCTGCAACCGCCTCGGCTTTTAGCGCAGCCTCTGCCATCGCCCTTGTGTTTTCATGAAACCGCCGGCCGCGCGCCGTCAGCACCAACCCTTCGTCGGAGCGCACGAACAGCTTGGTGCCGAGCTGCTTCTCCAGAGCCGCAATTTCGCGGCTGACGGTCGGGTGGCTGGTGCGCAATTGCCTGGACGCGCCGAGATAGCTCCCGGCGTCGACGACGGCATTGAAGGTGCGGCAGAGGTCCCAGTCCATGTGATCAAATCCGGAAGGTCGATTGTTCAAAATCGAACAACACGCGCACCCGGTCAACCCCTATAGTTCGGGTATAAAAATATAAGGAAACGCCCATGTCGCTCCCCAAAGCCCTCGATGGCACCCTCGAGCTGCCCGTGCTCGGCTCCCCGCTGTTCATCGTCTCCGGCCCCGAACTGGTCATCGCACAATGCAAGGCCGGCATCGTCGGCTCGTTTCCGGCTCTCAATGCGCGGCCCGTCGAGATGCTCGATCAGTGGCTGACGCGTATCGAGGATGAACTCGCGGACTACAAGGCGAAGAATCCCGGCAAGAAGGTTGCGCCCTATGCAGTCAACCAGATCTGTCACGCCTCCAACGATCGGCTGATGAAGGACATGGAGACCTGTGTGAAGCACAAGGTTCCGATCATCATCACCTCATTGCGTCCGCCTTCGGAGATCGTCGAGGCCGCTCATTCCTATGGCGGCGTGGTGTTTCACGACGTCATCAACGTCAAGCACGCGCGCAAGGCGGCCGAGCAGGGCGTCGATGGCCTGATTCTGGTATGCGCCGGTGCGGGTGGCCATGCCGGCACGTTATCGCCCTTCGCGCTGGTGCGCGAAGTGAAGCAGTGGTTCAAGGGCACGGTGCTGGTATCGGGCGCGATATCCGATGGCTATGGAATCGCATCGGCGCTGGCGCTCGGCGCGGACCTTGCCTACATGGGCACGCGCTTCATTGCGACCGAAGAAGCCAATGCCGACCCGGCCTACAAGAAGGCGCTGACCGAATTCGCTGCACATGACACGGTCTACACCAACCTGTTCACCGGCATTCATGGCAACTATCTCGGCCCGTCCATCGCTGCGGCCGGTCTCGATCCCGACAATCTCCCGGTGGCCGACAAGACCAAGATGAACTTCGGCTCGGGCGGCAACATGAAGGTCAAGGCCTGGAAGGACATCTGGGGCTGCGGCCAGGGCATCGGGCAGATTACCGATGCGCCGCCGGTAGCCGAACTCGTCGATCGCCTGAAGCGCGAATATGCCGAGGCGACCGGAGACTTTGCGAGACGGGCGCGCGCATAAGCGCGGCCCGATCAAGAAAAATAGGGAGAAGACGATCGTGACTTCAGTCATGTTGAGGACGCTTGGGCTGTTCGCCTTTGCCGTCTGCGTGAATGGGCCAACGCAGGCGACGGCCGACACCAAGGAAGAAATTAGAATAGGGCAGACGCTGCCCTATAGCGGTCCGCTGTCAGGCTTTGGTGCGATCGGTCGCACCCAGGAGGCCTATTTCGCCAAGATCAATGCGGAAGGCGGCATCAACGGCCGCAAAATCAAGTTCATCAGCCTCGATGACGTCTATTCACCGCCGAAGACCGTCGAACATACGCGTAAGCTGGTCGAACAGGACGAGGTGCAGGTCATGTTCGGCTCGCTCGGAACCGCGACCAACAACGCCGTGCATAGGTATCTCAACGGCAAGAAAATTCCGCAGCTCTTCGTGCTATCAGGCGCAACCAAATGGGCCGATCCGAAAAACTTTCCCTACACGATGCCCGGTATGGCGGCTTACGAATCCGAGGGCGTGATCTACGCCAAATATATTCTGCAAACAAAGCCTGATGCAAAGATTGCCATCCTGGCGCAGAACGATGATTTCGGCCGCGACTACGTCAACGGCTTCAAGCGCGGGCTCGGCGCCAAGGCCGCAACGATGATCGTTTCCGAAGCAAGCTATGAAACCAGCGCGCCGACCATCAGTTCGCAGCTTGCGACCCTGAAGGCGTCCAACGCCAACGTGCTGTTCGGTGTGGTGCTCGGGAAGTTCACGTCGCAGCTGATCAAGGGAGTTGCGGAACTGGGCTGGAAACCGGATTTGACATTCCTGCCCACGTCAGCGGCGTCGATCTCGTTTCTGGCGCCGGCCGGACTTGAGAATGCCGTCGGCATGATTTCGTCCAGCAACCAGAAAGATGTCAACGACGTTCAGTGGGCCAATGATCCCGGCGTGAAGGAGTTCTTTGCGTTCATGAAGCAGTATATGCCCAGTGCAGATCTCAACAATTCCAACTACTCTGCCGGTTATCACTATGCCACGCTGCTGGCGACTGTTCTCAGGGCCTGCAAGGACGACTTCAGCAGCGAGAACATCAAGCGCCAGGCGGCTTCGATCAAAGACGTTGAACTGCCACTGTTGCTGCCGGGCATTACGGTGACGACCGGCCCCGATGATTACCTGCCGTTCCAGCAACTGTTGCTACGTCGTTTTGACGGCAAGAGCTGGGTCGGATTCGGCAAGGTTCTCGACGATCAATAGCCCTGTGCTTGATGCGCCGCCGGGTATAATCTGGCGGCGCTATCCGCCATCCATGTCCTTCTTTATCGGAACACCATCATGATCGTCAGTGGCGACCGGACCATCAGCTATCCGGATATCATGCAGCGCATTGCCAAAGTGGCGACCGGGTTCAAGCTCCTCGGTGCGGGCGCCGGTGCGCCGGTCGGCATGATGTTGCGCAACGATTTCGCGCTGTTCGAGACGGCGTTCGGCGCCGGTGCGCTGGGCGCGCGCGTCGTCCCGATCAATTGGCATCTGAAGGGCGAGGAGGTCAGCTATATTCTCGCCGACAGCGGTGCAAAGCTGCTCGTCTGTCACGCCGACCTGTTGCCGCAGATCGCCGAGAGCTTACCCGAAGGATTTCCGATTCTGATCGTCCGCACGCCGCCGGAAATCGCGGCCGCCTATGGTGTTCCCGATGCGGCGACTGAACCACCCGCCGATTGCACGGATTTCGACACGTGGCGCGAGCAGCATGCGCCGATGGATAATCCGCCAAAACGCGCGCTGACCATGTTCTACACGTCGGGCACCACCGGCCGCCCGAAGGGCGTGACGCGTGCGCCGATGACGCCCGAACAGGCGGCGGCATCCGAGCGCGTCGGCGGTATCACCTATGGGCTAAAGCCGAACGAGAACCAGATCATCCTGATGAATGGGCCGATGTATCATTCGGCGCCGAGTTCGTACGGACTGATGGCGTTCCGGCATGGCAGCACGATTGTCCTCGAACCGCGTTTCGATCCCGAGGACTTGCTGCAACTGACCGAGAAGCATCGCATCACCAATATGCATATGGTGCCGACCATGTTCGTGCGGCTGCTGCGGCTGCCTGACGAGGTGAAGGCACGCTATGACCTGTCGTCACTGCGCTTCATCATCCACGGCGCGGCGCCATGCCCGATCCATGTCAAGCAGGCAATGATCAAGTGGTGGGGACCGGTGATCAACGAATATCTCGGCTCGACCGAGACCGGCGTGCCGATCTGGCATTCCTCGGAGGAGGCGCTGAGGAAGCCCGGCACCGTCGGCCGCGCCATTGAAGGCGGTGTCGTGAAGATCTTCGATGCGGATGGCAAGGAATGTCCGGTCAACGTGCCCGGCGAAATCTTCATGCGGCAGACATCGGTGCCGGATTTCGATTATCAGGGCCGCCCGGACGCGCGGGCCGAAGCCGGGCGCGACGGCCTCATCAGCGTCGGCGACGTGGGCTATCTCGACGAGGACGGCTATCTCTTCATGTGCGATCGCAAGCGCGACATGGTGATCTCCGGCGGCGTCAACATCTATCCCGCCGAGATCGAGAACACGCTGATCGGCATGGACGGCGTGCGCGATTGCGCGGTGTTTGGGGTGCCCGACGACGAGTTCGGTGAACGGCTGATAGGCTGCGTCGAGCTCGAGGATGGTGCGCAGATTTCGCCGGCGGATATCCAGGCCTATCTCAAGCAGCGGTTGGCGAACTTCAAGGTGCCGAAGGAAATCCATTTCCACGACGCGCTGCCCCGTGAATCGACAGGCAAGATCTTCAAGCGCAAGCTGCGGGATCTGTATGGAGCCGCCGCAGCGGCCTGAGGCGGGTTAAGAGATACAAAAAGGCGCGGGGCTCCTCACCCCGCGCCTTCGTGTTTTGGCGCGTCGCGATCAGGTGTTGATCCAGACCGCCTTAATGTTGAGATATTCGTCGATGTGTTGGACGCCGGACTCGCGTCCGTAGCCGCTCATCTTGTAGCCGCCGAACGGCACCGCGGGATCCATCGCCTGATAGCAATTGATCCAGACCGAGCCGGCCTGCAGGGCCTTGGCGAGGCGATGCGCCTTGCTGACATCCCTGGTCCAGACGCCGCTGCCGAGACCGAAGGTCGTGTTGTTGGCGCGCTGCACCAGTTCGTCCATATCGGTGAAGGAGATCGCGGAGATCACAGGCCCGAAGATCTCTTCCTGCGCGATCTTCATGGTGTCCTGAACGTTGGCGAACACGGTCGGCTGCACGAAGAAGCCCTTCGACAGTTCGCCGTCCATCAGGCGGCCACCGCCGGAAAGCGCCTTGGCGCCTTCACCGCTTCCGGTGGTGAGGTAGCCGGTGACGCGATCGAGCTGTTCCTTGGAGACCAATGGTCCGAGCTGGGTGTCGGGATTGGCGCCATTACCGACCTTCAGCTTCTTGGCGAATTCGGCGACGCGGCCGACGAATTCGTCATAGATTTTCTTCTCGACGAACAGACGCGTACCGGCGCTGCAGATCTGCCCGGAATTCGCGAACACCGCCATGGCTGCGCCGGGAACCGCGGCATCGAGGTCGGCATCCGAAAAAACGATGTTCGGCGACTTGCCGCCGAGCTCAAGTGACACGCGCTTGAGGTTGCCGGCCGAGGCGCGGATGATCGACTGGCCCGTGAAGTGGGAACCGGTGAAGGCGACCTTGTTGACGTCCATATGCGACGCCAGCGCGGCGCCGGCGGTTTCGCCATAGCCCGGCACGACGTTGATGACGCCAGCCGGGAAGCCGGCTTCCAATGCCAGCTCTCCGAGGCGCAGCGAGGTCAGCGGTGCTTCTTCCGCAGGTTTCAGCACGATGGTGCAGCCGGTCGCGATGGCGGGACCGATCTTCCAGATGCTTGCGCTGAGCGGGCTGTTCCACGGAATGATCGCGCCGACGACGCCGACGGGCTCCTTCAGCGTGTAGGAGAAGATCTCGCCCGGTAGCGAATTCTCGATGGTCTCGCCGTAGATCAGCGTGGCCTGGCCGGCATAGAAGCGCAGCATGCCGAGGATGCGTTGCTTTCCTGCGAAGGTGCGCATGACCGGCGCGCCCATATCGAGCGTATCGAGCAAAGCGAGTTCGTCGAAATTCTTCTCGACGAGCTCAGCGAATTTCAGCAGCAGCGCCTGGCGCTCATAAGGCTTGGCCTTGCTCCACGGGCCTTCGAAGGCCCGGCGGGCGGCGGCGACCGCGAGGTCGATATCCCTGGCGTCGCCTTCGGCGACAGTGGCGAGCAGTTCGCCGGTGGCCGGATTATGCGTTTCGAATTTCTTGCCGGACTGGGCGTCCTGCCATTTGCCGTCGATCAGCATCCGCTTGTAGGAGCCGTTCGCGTAGGGGTGCGCGGTGGCAGAGATTGGCTGCATCAAGCCCATAATGTGATCCTCCCGGACGTTTGATTGAAGTGTCGTTGTAGCGCGCGGAATATATCGTTTTCGCGAAACGGGTAAAGGCGGGGAACCCATCGCCACGCATGGGAGACTTGCCCGGAATTGAAGAAGATGCCGGAGGCAGCGGCCTTGGTGGCGGAATCCGGATCGGCGTCGTCGAAGGTCACATTGGCCGATTTTCCCCCCGCGACGCGCTGGTGAAATTACCGGCTATGCCGCGTCCGACACCGGTGCGATCAAGACCATCAATGAGGTGTTTGACGGCAAGAAGTCTTGGGCCATGCGCGGACGGACGCCGGTCCATGCGTTAGCGCTGTTGTGAGATGCGATCACGCGCGTTGATGTTATACGCAGTTGCCTGGAGTTGCCTCGATCTGGAGAACGATATGTCCCACGCCGCTCTGTCCCCCGGTTCCGTTGCCGTCATCACGGGAGGTGCGTCGGGCATCGGCCTTGCCGCAGCAACGGCGTTTGCGCGGCTGGGCCTGCGTATTTGCATTGTCGATCTCGGCGAGGATCGCCTGAGGGACGCGGCCGGCAAGATCGCCAGCGTGGCGCGCGGCGGACGTGACGATGTGATGACGGCCGCGGTCGATGTCAGTGACGTCAGCGCGATGATGAGGCTCGCCGCCGATGTGCAGGCGCGCTTCGGTGGCTGCGATGTGCTGATGAACAATGCCGGCATTCAAGTGCCGACTTCGGCGCTCGGCCCACGCGATAATTGGGAGCGGCTGCTCGGCGTCAATCTCTGGGGCATCGTCAATGGCTGTCAGGCCTTCGTTGCGGACATGATCGCGCGGAAGCGTCCGGGCCTGATCGTCAATACCGGCTCCAAGCAGGGCATCACCACGCCGCCCGGCAATCCCGCCTACAATGTCTCGAAGGCCGGCGTGAAGGCCTATACGGAAGCGCTGGCGCATGAGCTGCGCAATACCGGGGGGTGCCAGATCTCTGCGCATCTGTTGATCCCGGGCTTCGTCTTTACGCCGCTCGCGGCCGGTGGCCGCACCGAGAAGCCGGATGCGGCGTGGACAGCCGAGCAAACGGTAGACTTCATGATGCAACGGCTTGAAGCCGGCGACTTCTACATCCTCTGCCCGGACAACGACGTGCCGCGGGCGCTCGATGAACGCCGCATGTTGTGGGCGATCGGCGATGTCGTCGAGAACAGGCCGGCGCTGTCGCGCTGGCATCCCGACTATGCCGATGCCTTCGCAGACTTCGTCAAACGCAAATAGAAACCAAATAGAACAACAAGGGAGAAGCGCCGTGGACTACGTCAAGTTTGGAAACACCGGTCTGGATGTCTCGCGTCTGTGTCTGGGTTGCATGACCTATGGCATCTCCGATCGCGGCGCGCATGCGTGGACGCTGGATGAGGAGAAGAGCCGGCCGCTGATCAAGCAGGCGATCGAGCTCGGCATCAATTTTTTCGATACGGCGAATGTCTATTCGGATGGCACGTCGGAGGAAATCGTCGGCCGCGCGCTGAAGGATTTTACCAAGCGCGACGACGTGGTGCTGGCGACCAAGGTCTATAACCGCATGCGCAAGGGTCCGAACGGCATGGGCCTGTCGCGCAAGGCGATCATGACCGAGGTCGATCACAGCCTGCGCCGTCTCGGCACCGACTATATCGATCTCTATCAGATCCATCGTCTCGACAAGAACACGCCCATCGAGGAGACGCTGGAGGCGCTACATGACGTCGTGAAAGCCGGCAAGGTCCGCTATATCGGCGCGTCCAGCATGTATGCCTGGCAGTTCTCCAAGGCGCTCTATACGTCGCGCCTCAATGGTTGGACCGAATTCGTCAGCATGCAGAACCATGTCAATCTGCTGAACCGCGAGGAAGAGCGCGAGATGCTGCCGCTCTGCGCGGATCAGAAGATTGCGGTGATGCCGTGGAGCCCGCTGGCGCGTGGCCGCCTGACGCGCGCCTGGGATCAGACCAGCGAGCGCCAGCAGACCGATGAATTCGGGAAGACGCTCTATGTGCAGTCCGAGGAGTCGGACCGCAAGATCGTCGAGCAGGTGGCTGCGGTCGCCAAGGCGCGCAGCGTGCCGCAGGCGCAGGTCGCGATGGCTTGGCTGCTGCAGAAGAAAGGGATCACGTCGCCGATCATCGGTGCCTCGAAGCCGGCGCATCTGACCGATGCGGTGGCTGCGCTTTCGCTCAAGCTATCGGGCGAGGAGATCGCTGCGCTTGAGGCGCCATACGTGCCGCATGCCGTGGCAGGTTTCGGCTAGGACAACAAAGCCTCTGCGTACCGATACGGTGCGCAGAGGCTTTGTATTTAGGTCAGCTGCAGCAGCCGGCCGAGCTGCGCGGTCATCTCGCGGCGGGCGCGGCCGATCTGCTTGACTTCGATGGTAACCAAGTCCGGAAGTTCTTGGCCAGTAACTCGCCGGCGCGGTGGATGATATGTCGCCGCGGATGGCGGCCATAGCCGCCTTGGCGGTCCATGGTGTCAGACACCGGTGATTTCGCGATCAATGGACGGTTGCAGCGCAGCGATTGAGCGTGTGGCCGGGCGATTGCAGAAAGTCGCATGTGGATTCTCGGAGCCCGGAAAGGCGACCTTAACCGGTATTCATGCACGTTCAGGATGAAGCCGAGGACTCCGGTATCGTTTAATATTGATGCAACGCCTGGCCGATATTTGAAGGCAACCGAAAGCGTGGCAGGAGATTTTTTCAATGACCAAGCTAGACGCGGAAGTCGATGACCTCATCGCCGCCTGCCATGGCGACACCCGCGGTACCATTGCTGCGCTCATCCTCGTCAACCAGCAGCTCGAAACCGAACTGGCCGAGCTGCGTGCGCAGATAGCCGCGCGTCCATTGGACGAGCAGATGGTGCATGCCGTTCTGCACTGATTGACCTAGCGCAAGTGAATGCACCCAACTGTGGTGCATAAATTCAACCTCGGCTGGAATTCGGAGCGCCCCTCGGCGTAGCCTGTGATTCCCGGACGGAGGTTTGAATGCCCAGGCAATTTGGATTGAGAACGACATCGCTGATCCCACCGTCGGGGTCGGCGGCACAGTGCAGGAATGCGTCGGGCCTGATCGCATGGATGCTTGCGTTGAAGAACCGTGCGCTGCATGGCGCCGCGGCGATCAAGCGCTCTTCGTCATACGCAGCGTTGCCCCATGCGCCTTCGAGCTGGCGCGGCTCTCGTGGCCGACGATCGGTCTCGGTTAACTGAGATCAATGCAGCGCCTACTTCCTGGCGCTGTTGATCGGAACGATCATTGTAGCCGCCGTGCCCTGGATAGCGACAGGCTCCCCGTGATCGGTTGAACCCGCCGCCGCGGCTATCGCAAAACTGGCGGCGGTCGAGTCGAGCGACGCGCGACGAGCAAGGGAGCCGTGACCACGTGACGCGCATCGCCGCGGACGCCCTCGATCAGGTCGAGCAGGAGCTCGCCGGTCTGTTCTCCCATCTCACGGTGGCTGATGCGGATAGTGGATAGCGGCGGGTCCACCAAATCTACCAGCGGCATGTCGTTGTGGCCGATCACCGACACGTCTTCCGGACATCGCTTACCCATGTCGCGCAGAGCCTCGTAGACGCCCAGTGCCAGAAGATCGTTTGCCGCGACGATGGCTGTGGCCTCGGGGCGCCGCGCGAGCAGTCTGAGTGCGGCAGCCTTTCCGGCGTCGCGGGTGAATGCTTCGGCTTCTTCGATATCGTCCTCGGTCGGTGCAAAGCCCGTCGCTCTCATCGCGTCCATGAAACCGTGGCGCCGGAGCGAGCCGGTCGATAGCGTTTGCGGCCCTGCGAGATGAAGAATGCTGTGATGTCCAAGTTGGACAAGATGAGCGACTGCGAGCCGCATGCCGGCGACGTCGTCCGAGACCACCGAAGGCACACGCGCTTGCGCTTCCGCGCGATTGACGAGCACGACAGGGACTTTCCAACTCAGACAACGCTCGACCGCGTCGTCCTTGAGGGCGACATTTGCCAGCACGAGGCCATCCACGCGGCGAGCGACGAGCCGTTGAACGATGTCCTCGTCGCCCGACCGCCGTGGCTGTGGATCCGCAACGATCAGCGCGTAGCCGCGCGCCGATAACACGCTTTCAAGGCCGCTGATGATTGGCGAGAAGACAGGATTCGCGATGTCCGGGACGATGATGCCGACCATGTTCGACCGGCCGCTGCGCAGGCTCGCAGCGACCGTATCCGGGCGGTAACCCAGTCGCTCCGCGGCTTCCAGAATGCGGCGCACCACGGCGTCGCCGATGCGCCCGCGGCGGGCAGGGTCGAGCGCGCGCGATACGGTAGACGGATGCACTCCCACCTCGCGCGCAACATCCTTGATTGTCGTCATTCCGGCCATGACCCTCAAATTACGCGTTGTTGTTGACGTGCGCAATCGATTGCGCTACCTGTGCAATCGATTGCGCAAGCCTTTGGCTGGCGCCAACGCAAAATATTGAGGGAGTGGCGATGATCATTACCCGCCAGGAAGACGTTACCCAGGTGGTGCTCAACGCGATGGGCGGTGCGCCCAATGAGCGGCAGCGCACCGTGATGACCGCCTTCGTTCGCCACTTGCACGACTTTGCGCGCGAGGTCCGGCTGACGGAGGCGGAGTTCGAATTCGCGATCGATTTTTTGAATCGCATCGGCCAGGCGACGAACGACACCCACAATGAGGGCGTGCTCTTCAGCGACGCAGTCGGGCTTTCGACCTTGGTCTGCCTGTTGAACAATGGCCAGGATGGCGCCAGCGAGACTGCGGCCGCGTTGCTCGGACCGTTCTGGCGGGCGAATGCTCCGCGGGTGGAAAACGGTGCCTCGATCTTGCGGTCGCCAACGCCCGGTGCGCCGCTTTTCGTCGATTGCCGCATCACCGATGCGCAGGGAGCGCCGCTCTCGGATGTCCGCGTTGATGTCTGGCAGGCGTCGCCATCCGGAATGTACGAAAACCAGGACGCGGGTCAGGCCGACATGAATCTGCGCGGCGTGTTCGAGACCGATGCGAACGGCCGCTTCGCCTTCCGCTCGGTCAAGCCTGCTGGTTATCCGGTGCCGACTCACGGTCCGACCGGGGAGATGCTGGCCGCGCAGCGCCGGCACCCGTTCCGGCCGGCGCATCTGCATGTGCTTGCCTTCAAGCCGGGTTTCAAAACGCTGATCACGCAGATCTTCGTCGATGATGACGAGCATCTTGAGAGCGACGTCGTATTCGGCGTGACGCGTGCGCTGATCGGCGATTTCCGCAAGGGCGAGGGCGCGCCGCCCGCTCCGGATGTCTCCGGTGAATGGTTCAGCCTCTCCTACACTTTCGTGATGGAGCCCGGCGAAGCCGTGCTTCCGCAACCTCCCATCAAGTGAGCTGTCGATGCCGGATATTCTCGCAAACAAGGTAGCCGTGGTGATCGGCGGTTCGGGCGGCATTGGCGCCGCGGCCGCGCAAGCCTTGGCCGCTGAAGGCGCCCGTGTCGTCGTCACCTGGCGCTCCGGAGAAGCAGCCGCCAACGCATTGCTGGCCGGCCTTCCGGGCGCGGGCCATCTCGCCAGACGCGCGATCGTTGAAGATAGCGCAACGCTGGTGGCGCTTGCCGGCGAGGTGGAGCGAGCGTTCGGTCGCTGCGATATTCTCGTCAACACCGCGGGCTACACCAGGCCGATCCCGATCGGCGATCTCGACGCGCTGACCGACGAGTTCATCGACGACATGTTCAAGGTGAACTGGCGCGGCCAGTTCGCGGCCATCCGTGCTTTCGCGCCGCTGCTCAAGGCGAGCGGCGACGGGCTCATCGTCAATGTCTCCTCGATCGCGGGGCTGAATGGCGTCGGCTCAAATCTAGCTTATGCGGCGATCAAGGCCGGCATCGATACCATGACCAAGTCGCTCGCGCGGGCATTGGCGCCGGCGGTACGCGTGATGGCAGTGTCGCCGGGCGTCGTGGCCACAGACTTCGTGCCGGGCCGCGATGCGGCCGCACTGGAAAAGGTCGCGGGGACCATCCCGCTCAAGCGTGTTGCGACGGCCGAGGATGTCGGCCGCGCGATCGCGGCCTGCGCCACCCACCTGACCTATTCCACCGGCTCGCTGATCGTCGTCGACGGCGGCCGAGCGTTGTAAGGAGAGACTGATGCGCCCGATGCTCGACAAGATCGTCATCACCTGCGCCGTTACCGGCAACCTGACGCGGCCGGACCAGACACCGCATCTGCCGATCACGCCGGAAGAAATCGCCGACGCCTGCCTCGGTGCCGCGGAAGCCGGCGCGGCAGTCGCGCATATCCATGTGCGCGAGTCCGGCACCGGCGCGCCGTCGATGAAGCTCGAATATTATCAGGACGTCGTGGCGCGCATTCGCGCCCGCAATCGCAACCTGATCCTGAACATCACGACTGGTCCCGGCGGTCGCTTCGTGCCCTCGCAGGACGATCCCAAGGTCGCCGCCGCCGGCACCACGCTGATGAATCCGGAAGAACGCGTCGCCCATATCACGGCGCTGAAGCCCGATATCTGCACGCTCGATCTCAACACCATGAATTCCGGCGGGCAGGTGGTGATCAACACGCCCGGCAATGTGCGCCGCATGGCGAAAGTCATCCGTGCGGCCGGCGTGAAACCCGAGATCGAACTGTTCGATTCCGGCGATATCGCGCTGCTGCACGATCTCCTCGCCGACGGTACGCTCGGCGGCCCGGCGCTCACCTCCTTCGTGATGGGCGTGAAATACGGCTTCCAGCCGTCGCCGGAAACGGTGTTATACGCGCGCGGTCTGCTGCCGCAGGATGCGCATTTCACGGCCATTGGCATTGGCCGCTCCACATTTCCCATGGTGGCACAATCGGTGCTCGCCGGCGGTCATGCCCGCACCGGTCTGGAAGATGCGGTGATGCTCGGCCGCGGCGTGTTGGCGCCGTCGAACGCTGTGATGGTGGACAAGGCACGCCGCATCATCGAGGAACTCGGTGCGCAGATCGCGACGCCCGCCGAGGCGCGCACGCTGTTTGATTTGCCGGGCGCCGCATAACACTGCATTCGAGGATTGAAATGACTGCTGCCGCCAAGACTACCTCCAGCGTCACCGCAACGTGCCTGCGGGTTGCCGCCAAGGCTGATCGCATCGAGAGTGTGGCGCTCGGCATCGAGCAACGCACACTCGCCTGCACCGGGCCGGGCGATGCGCTGGTCGAGATAAAGGCCGCCGCGATCAATCCGTCGGACGCCAAGGCGACGCTCGGTCTGATGCCGCATGCGGTCTTTCCCCGCACGCCCGGCCGCGACTTTGCCGGCGTCGTGATCGATGGGCCGGCCGAGCTGATCGGCAAGGAGGTGTTCGGCTCGTCCGGTCAACTCGGGATCGGCCGCGACGGCACCCATGCCACGCATCTGGTGGTCGAAGCGTCTGCGCTGGTCGAGAAGCCGGCGAACATCAGCCTCGCGGAGGCGGCCGGCATCGGCGTGCCCTTTGTCACCGCGCAGGAAGGCTTTCGCCGTAGCGGTATGCCGAAGCCCGGCGAGACGGTGTTGATCCTCGGTCTGAACGGCAAGGTCGGTCAGGCGGCGACGCAGATCGCGTCGTGGCAGGGCGCCCGCGTGATCGGCGTCGTCCGCAAGGACGAGCTTTATGCCGGCTATGCCCACGGCGAGGTGACCGTCATCGATTCCAGCCGCAATGACGTCGCCGCGACGGTGCGCGAACTCACCGGCGGCAAGGGCGCGGACATCGTCTACAACACCGTGGGCGAACCCTATTACGACGCCGGCACCAAATCGCTCGCGCATCTCGGCCGCCAGATCTTCATCGCCTCCACCAAGGCCACCGTGCCGTTCGACATCTTCGCCTTCTATCGCGGCAAGCACACCTTCTTCGGTGTCGACTCGCTATCGCTGTCATCGCCGGAAGCCGGCGAGATCCTGCGTGAGCTGGTGCCGGGTTTCGCCAGCGGCGCGTTGAAACCGTTTCCGATCAAGCCGGATGCGATCTACCCGCTGGAGCGCGCTGCAGAGGCCTATGTCGCCGTGCTCGGCTCCTCGCGCGATCGTCTTGTTTTTCAGCCGAACGGGTGAAGCCATGCATGTCGTCCGCCTGAACGATGCCCCGCGCTATGAAGCCCCCGGCCACAATGACATGCGGATGTTCCGCCTGCAGGGCCGCGACGCCGGGCCAGGCGATGTGATGTGGCTCGGCATGAGCCAGATCCTGCCAGGCGGCGGCATTACGCCCTCGGCCTCGCCGGAGGAGAAGTTCTACGTCGTCCTCGAAGGCGAGGTGACCTTCGAGACGCCGGATGGCATCGCCACCCTGGGCACCTGGGATTCCTGCCGCATCGCGCCGAACGAGACGCGCGCCCTGCGCAACGAGACGAAACGACCGGCGGTGGTGTTGCTCGCAATGCCACTGCCCAACACCGCAAGAGGCTGAAGGCCCGGCACTCAAATACTCCAGGGAGAAACAAATGGACCGCCGACAATTCCTAATCGGCTCTGGCCTCGCCGCGACTACGGCGCTGATGGGCGGCAGAGCCGTTGCGCAGACTTATCCAAACCAGCTGGTACGCCTTATCGTGCCGTTTTCGGGTGGCAGCATCACCGACATCCTTGCCCGTTCGGTTGCCGAGAAGCTGACCGCGAAATGGAAGCAGCAGGTCATCGTCGAGAACAGGCCGGGCATCGCGGGCGTCAGCAGCGTCGCCAAGGGACCGGCCGACGGCTCGCAGATCATGCTGACCTCAAACGGCCACAGCGTGGTCGGCGTGGTCAACAAGAACCTCAACTTCGATCCGATCAAGGATTTCGCTGCGATCAGCCGTGTCGGATCGACGCCCTCCATCCTGATCGTCCCGCCGGATGCACCGTTCAAGACGCTGGTCGAACTGATCGCCGCAGCGAAGGCCAAGCCGGATTCGCTGAGCTACAGCTCGGCGGGGGTCGGCAGTGCCACCGGCATCGCGGCCGAGCTGTTCAGGAATCTCACGCAGACCAAAATGGTGCTGATCCCGCACCGCGGACTGCCGGAATCCCAGATCAGCATCATGCGCGGCGACACCTCGGTTGCCTTCACCTATTTCGGCGTCGGCGGTGATCTCATCCAGTCAGGCAAGCTGCGCGCACTGGCAGTGACCGGCAAGAGCCGCATGGCGCAACTGCCCGATGTGCCGACCTTCGCCGAGGCGGGGCTTCCCGAATTCACCTATGATAGCTGGTTCGGCCTGCTCGCCGCCGCCGCCGTACCCAAGCCGATCGTCAACCAGATCGCGCGCGACGCCGCCGAGGCGCTCAGCGATCCGGCCCTGATCAAGCAATTCGCCGGACAGGGCGTCGATATCGCGAGCTCGACGCCGGAAGCTTTCGAAACGGAGCTTCGCAACGATGCGGAGCGTTATGGCAAGCTCGTCGCGATGTCGACCGACGGGGCGGCCAAGTAAGAAGGCGGGCCTGCAGCACGCGACGTGTCTGCAGGCCTGCTGGTGTTACTTCGCGATATAGGCGTCGGGGGTCGGGCAGGTGCGGTTCTTGTAGGGGACGAGCCAGGGCGCGTAGTTCGCCTTGGTGATAATCGCACCCGGAATCGTGACCTGCTTCGGCGCGCTCTGGCCGCGAATGGCATTGAGGCCCACCGCGGTGGCGACGCAGCCGATCTTGAAGCCGTCAAACTCCGCGATCGCCAGCAGGCTGCCCGCCTTCACGGCTTCAACTGCCTCCGGCACGCCGTTGATCGAGACCACAGCCACGTTCTTGCGGCCGGCGGCATTGAGCGCCTCGATAGCGCCGAGCGCGGACGCGTCGGCAGCGGCGATCACGCCGTCGATGGTGCTGAACTGCTGGATCAGGTTTTCCATCGTCTGCATGCCGAGCAGGCGCTGGAAGTTGGTGGGCTGGGAGGCCAGTATTTTGATGTTCGGATAGTCCTTGGCCGCGGCGTCGAAGCCGCGCTTGCGCTCGTCGCCCGTGGTCGAGCCCTTGACGCCTTCGAGGATCACCACATTGCCCTTGCCGCCGAGATGGTCGAACAGGGTCTTGGCGATGTCGTAGCCGAGCTTGTAATCGTCCTGGCCGACGAAGGAGAGGTAGGGGGCGTCGCCGCCGCGGTCGTTGTAGTTGATGATCGGGAGGCCGGATTCGATCAGCCGCTTGATCGTCGGCAGTTGCGCCTTGGCGTCGATCGGCATGAACAGCATCAGATTGGGCTTGGTCACGCCGACATCTTCGAGCTGCGACATGCCCTCGGTGATGTTGTTCGGTTTGGTCGGCGTGTAATACTTGACCGTCGCGCGCATCTTCTCGGCCATCTGCGCGACGCCGGCGCGCACACCCTCGAAATGCGGGTCCACCTGGTTCTTCGTGAAGGCTGCGATCGTTTCGCCATCGGCGCGCGCGGCCGAATTGAACAGGGTGCCGCAAATGACGGCGGCAAGAACGCATCGGATAGATCTGGTGGTTCGCATGATGGCCCCTCTGGTTGTGAATGACGAGACGTGTGGAGAACGGATGATGCCGGGTCTATGAGCTCCCTGATCGGCGTCTGCTCAAAGCGAGGTCCGCGAGAATGGCGATGAGGACAACCGCACCGTTGACGAAGGGATGCCAGGTCGCGGCGACATTCAGCAGATTAAGACCGTTGACGATGATGGTGAGCAGGATGGCGCCGAGCACGGTACCGACAATGTTGCCGCTGCCACCGAACAGCGACGTGCCGCCGACAAGCACGGCCGCGATGGCGGGGAGGAGCAAGGGTTCGCCGATTCCGGGCTCCGCGGCATTCAGGCGCGCCAGGTAGACCAGCGCCGCGATGCCGGCCGTCAGGCCGCTGAGCACGTAGAGCAGCAGCCGGCGACGCTCGACCGGGACGCCGGACAGCAGCGCGGCAGTCTGGTTGGCGCCCATGAAATACGCCTCGCGGCCGAAGGTCGTACGGTGCAGGAGGATGCTGCAGGCGAGACAGACTAGAAGCGTGATCCAGATCGGCAGCGGAACGCCGAGGAAGAAGCCGGTGCCGAAATAGCGAAACGACATGGGCATTCCGTAGATGGTCTGCCCGGCCATGAACCAGTAGGCGATGCCCTGCGCCACCCACAGCATGCCGAATGTCGCAAGGAAGGGCGGCAGCCGCAGGCGGTTGATCATCAGCCCGTTGGCGAAACCGATCAGCGTGCCGGCACCGATGGCAACGGCGACGCCGTACCACGGATTGCCGGTGGTCTTGATCGCCGCTGCCGCGAGACAGGCCGACAGCGTCAGATTGGCGCCGACCGACAGATCGAGGCCGCCGCCGATGATGACGAGCGTGAGACCGGACGCGACGAGAAACAGCAGGCTCGCCTGCCGCAACATGTTCAGGAGATTGCTCAGCGAAGCGAATCCCGGATCGACCGCCGTCAATGCGCCGGCAATCAGAACGATCAGCACGAGCCGGCCGAGCAGGGCCGCAGCGTCGGGGGAGAGGGACGACGGGCGGATATCGAGCGTTGCCGGGACCGTCATGCCGCACGCCTCACGAATTGCTTGCGCGCCTGGTCGATCAGCAGCGCGAGAATGAGCAGGAGGCCGATGCACACGACCTGCAGCGACGAGTCGATGGAGAGGATGTTGAGGCCGTTGCGCAGCACGGTGATGGCGAGCGCGCCGAGCACGGCGCCGAACAGCCAGCCTTGTCCTTTTTCGAAGGATGTGCCGCCGAGCACCACCGCGGCAATCGCCTCGAACTCCATGCCAATGCCGACGGTCGGATGCGCCGAATTGGTGCGTCCGATCAACAGCACCGCCGAGAGACCGATGATCGCGCTGCCGACCACATAGACCGCAAGGTGGACGAGATTGGCGCGAATGCCGGCAAGACGCAGCGCGTCCTTGTTGCCGCCGATGGCGATCACATAGTTGCCGAGCCGCGTCCGGTACAGCAGCAGCCACAGCGCGGCATAAAGGGCGGCCGCGATCGCGATCGGCAGCGGGACGAACCAGAGCTGCGAGCGATAGAAGGTTTCAATGGCCGGCGTGAAACCGCCGACCGGATCGCCATTGGTGAGCACCAGCGCAATCCCTTGCATCAGCCCCATCGTGCCGAGCGTGACGACGAAAGCGGGCAGCGCGAGATAGGCGATCAGAATGCCATTCAGGGCGCCGAAAACGGTGCTGACTGCGAAAGCTGCCGCACAGGCGGCAAACACGCCCCATCCGGCGAGAAGCGCCTCGGCGACGATGACGCCGCTCAGCCCGAGCAGGGCTCCGGCCGACAGGTCGAGACCCTCGGTCAGAATGATGAGCGTCATCGGCAACGCGATCATCAGCAGCAGCGAGGTCTGCAAGCCGACATTGACGAGATTGGTCTGGGACACGAATCTCGGATTGACGAGCGTGAACAGTGCCAGCATCAGGATCAGCAGGAGGCCGGCGCCGGGGATGGCGCCAAGCAACTGGCCTATGCCGGACTTTCGCTGCAGTGGGACCGAGACGCTCATTGATGCACCGCCAGTTCGAGGATGGCCCGTTCGGTCAACTGGTCGCCGGCAAGATGCCCGACGATGCGGTGGTCGCGCATGACATAGGCGCGGTCGCAGAGCTGGACGAGCTCCGGCAGCTCCGAACTGATGACGACGACACCGGCCCCGCCTTCCACCAGTTGATCGATCAGGCGATAGATCTCGGCCTTGGCGCCGACATCGACGCCGCGCGTCGGCTCATCCAGCAGGAACAGTTTGGCTCCCGCGGCCAGCCATTTGGCCAGCACGACCTTCTGCTGGTTGCCGCCACTGAGGGTGTGGACGCTCTGGCGCGTACCATGCGCGGCAATGCCGAGCTGTGCGATCAGCCCGCGTGTGTCCCGCTCCGCCCTGGCTGGCGAGAACCAGCCGGAGGCGAAGCTGCGCCACAGCGAAGCGACCGTCGCATTGTCGCGGACATCGAGTGGCAGCGCCAATCCCTCCCGCTTGCGATCTTCCGGGAGCAGGGCCATGCCCGCACGCACCCGCCTGTCCGGTGTGGCCGGCGCGCGCGATCCCGACAGAGAGATCTCGCCGCTGGCGATGGGATCCGCGCCGAACAAGGCGCGAACCACTTCGGTTCGACCGGACCCGACCAGACCGGCAAGCCCCACCACCTCGCCGGCGAGAATTTCGATGGAGATGTCCGACAGTTTGGCCGTGCTTACATCCCTGGCGAACAGGATAGGCTCGCCGGGCGCGCGTGGCGTCCGTGCAAGCTGCGATTCCGATGCCCTCCCGATCATCGCGCCGACCATCTCGGCCTGGCTTTTCTGATCGCGCAGCACGCTGGTCACGACGGCGCCGTCGCGCAGGATGGTGATGCGATCGCCGAGCATCTGCACCTCCTTCATGCGATGGGAGATGTAGACGATGGCGACGCGCTTCTCCGTCAGTCGCGCGATGGTTTGAAACAGGCGATCTGATTCACGCTCGGAGATCGCGGCCGTCGGCTCGTCCATCACGAGCACCCGCGCGTTCTGCGAGAGCGCCTTGGCGATCTCCACCATCTGCTGCTGGGCAACGCCGAGGTCGGCGGCATGGGAGCGAGTGTCGTAGTCAAGCCCGAGATCGTCGAGGATGATGCGCGCGGCTGCATGCATGGCCGCGGAATCGACGAGACCGAAACGGCTGAATGCGGCTTCGCGACCGAGAAAGATGTTCTGGGCAATGTCGAGATACGGGACCAGCGAGAATTCCTGGAAGATGACGGCGATGCCAAGCGCGCTGGCATCGGCCGGGCGGGCGACTGCGACCCGGCGGCCCTCGATCTCGATGTGACCCCGATCGGCCGCATAGGCGCCGTACAGCGTCTTGATCAGCGTCGACTTTCCCGCGCCATTCTGGCCGAGGATGACATGCACCTCGCCGGCATAGACGTCGAGCGATACGTTCTTGAGCGCATGCACACCGGGAAAGGACTTATCGATACCGACCAGACGCAGCAGCGGCGCATCGGCTTCGCTTCCGGTCGCTCGCGGCACAGATCCTGTTGGGGCGTGCAGCGAGCCGCCCCCTTGCTCATTCTGAATTTCAGTGCCGTGCATCATTGTCGGCCTCGTTCGGCCCGATGACCCGGGGCCGGCGGGAGGTCACATCCGGTCTATTTCTGCACGGGAATGGCGGCGATCATGTCGAGCTCGACACGGGCGCCCTGGGTCGAGAGCTGGTTGATGCAGATGGTGGTGCTGGCCGGTGTCCAGTCGCCGAAATATTCCTTCATCACCTTCACCATACCGTCCTGGTCCCGGATGTCGGTCAGGTACTTCGTCACCTTGACGACGTCGGTCCAGGCGAGCCCTTCGTGGTCCAGGATCGACTGGATCGTCTGCATGGCCCGGTGGGTCTGGTCCTCGATCGAATTGGGGTGGTCATGCTCTTCGAGGACGTGCGGATGCTTGTGATAGAGCGGCGAGGGCGTCGCCCCGGAGATGAACAGCATGCCGCAGGGCACTTCGACGCGGATCGCGGGCGCATAGGGCATATCGGGCTTCCGCTCCGGCATCGTCTGGATTTCCTTGACGTGCGGATTGGATGGCGATGTCGCAAAGGCCGGCTTGGCTGTCATGGTCGTTTCCTCGATGGCGGACGTTGGTCGCTCTGGGACCTTCTCGCGAGGTGGCATCCGGCCGCCCCGTCATGGAGCGTGAGGTCAAACTATCTTTGAGTCAAGATAAAATATCTTTTCACAAAGATAGATGGATTTGCATCTATTCGGTGCCCCGTGCCTATATGCTGGTCGGCATGACCACCGATTCGATTGATGAGATCATTGCGGGCTGGGGCCGGAGGCGGCCCGACCTCGACGCCGGCCACCTCGATGTTGTCGGGCGGATTGTCCGGCTGTCCGTGCATATGCGCAGCGCCATCGAGCCGGCGCTCGAGGAGCAGGGCTTCAATTGGGAACTGTTCGATCTGCTCCTGACGATTTACCGTCGGGAGGCTGACAGCAGCATCGGCGTTCGACCGACCGACCTCTATGCGGAATGTCTTCTATCGTCGGGAGGCCTCACCGCGCGGTTGCGGCGCGCCGAGCAGGACGGTTTCATCATCAGGCGCCAGGATCCTGATGATGGACGGGGCGCAAGGATCACCCTATCGGCCAAGGGCAGGAACGCGGTCGATAAAGCTATCGCTCGGCACTTCAGTCTATCCCGTTCGGTCGACGGAGTATTGACAGCCAGCGAGCGTCAAACACTCACGCGCCTGTTGCGCAAGCTCCTGATTGCAGCAGAGCGGCCGGGTCCGTGAACGATGACACGTGAAGGATCCCCGGGATTGTGGAGGGCGCCGGCGGTGTGCGAGGCCTTTGTCAGCGGACCTTCGATCAGGCGGCGATCGGCTATGCTCGCTCAGATTAAAAGGCGTTGCAGCGGAATGCTCAGCTTTAGCCTAAGACCGTTTCTCAGCCAGTCATGCTCGATCCGGCCTCCCAGTTCTCCGGTCACACTGCGGTCGATGAGAGTGCTGCCAAAGCCGCGAGTCTGCGGTTTTATATTGATTTCGGGCCCGCCAGTTTCGTCCCAGTTCAGACTGAAGTAGTCACCGTTCGCGTCCCATGTGACATGGATCGAACCATCCGGCCGAGACAGGGCCCCGTATTTGACCGCATTCGTCGCCGTCTCGTGCAGCACTAAAGCAAGGCCCGTCACGGCCTTTGCTCCCACCGGCACATTGGGTCCGCTTATGACGATGCGGTCAGGTGAGCCATCTTCATAGGGCTGCAGCACTGTGCGCACCAGCGTGTCCATCGTTGTCTGTTCGCTCTCGTGCTCGGTACCCATGATACCTGGACGGACAAGATCCTTGGCCCGCAACAGCGCGTCCAGTCGGCCACGAAGGGCTTGAGCCATCTCCTTTGGGCTTCCGGCACTCCGAGCACTCAGACTGATCATTGAGTGGAAATTGGCGAAAATGTTCTTTACTCGGTGATCCGCTTCGCGAGCGAGCAACCGTTGACGCTCCTGTGCGTTCTTCTGATTGGTTATGTCGATTACCACGCCTACGAAGCGATCCGGCTTGCCATTATCGGCACACAGGCACTCGCCACGCATCTCGACCCAGCGGATACTCCCGTCTTTCTGAAGAAGGCGGTATTCCTGAACATACTTTTCCTGGGTGAGGACGGTGTGATTCACAGCATCGGCGATCCGCTGAACATCCTCGGGATGAATGCCAGCCAGATACTCCGACAACGGGGCACCCTTATCTCCTTTGGCAGGATCGACCGAGAACATTTCAGCAAATCGCGCGTCGGAATAGAAAGTGTCGGACTGCACATGCCAAGCGAACGTACCCACCATCCCGGAAGCGTTCAGAGCTTGCCGCAGTCGCTCCTCGGTGATGGCTAAAGCTCGCTCTGCCAAAACCTGTTGCGTTGTTTCTACGACAATGGCGAGAACGCCTTCTGGACGACCATCGTCGCCCAACACCGGGCTGTAATCGAGGTTCATCCAGACCTGCTCAGGAACTGCTGAACGATGAAGGGTGAGTTCTTTGTTGCGGTACGAGAGCGTACCCCCGCTCAAGCCGACCTTCATCACGTTGTCGTTGAAGTCGGCCACCTCGGGCCAACCTTCGCGCACCTTTGACCCGAACAGGAGGGGATGGCGTCCTCCGGCAAAAATAGAATAGGCGTCATTGTAGATCATGATGCCGTCCGGTCCCCACAGCAGCACAATGGGAACCGGGGAGCGCAGCAGTACGCTAACCGTGGTCTTCAAGCTTTCGGGCCACTCGGAGAGTGGTCCCAAGCCCGCGTTGGGCCAATCGAGCGCACGAATAAGAGCGCCATTTTCACCGCCGCCGAACGGGAAGGATTCATCAGATACCGAGCCCTTCACGGCCACTCCCCTTGATGCTGTTGGGACCTGTTCCAGTTCGGCGGAACACAGCTATCCCTCACCATTTTAGCCGCGTTCACAACAGTGGGAAATGACTAAAGCCAGTCTCAATGGCTGCTTTGGGTCCAAGCTGGCCCGGGCGGGACGGCCGCTCCTGGCGCGAAGCCAACTTTGCCAGTAGCGGCGCAGTCTTTCTTGAGTCCTGTATTTTTCAGCGCGCTCTGTCGCGATGCGATGAATGATCCCGCCCGGCTGTGCGACATACGATGAAGGAGGGCACGTGATTGGTGCGAAGCGGTCGTTGTGGATGCGTGATGTTTGCGGATCGTTCTGCCGGCAATCGCCGAGGACAATCGAAGGCAAATCAGTGGCAGGTGGTGGGCGCACAAGGGATCGAACCTTGGACCTCTCCCGTGTGAAGGGAACGCTCTCCCGCTGAGCTATGCGCCCGGGATGCCGTCCAGACCAAAAGGCCGGGCGATAGGGCCCGGCGGGACTGACGTTAGTGGCGCGATTTAGGGAATAGGGGGCGGGGGTGTCAAGCGAACCCTGCCGCAAGTCCGCACAATAAGTCTCCCATCCGGCCGGTTGGGCCGATCCGGGTTCCCCCCGGGGCGGTACTAGCCGGGTTGCGAGGCGCGGGACGCGTGGGACTGCAGCGCCCGGATCCGGTCGGCGAGGGTGCTGTTGGGGGCAAAACCTGCGTCATTGGCCGGGCGCGGCTGGCTGGCGGGCGCCGGTTCGGCGGCCAGGATCGCCTCGATGGGCGAATTCGGCCCTTCCAGCGTCATCGCCATCTTGGCGACTTCGGCGGCGATGTCGTTGATGCGCTCGCGCAGCAGGGCATTTTCCATGCGCTCGGTGGCCCATGCGCTTTCAGCCTGCTGGTGGACGCCGTTGAGGTCGCGCTGCAGCCTGGCGCGCTCCTCGCGGGCAGCGGCGAGCTCGGCCTCCAGGGCGGCCTTTTCGGCGCGCAGCTTTTCGATAATGGGCGATCCCTTGGCGCCGTTCATGGCGGCGAGTTCGACACGCAGATCGCGTGCGATCTGTTCGGCGGCCTCATTGGCCTGACGCAACTGGCTGTTCTCGAAATCGCGCTCGGCCAGGATCTTGGTCTGGGTCGAGAGCTGGCTCTCGAGGTCGGTGACGCGGGCGCCGAGCTGTTCGGCTTCGCGGACCTGGATGGTGAGCTGCTGATCGAGATCCGTCACGCGCTGGCTGAGATTCTCGACCCGGGCGCGGGCTTCGGTCAGTTCGCGCGTCGCGGTGTCGGATTCGCCGCGCTGCAGCTCCAGCCGGTGCTGGGTGGTGGCGAATTCCTGTTCGGCATCGCCGACGCGGCCCTTCAATTCCTCGACCTGCGCCCGCACGGCGATGAGCTCGACCTGTCGGCTGTCGGCCACCATGGAGCGGTCGGAGAGTTCGTGAGTGAGCCTGGCGAGTTCGGCCTGCTTGTCGCTCAAGGCCTGTTCGGCGGCGCGCAGCGATGCCGCCTTGGCGGTGAACTCGGCTTCGGTGACGCCGAGTTTTTCCTTCACGGCGGCTTCGCGGGCTTCCAGCGCGAAGATCGTCGCGTTCTTTTCGCCGAGTTCGAGCTTCATGCGGTTGATGGCGTCGGACTTCTTGCCGAGTTCGGCGAGCTGGCTGGTGGTCTTGTTCTTGAGCTGGTCGACGCTCATTTCCAGCCGCCGTGCCGCCATGGCGAATTCCGCGCGCAGCTGGTCCTTGTCGGCCTGGATTTCCGCCATCGACAGCGGCGTGGCGGCTTCGAGACGGCGGGTGGTGAGGCGGACGGCGCGGTTATGGACCAGTGGCATGACCATCAGGCCACACAGCATCGAGACCAGAAAACCGATCGCCAGATACATGATCGGCTCAACCATGACGAATGCTCCCACGCATTAAAATGCAGCGGTTACCATGCCATGGCGGGCCGGGCAAAGACAGCGTAACGCCGCGTTAACCTTTATTCGGCCGCTCAGAAGCGCTTGATCGAGGACTGCCGGAGCGCCGGGTCTAGAACGGGTTCCAGGTCGCGGTGGGGGTATATTTGAGATAGCCGATATTGGCACCGAGCCGCAGGCCGAGACCCGAGCGGATCGGGACCAGCACGATATTGTTGGCGGTCAGCGCCGTCATGCCGAAGCCGCCGATGATATAGGCGGAGCCGTCGATGCCGGCGAAGCGCTGATAGATCGCCTGGGTCGCCGGCAGGTTATAGACCAGCGTCATGGTACGGGCGCCGTCGCCGCCCCAGTCGAAGCCGACCGAAGGACCCTGCCAGTAGACGCGCAGATCGCCGGCATTCTTCGTATAGAGCGTGCCTTCGCCGTAACGCAGGCCTGCCACAATCGCGCCGCTGCCTTCCTCGCCGAGAATATAGCCGTTCGGCAGGCCCCACTGGCTGACGGCCTTCTCGATTACCGAGGCGAGGCCGCGCGAGACGTTGCCGAAGAAGCGATGCCCGGCCGTCATGAGTTCTTCGGACCGATAGGTGTCAGGTGCGCCCTGCTGGACGCGCGGCCCTTGCTGCGCAGAGGCCGGCGAGAAGGCGAGCGTGAACGTGGCTAGCGCCAGCGCTGCCAGGCGTGATGCGAAGGTCATGAAAAGAACCCCTGGTATTTCAAATTTGCGACCGCGAATTTAACCGGATGCTGAGAAGCACGGTCTAACTCTGCAGTCATTGTCCCCGACTCCCTATACTATCGGTATGAACTATGACGGCACAACGGCGGGAATTGTCAGGCTGGAGCCGTGGAATTGCCTTGATTCTGCTGCTGGCGGTCACGGTTGTCCCCTCTCGAGCAATGGCCGCGACCAGCGAGCGCATTGTCACTGACCGGTATACGGGTCTCGCGATCGGCGGCTTCGATCCGGTGGCCTATTTCACCGAAGGCCGGCCGACGCTGGGGCAGCCGGATTTCGAACTGTCGGGGGAGGGCACCGTCTGGCGCTTCCGCAACGAAGGCAACCGCGCGTCCTTCGCTGCGCATCCGGACATCTACGGCCCGCAATTCGGCGGCTACGATCCCGTCGACGTCGCCCGCGGCGTCGCTTTTGCCGGCAATCCGCGTCTGTGGCTCGTCGCGGGCGAACGCCTCTATCTGTTCGGCCGGGAGGAGACCCGCGACGCCTTCGCCGCGGCGCCCGCCAAATACCTGTCTGAAGCGCACAAGCGCTGGCCGGGCGTGCAGGACATCCTGGCGAGGTAGCGCAATGCCTCAGTTGCGCGCGGTCGCCGCGCGATCGCCCCAGGCGATGAATTCCGGCACGATGAAGTCTTCCCGGTTGCCGCCGAAGCGAAGCGCCTTGCCAAAGGTGTCCGTCACCTTGCCGCCTGCAGCCACAACCACGGCATGGCCGGCGGCCACATCCCATTCGCAGGTCGGCGCCAGTCGCGGATAGATGTCGGCCTGGCCTTCGGCGACGCGGCAGAATTTCAGGGCCGAGCCAAACTCCTGTCTCACCGCGCCGGGTCGGCTGGCGATGAAGGCTTCGGTACGGTCGTCGCCGTGCGAGCGACTTACGGCGGCTGTCCATGGCGCGCCTGAGGCGGGCGCCTGTCGCGTCCGGATCGGCGTGACCTTGCGGACGGACAGGTCCGGCGCGAGTTCAACGCGTTCGGCGCCGTGGCCGACCAGCCCGCGCCAGATCAGCCCCAGGGCGGGCGCGCCCACGATGCCCAGCAAGGGTGCGCCATCGACGATCAGGGCGATATTGACGGTGAATTCCTGGCGGCCGGCGACAAATTCCTTGGTGCCGTCGAGCGGGTCGATCAGGAACATGGTGCCGGCATAGGGCGGCGTGGCGAGGTGCAGGCGCTCTTCGGACAGCGACGGGATGCCCGGAAACAGCCGCGCCAGTCCTTCGCCGATTACGTGGTCGGCAGCGAGGTCCGCTTCGGTCACCGGCGAGCCGTCAGCCTTGCCGTCCACATTCATGACCTTGCGGTTGACCCTGAGGATGGCGGCACCCGCCTGAACGGCCAGTTCGGTCAACGGCTCGATCAAAGTGGCCGCGTGCGCGACATCCATGCGAGGAAGCGAATCATTCGTCATCGAGAAGCCTTCATCCTCTGCATCTCATCCCGGTTCATTTCTACGCTTGGGCGTTGCGCCGGTAGACTTTGCCAGCCTTGGTGTGGTCGCGCCACCGTCTGCGGTGTATCTAACCGTAAAGCAAATGCTTGATTCGCCGTTCATTCTGTGTGGCCCAGGAGCGCATTTCATGTCTGACAACCCCACTCCCGGCGAGGTTACTTTGAGTCTGGCGCCCGATGCCCTCGAACTCGCGGCATTGCTCTGCTCGCGGGTGTGCCACGACCTGATCAGCCCAGTCGGCGCGATCGTCAACGGCCTCGAAGTGCTCGATGACAATCCCAAGCCGGATGACAAAGAGTTTGCACTCGATCTGATCCGCAAGAGCGCCAAGACTGCGTCCGCCCGCCTGCAGTTCTGCCGGCTCGCCTTTGGTGCCGCCGGTTCGGCTGGCGCGCAGATCGATCTCGGCGACGCGCAGACCATGTCGCGCGGTCACCTCGAAGACGCCAAGACCAGGATCGAATGGAATCTGCCGCGGCTGCTGCTGCCGAAGAACAAGGTCAAACTGCTGCTCAATATGCTGGTGATCGCCCAGCAGACGATTCCGCGCGGCGGCGTGCTCAAGGTCGATGGCATCGGTGAGGGCGAGCCGCAGGGCTTCAAGGTCACCGCTGCAGGCCTCAACGCGCGTCTGCCGCAGGCCATCGTTGACATGCTGGCCTCCGAACAAGTTGGCAGCATCGATGCCCACGCCGTGCAGCCGTATTACACGCGTCTGCTGGCACAGGCTTGTGGCCTCAAGGTGACCCTGGTTCCCGAAGGCGACGCCATCGTCGTCTCCGCGGCCTGATCGCGAACTCATTCAACTCTTAATGAACTCTTTACGGATCCGCCGCCCGGCGGGTCCATAAACCCGCATGCGTATAGCTAATCGCTGCGTTCATTGTTTTTGGGAATGCTCAACTAATATTAAACGCTTTGCAGTGAAAGTAGCCAGACTTCGAAAGGCGTAGCGAAAGTCGCGCGCCTCGAGTGTGAAGGCCTATTTTCATGGATGATCTTCTCCGCGAGTTTTTGACGGAAACCAACGAGAGCCTGGATACGGTTGACAATCAGCTGGTCCGCTTTGAGCAGGACCCGAATAACGCGAAAATTCTCGATAATATTTTTCGCCTGGTACACACCATCAAGGGCACGTGCGGATTTCTCGGCCTGCCCCGTCTCGAAGCCCTGGCCCATGCCGCCGAGACGTTGATGGGCAAATTCCGCGATGGAATGCCGGTTACCGGAGAGGCGGTTACGCTGATCCTCACGACGATCGATCGCATCAAGGAAATTCTCAGTCAGCTCGAAGCCACGGAAGTGGAGCCTGAAGGCGTCGACGAAGATCTGATCGGCGAACTGCATCACATGGTCGAAAAGGGCATGGAATCGATGACGGAATCTGCTCCTCCGATCGTACCGGCCGCGCCTGCCGCTGCGGAGCCGGCCCCGCTGGTCGTTCCGACCCTGGAGCGCGAGCTGCGTCCCGGCGAAGTCTCGCTCGAAGAGCTTGAGCGCGCCTTCCAGGAAACCGCCATCGAAGTTGTATTGCCTGTAGTGGCTGCTGCGGCCGTCGCGCCGCCGGCTCCGGTTGCCGAGAAGCCTGCTGCTCCCACGGCTGCTGCGCCCAAGGCTGCTGCCCCGAAGCCCGCCGCCAAGAAGACCGCTGTCGAGGTCGAACAGCCAGAAGCTGACAAGGTCGCAAACCAGTCGATCCGCGTGAATGTCGACACGCTCGAACATCTGATGACCATGGTCTCGGAACTGGTGCTGACCCGCAACCAGTTGCTGGAAATCAGCCGCCGCCACGAAGACACCGAATTCAAGGTCCCCCTGCAGCGCCTGTCCACCGTGACCGCCGAACTGCAGGATGGCGTCATGAAGACCCGCATGCAGCCGATCGGCAATGCCTGGCAGAAGCTGCCGCGTATCGTGCGCGATCTGGCCGGCGAACTCGGCAAGCAGATCGAGCTCGAGATGCACGGCGCCGATACCGAACTCGATCGCCAGGTGCTCGACCTGATCAAGGATCCGCTCACCCACATGGTGCGCAACTCGGCGGATCACGGCCTCGAAACGCCGGCTGAGCGCGCTCAGGAAGGCAAGCCGGAGCAGGGCACCATCCGTCTGTCCGCCTATCACGAAGGCGGCCACATCCTGATCTGCATCGCCGACAATGGCCGCGGTCTCAACACCGAGCGGATCAAGGCGAAGGCGATCTCGAACGGTCTGGCCACCGAAGCCGATATCGAGAAGATGTCGGAAGCCCAGATCCACAAGTTCATCTTCGCACCGGGCTTCTCGACTGCGGCTGCCGTCACCAGCGTCTCCGGCCGCGGCGTCGGCATGGACGTGGTGCGCACCAACATCGATCAGATCGGCGGCACCATCGACATCAAGTCGGTCGCCGGCGAGGGCTCCAGCGTCACCATCAAGATCCCGCTCACGCTGGCCATCGTGTCGGCGCTGATCGTCGAAGCCGGTGGTGATCGCTTCGCGATCCCGCAGCTCGCGGTCGTTGAGCTGGTGCGCGCGCGCGCCAATTCCGAACATCGCATCGAGCGCATCAAGGACACCCCGGTGCTCCGTCTGCGCAACAAGCTGCTGCCGCTGATGCATCTGAAGAAGCTGCTGCAGATCGATGACGGCAGCTCGGCCGATCCGGAGAACGGCTTCATCGTCGTGACCCAGGTGGGCAACCAGACCTTCGGTATTGTCGTCGATGGCGTCTTCCACACGGAAGAAATCGTCGTCAAGCCGATGTCCACGAAGCTGCGTCACATCGGCATGTTCTCGGGCAACACCATCCTGGGCGATGGCGCGGTGATCATGATCGTCGATCCGAACGGCATTGCACAGGAGCTTGGTGCCCTGGCATCCAACGCCCACGAGATCGCCGACGAGAACGCCGCGATGCGCGCGATGAATGCAGAACAGCTGACCTCGCTGCTGGTGTTCCGCGCTGGTTCCGCACAGCCCAAGGCGGTGCCGCTCGGTCTGGTCACGCGTCTCGAAGAAGTGACCGTTGACAAGGTCGAACTGTCGAATGGCCGCTACATGGTCCAGTACCGCGATCAGCTGATGCCGCTGGTGCAGATGGAAGGCGTGACCGTCCGTACGTCGGGCACCCAGCCGATCCTCGTTTTCGCAGACGACGGCCGCTCGATGGGTCTGGTCGTCGACGAGATCGTCGATATCGTCGAAGAGCGCCTGCACATCGAAGTCGCAAGCGGTCGCGAAGGTATCCTCGGCTCCGCGGTCATCAAGGGATTGGCCACCGAAGTGATCGACGTCGGCCACTTCCTGCCGATGGCGTTCGCCGACTGGTTCTCGCGCAAGGAAATGCGCGTGTCCTCAACCGCCCAATCGGTGCTGCTGGTGGACGACTCCGCGTTCTTCCGCAACATGCTCTCGCCCGTGCTCAAGGCTGCCGGTTACAAGGTGCGCGTCGCCACCAACGCGCAGGAAGGTTTGACTTTCCTGCGTTCAGGTCAGGAGGTCGACGTGATCCTCACCGACATCGAAATGCCCGACATGAACGGCTTCGAATTCGCCGAAACCGTCCGGGCGGATCAGAGGCTGAGCCACACGCCGATTATCGCGCTGTCGGCGATGATCTCCCCGGCGGCCATCGAGCGCGGTCGCCTCGCAGGCTTCCACGACTATGTCGCCAAGTTCGATCGCCCCGGCCTGATCGCCGCGCTGAAAGAACAGACCGCTGACGTTCGCCAGGCTGCGTGAGGGAAATCGCAATGACCAGCACCACGACGACCACCACCACCACCAAGGCTCCGAGCGCTGACGGCGCGATCACCGAATATGTGACCACCATGATCGGTGGACAGCTGTTCGGCATGCCGATCTCGCGCGTGCAGGACGTATTCATGCCGGAGCGCCTGACCCGCGTGCCGCTGGCCTCCAGCGATGTCGCCGGCGTGCTCAATCTGCGTGGGCGCATCGTCACTGCGATCGACATGCGTTCGCGTCTTGGCCTGCCGAAGAACGAAGACGGCAAACCGCCGATGGCGGTGGGCGTCGATCTCCGCGGTGAATCCTACGGCTTGCTGATCGATTCGATCGGTGAAGTCCTCAAGCTCGCCGATGAGAGCCGTGAAGTGAACCCGGTCAATCTGGATCCACGCATGGCCAAGATGGCCGATGGTGTCCATCGTCTCGATGGTCAGCTGATGGTCGTGCTCGACGTCGATCGTATTCTTGAAATCTCGCCTGACAAGCTGGCTGCCTAAGACCGGCATTTGGATCATTTTGTCCGCGGTGGAAATGAGGCTCACATGAAGACATGTCTGGTTGTCGATGACTCCAGTGTCATCCGTAAGGTCGCCCGTCGGATTCTCGAAGGTCTCGATTTCGAGATCACTGAAGCCGAAGACGGCGAGAAAGCGCTCGAAATCTGCAAGCAGAACCTGCCGGACGCAGTTCTGCTCGATTGGAACATGCCGGTGATGGATGGCTACGAGTTCCTGCGTAACCTGCGCCGCATGCCTGGCGGCGACGTTCCGAAGGTCGTGTTCTGCACGACGGAGAACGACGTGGCCCATATCGCGCGCGCTTTGCACGCCGGCGCGAACGAATACATCATGAAACCGTTCGACAAGGAAATCGTGTCGGCGAAGTTTCAGGAAGTCGGCCTGATCTGATTTCTACGCCGGAATTCCGTATCTGATTTCCGGCGCTAGCCTTTTTTTGTTTTGTTTGTGCATTTGTTTCTTCAGTGCATTTGTCGCGTTGTGTTGCGTCCGGTGAGTTCATGAGTGTTGATGTGATCAGTCCCCCTGTTGTCGATTCGCGGTATGAGCCGCTGCGAGTCATGGTGGTGGACGACTCCGTCGTTATTCGCGGCCTGATTTCGCGCTGGATCGAGGCTGAGCCCGACATGGCCGTCGCAGCCTCGCTCCGCACTGGTCTCGATGCCGTCAACCAGATCGAGCGCATCAATCCCGACATTGCCATTCTCGATATCGAAATGCCGGAGCTTGATGGCATTTCGGCGCTGCCGCAGCTGCTGGCGAAGAAGCGTAATCTCATTATCATCATGGCGTCGACGCTGACCCGCCGCAACGCGGAGATCAGCTTCAAGGCGATGTCACTCGGCGCCGCCGACTACATTCCGAAACCGGAGAGCACGCGGGAGATGTCCGCAGCCGACGTCTTCAAGCACGATCTGCTGCAGAAGATCCGTCATCTCGGCGCCAAGGTGCGCCGCCTGAAGTCGGCGACGACGCCGTCGATCGTTCCGGTTCCCGCGGTGCGCGAGGCTGCGCCGTCATTCCGGTCCGCCACATCAGTCGCTGCGCAGGCGCAGCTCGTGAAGCGTCCTTTCAGCGCCGTGACGCCGCGCGCGCTGCTGATCGGTTCGTCCACGGGTGGTCCCCAGGCCTTGATGACGCTGGTTGCCGAAATCGGTGCTGTGATTGACAAGGTGCCTGTGCTGATCACGCAGCACATGCCGCCGACCTTTACGACCATTCTCGCCGAACATCTCGCGCGGGCCAGCAAGCGTCCGGCTCGCGAAGGTGTCGATGGCGAGCTCGTCAAGGCCGGCCAGATCTACCTCGCGCCGGGCGGCAAGCATATGCGCGCCGTCAAGCAGGGCGCCCACATTGCCATCGCGCTTGATGACGGACCGCCGGTGAATTTCTGCAAGCCTGCTGTCGATCCGCTGTTCACGTCCGCCATCGACGTCTGGCAGGGCGCCATCCTCGCCGTCGTGCTGACAGGCATGGGGTCGGACGGCATGCGCGGCGGCAAGGATATCGTCGCGGCTGGCGGCAATGTCATCGCGCAGGACGAAGCATCGAGCGTGGTGTGGGGTATGCCCGGTGCTGCGGCCAATGCGGGCATCTGCTCCGCCATCCTGCCGCTCAACCAAATCGGTTCGAAAGTGGTTCGTCTTTTCTCGGGAGATCGGTCATGACACCGGCAGACTACGATTTCCTGCGCAAGTTTCTGAAGGAGCGTTCGGGTCTCGATCTGTCTGCTGACAAGCAGTATCTGGTCGAAAGCCGGCTGATGCCGCTCGCACGCAAGGCCAGCCTCTCGGGCATCGAAGAACTGGTCCAGAAGATCAAGAACGGCTCGTCCGCGGTCGCGTCCGACGTGGTCGAGGCGATGACCACCAACGAAACCTTCTTCTTCCGCGATAAGGTTCCATTCGACCATCTGCGCGATGTCGTGCTCCCGGAGATGATCCAGGCACGGGCCGCCCGCAAGAGCCTGCGCATCTGGTGTGCAGCAGCGTCCACGGGGCAGGAGCCATATTCGATCGCGATGACCATCAAGGAAATGAGCGCCCAGCTCGCCGGATGGAGAATCGAGATCATCGGCACCGACATCTCGCAGCAGGTGCTCGAGAAATCGAAGTCGGGCATCTACACCCAGTTCGAAGTCCAGCGCGGTCTGCCGATTCAGCTTCTGGTGAAATACTTCAAGCAGACCGGCGAGATGTGGCAGATCAACCCGGACATCCGCTCGATGATCCAGTATCGCCCGCTGAACCTGCTGCTGGACTTCTCCAGCCTGGGCAAGTTCGACATCATCTTCTGCCGCAACGTGTTGATCTATTTCGATCAGGACATGAAGACGCAGATCTTTGGCCGTCTTGCCAAGTGCATGGAGCCGGATGGCTTCCTGGCGCTGGGCGCTGCCGAGACTGTCGTCGGGCTGACCGACGCGTTCAAGCCACATGCCGACAAGCGCGGCCTGTACCGTCCGAACATGCTGCGTGCCGCACCGTCGATTGTGCCTGGCATGACGCCTGTGGGTCTCAAGGCCGCTGCGTCGGCACGCTGAGCGCCGTCACAGGATCGCGTGCGGAACGAACCGTGACATGTTGCCGGTGATCGGATTCTCATCCTCGCGGATCGAGAGTCCGCACGGCACCTCATCGACCAGCCAGCTGCCCAGCACCGGATACTGACCCGCAAAGTTCGGCAGCGGCTTCAGTATCTGCCGGATGAAGCCTTCTTCGCCATAGGGACCAGGCTGCGCATCGATGGCGCTACCGCCGTGCACCAGCGTGACATTGGCGCCTTCGCGCGAATAGAGCGGCTTGCGCACATAGGATGTGCCGAGCCCGGCGGCTGCAGCATCATCGTCGAAATAGGCCGGAAGCAAATTCGGGTGGTTCGGAAACATCGCCCAGAGCAGCGGCAGGATACCCTTGTTGGACAGAATGGCTTTCCACGGCGGTTCGATCCAGCGCGTTGAGGCGCCTTTCAGGCGGCCGCCGAATTCCTCGCGAAACATCCACTCCCAGGATAGAGCTTGAACATCAGCTCGATCGGCTGGTCCTTGAGGTCGACGAAATGCCCGGCGTCCGTATAGCCGATCTCCCTGATATCGAGCAGCGTCGGCGTGAGGCCGCCTTGTTGTGCGACATCGGCGAGATACTGCACTGTGCCGCGGTCCTCGGCATTGTCCATGGTGGCTGCGAGATGCAGCGCCTTGCCGGCACCGATCCTGCGCCAGGCTTCGATCAGTCGCTCATGCAGCGAATTGTACTGATCCGCGCGTTTCGGGATGATCTGGCGTTCGATCGCCTGTTCGAGCCAGGTCCATTGAAACACAGCAGCTACGAACAGTGATGTCGGCGTGTCCGCATTGTATTCGAGCAGCTTGGCCGGGCCTTTGCCCTCGAACTGGAAATCGAAACGGCCGTAGAGACTGGGATCGCTGCGCTGCCAGCTTGCGGCAATGAGTGTCCAGTAAGCCTGCGGGATCTTCAGCAGCCGCAAGGTGCGCTCATCCTTGACCGCGCGGCTCACCAGCTCGCGGCACATGTCGTTGAGCTCGGCTGTCGGTCCCTCGATCTGCTGTTCGATCTCGTCCAGCGTGAAGGCATAATAGGCGCGTTCGTCCCAATAGCCGTCGCCGGCCTCGGTGTGAAACGTAAAGCCCGTCGCGGCCGCGGTGGCCTGCCAATCATCGCGCTCGGAACATGCGATGCGTTGCATGAGAAACTAGCCGCCGCCGGAAAAATGCAATGCGAACGAGCCGAAACCGCTGCGGGTGACATGGCTGCTGCTGGATGACGAGCTTCCGTCAGTGCTGCTTGATGAGGACGTATTGCTGGCAAAGCTGCTGCGTTCGGAAGACGAACTGCTGCTGCCTCCTGAATAGCCATGGCCGCCGGTGGATGACGACGAACCGCGCTGCTGACACTCCTGCTGCTGGCCCGCGATGGCCGCGCGGTTCGGGTCGCAATGTTCGCTCGGCATCAGCGCATAGGCGCCGCCGCCCAGGGCCATGGTGCCCATGAGCAGGAGCGCCACATGGTTGGAGCGTTTGCGCGAGGGGGCTTCCTCATGCATCGGCTGCACCGGCCGGCGCTTGCCAAAGTCCTTCGCAGGCTCGCTTGTCATGGCGAATACACCATCGAGGCGGCATTGAGCACGCCCGCGGCAAGCGAGGCGAGGCCGAGCCACAGGGCCGGCGCCATCTCGCTATTGGCGATGCGATCCGACAATTGCGGCACCGGAATGCGCAAGATGAAATAGACGGCGATCTGCACGATCAGCGCGACGATCGCCCAGATCAGGCAGTCGATGACATTGGCGGAGTGCACGATGGCGCTGGCCACCGGCAGTACGAAGCCGAGCAGGCTCAGCCCGAGCGCGATCGCTGCCGGCGCGCAATCCTTGCGGATCAATGCGAATTCGTCATGTGCGGTCACGCGCAGATAGACGAACAGATAGAGCATCACGGCGACGATGCCGGTGCAGAAGTAAACGAGAAAGGCCGGCAGCCCGACCAGAGATTGCAGAACCATTCCGCCCCCGAATGCGCTTCAAGCGACATCGCTCGATACCGCTTATTGTATTCGTCTCGGCGAGCAATGGGAGAGTTCATCCACGCAAACAAAAACCCCGCCTTTCGGCGGGGCTTTGCTGAGAACTTTTCGGGGAGAGATCAGGCCGGCTTGAAACTCAGGCCGGGATGCGGATTTCTTCTTCGTGCGGCTCGCGCAGCACGTAGCCACGGCCCCAGACGGTTTCGATGAAGTTGCGGCCTTCGGACGCATTCGCCAGCTTCTTGCGCAGCTTGCAGATGAAAACGTCGATGATCTTCAGTTCGGGCTCGTCCATTCCGCCATAGAGGTGGTTGAGGAACATTTCCTTGGTGAGGGTCGTACCCTTGCGGAGCGAGAGCAGCTCCAGCATCTGGTATTCCTTGCCCGTCAGATGGACGCGCTGACCGCCGACTTCCACCGTCTTGGTATCGAGATTGACCACCAGGTCGCCGGTCTGGATGACCGACTGGGCGTGGCCCTTGGAACGGCGCACGATCGCATGAATGCGGGCAACCAGTTCGTCCTTGTGGAAAGGCTTGGTCATGTAGTCGTCGGCGCCGACGCCGAGACCCTTGACCTTGTCCTCGATGCCGGCGAGGCCCGAGAGAATGAGAATTGGTGTCTTGATCTTGGACACCCGCAGCTGCTTGAGCACATCGTAGCCGGACATGTCCGGCAGATTGAGATCGAGCAGGATGATATCGTAGTCGTAGAGCTTGCCGAGATCGACGCCCTCTTCACCGAGATCCGTCGTATAGACGTTGAAGCTCTCGGATTTGAGCATCAGCTCAATCGACTGCGCAACGGCGCTATCATCTTCAATTAGCAAAACGCGCATGCCAGTCCCCTTTAGTCGCCGCTCCGGGCGTCAGGTCGGCCGCCATACTTGCGGCACCAAAAAACGCCTACGAACAACTGATTCGGATCCTGACTGGATATGGTTAACAAAACCTGATTCTTCAGCGCAAGCTCTAATCGTGCAATTTTTGTCGAATCGCCATAAGATGTTGCAGCAAAGACTCTTTTTGTAACCGTACCCGCTCAAGCTCCACATTAAGAGCCGGACTTAACCGACTCCATCGACTCGCCCCTTCATTCTGATGGCGCGAATGCTCTCAGTCATCCAAGACAGTGACGTAATGATTAACGATGCGGGTAAACACGGGGTTAAGGCCGGGCCGGCAATGAAGCGAAACTTAAGGGTTTTGCAATGAAAGCCCTTGCAGAACAGATTACCGACCTCGATGGCGTCAACATCTACGGCCGGGTGGTCGGTGTTCGAGGGTTAATGGTCGAGGTGGCCGGGCCGATCCACGCGATGTCGGTCGGCGCCCGCATCACCATCGAGACCGGTACCAGCCGCTCCATCCCCGCCGAGGTGATCGGTTTCAGTGGCGACAACGCCGTGGTGATGCCCTTCGCCGGACTGGAAGGTGTACGCCGCGGCTGCCGCGCGGTGATCGCCAATGCTGCCAGTCAGGTGCGACCCTCGATCGCCTGGCTCGGCCGCGTCGTGAACGCCATGGGCGAACCGATCGACGGCAAGGGGCCGTTGTTGCAGGGGCCGGCACCGATGCCATATCGCGCGTCCCCGCCGCCGGCGCATTCCCGCAAACGCGTCGGCGCGCCGCTCGATCTAGGGGTGCGCTCGCTCAATACTTTTCTGACCTGCTGCCGCGGCCAGCGCATGGGCATCTTTGCGGGCTCGGGCGTCGGCAAGTCGGTCTTGCTGTCGATGCTGGCGCGCAACGTCGACGCCGACGTCTCTGTGATCGGGCTGATCGGCGAGCGCGGCCGCGAAGTGCAGGAATTCCTTCAGGAGGATCTCGGCGAAGAAGGTCTGGCCCGCGCTGTGGTCGTCGTCGCGACTTCGGACGAGCCGGCGCTGATGCGGCGTCAGGCGGCCTATCTGACGCTGTCGATCTCGGAATTCTTCCGCGACGAGGGCAAGGACGTCATGTGCATGATGGACTCGGTCACGCGTTTCGCCATGGCGCAGCGCGAGATCGGCCTGTCCGTCGGCGAACCGCCCACTGCAAAAGGCTACACACCGACGGTGTTCACCGAACTGCCGAAATTGCTGGAGCGGGCAGGGCCGGGCACCGACGAAGGCTCGATCACCGGCATTTTCACGGTGCTGGTCGACGGCGACGATCACAACGAACCCGTTGCTGACGCCGTGCGCGGCATTCTCGATGGCCATATCGTGATGCAGCGCGGTATCGCCGAGCGCGGCCGCTATCCGGCTATCAATATCCTGAAATCGGTGTCGCGAACCATGCCGCGGTCCTGCGATCCCGCCTATCTGCCGACCATTACGCGCGCCCGGCAGATCATGGCGACCTACTCCGATATGGAGGAACTGATCCGCTTAGGGGCCTATCGCGCAGGGTCCAGTCCTGAAGTGGACGAGGCGATCCGGCTGCATGAGCCGCTTGAGGCATTCCTGCGGCAGCGTAAGGACGAAGTCTGCGGGCTGGCCCAAGGTTATCAGCAACTGCAACAAATCGTTGGTAGTTTGGAAACGGAACGCTAACTTTGTCAGGCCATCATGCCCCTGAGAGAAGAATTTCGACCGGCCAGCCGCTTGCGGCCAGCCGGTTGTGTCCCGTGTTGAGGCTGGGACTTCTGGGGAGTATGAGTCGATGAAGTCACGTGACACCCTGATCCGCCTGAAGAAGTTCCAGGTCGATGAGAAGCGCCGACGGGTCAATCAGATCGAAGGCATGATCGCGGATTTCCAGCGCATGTCGGTCGATCTCGAGCGTGAGATCCAGACCGAGCAGGATCGCGCCGGTATTCAGGATCCCACCCACTTCGCCTATCCGACCTATGCGAAAGCTGCGATCCAGCGTCGCGAGAACCTGACGCGTTCGGCCGATGAGCTGCGCGTGCAGCTCGAAGACGCGAAGGCGCTGCTCTCCGAAGCATTCGAGGAACTCAAGAAGGTCGAACTGCTCGACGAGCGCGACCAGGCCCGCGCGCGCGACGAAGAGAACGCACGCGAACAGGCCGACCTCGACAGCATTGGCCTGATGCGCGCCCGCATCGGTGCAGTGGCCTGATCCGCAACAGCGGCGAGCCACAAGCCTCCAAGATTTCCAAGATTGAAGTCATCAAGCCCGGGCCGCGAGGTCCGGGTTTGCTGTTTGTGGTCTGTCCACAGCATAAACAGGGTCATGACTCGTCAAACGTGATCTATGTTACGACAGTGAATACCGCCGGGCGGCACCTCCGTAAGGCGAAAGGTATATTGAGGTTGGGGAGACGTAATGCTGACGCCGGCTGAACTGGTCTGGCTTCTTTCCGCAGTTGCCAAAGGGGATGAAGTCGCCTTCGAGCGACTCTATGCAGCGACGCGCGCGAAACTCTTTGGAGTCGTGCTCCGTATCTTGCGCAGACAGGATCTCGCGGAAGAAGTCATCCAGGAGGCCTATGTCAGGATCTGGAACAGCGCCGGGCAGTTCAATCCCGGTGTCGCGTCGCCGATCACGTGGATGGTGTCGATTGCTCGCAACAGGGCCATCGATGTGGTTCGCAAGAGAAGCGAAACGTCCATCGAGGAAGAGCCGGCTGCAATGGAAGTGGCAGCCGATACACCTGACCCGCTCGCGCGTCGGGAAATGACCGAGGAATTGAAGCGCCTGCTGGAGTGCGTGGGCCGGCTTGAGCCGGACCGGCAGAAACTGGTTCTGCTTGCTTACTACAATGGCTGGAGCCGCGAGCAACTCGCGACGAAGTTCGAAGCGCCGGTCAATACAGTGAAGACGTGGCTGCGCCGCAGTATGATGGACATCCGGGAGTGTCTGGGACTGACATGATGGCCTATAGCGAAGACCATATCGCGCTTGCCGCAGAATATGCGCTTGGCACGCTCAGTGCCGAGGAGCGCGTGCAGGTCGAGACCATGATGTCCGTCGACAAGGATTTTGCCGCGGTGGTCGAGGCGTGGGAGCGCAAGCTCGGCGTTTTGAATCAGATGGTCGGCTTGGTCGAACCTCGTCCCGAGGTCTGGGAGAAAATCCGCACGGCAGTCGGTCTGGCCGGTACGCAGGACGCGATCGTGCATCCGGAAGCAGCGCAGCCTGCCGTTGCAGCCGCCGCCGCTGCTGAACCATCTGCCATTGATAGTCCGGCAGTTGATCGTCCGACGCTCGATGGTTCGAACGTGATCGACTTCTCGCAACAGGCAAAGCGCTGGCGCAGTATCGCCACCGGCATGACTGCGATTGCCGCCATGCTCGTTACGCTGATTGCCGTGCAGGCCTATCGCCCCGAATTGCTGCCGGCGGGCTTGCGCCCGAAGGCGACGCAGCAGGTGGTGCAGGCGCCTGCGCCAGCGACCGCGCAGACTGCAACTGCCGCGCAGGCTCAGTATGTGGCCTTGCTGCAGACCGACGCTGCGTCGCCGGCATTCATCCTCACTGTCGATGCGGCGACAAAAAACTTTACAGTACGCAAGGTTGGCGCCGAACCGCAGGCTGGCAAGAGCTACGAGCTCTGGATCGTGTCCGACAAGCTGCAGCGCCCGCGTTCGCTCGGCGTGATTGGCAGCAACGAATTCACGTCCCGCGCTGCGCTGGCGGCCTATGATCCCGATGTCGTCAATCAGGCCACCTATGCCGTGACCGTCGAGCCGGAAGGCGGTTCGCCGACCGGCCTCGCCACGGGCCCGATCGTGTTTACCGGCAAGCTGATCGAGACCGTGCCGCCGGCGCGGTGATCGTTTAGCTCTCTCGCCATTTGGCATTGGTCCTATGTTCGTCAGTCCCAGGCAAACCAATTGGTTTGCCTGGGACGTATGAAAGCGGCGCAGTCGCTGTAATGCGAACCTCTACGAAAGCTTGGCTATTTGACAATCACATCTGTCGAGGTCGTGGGATGGGAGAGCACAGGCGTATCGCGCTGGCGCGAAACCCATCGATCACGCGCTTCACGAAGATGATGGATTTTGCGAAGGCGCTCACCCCATCCTGCGGCGTTACGCCGTGATCGCGGCGCAGATGACGTCGCAAACAAAGCACCCCACAAAAGAAAAACGCCCGTGGGGAGCGGGCGTTTTCCATTCAGAAGCTCACTCGGGGGGAAGTAGAGCTTCTATGTATTCACCTGACGACCTTGGGGGACATCGCCACGCGAATTCCGAAATTCCTTAGCGCACCATGCTGGCGTTCGAATTGGTTACAGCAAAAGGCTGGCCCGCTTTGATCACACGGGCGCTCGCGGTCTGGCCGTAGCCTTCGTCAGCATTCATACGGGCCGAGATTCCAAAGCCTGCAACGAAAATACCGGCGACGAGAGCAACGATGACCACTTTGAGGTGGGTCATGCGATCCGCGCTGTAAATCGAGTGGTTCATGGAAACGCTCCCTGCCGTCTTACGCTGCCTACGTCCGTTGGTGTCGGGCTCGCATCGGCAGGTTCAACTGATCACGCTCAAGAAACGTAGTATTGGGCCTTTACGTTCCAAATAGGCGATCACAAGGCGGTGATAAGACGTGATCCGGCGCGATTGGAACACCCGGCCCAGCCTCAAAAATCATGAATTATCATTTATTGTCAGTGTATTGTGCATGATTCGCGCGTCCGGCCCAAAATGGCCTTGGGATGCGACATTCTGGCAAATCCCTTGTCTGTGACGAATTTGCATCGCTTTCGGGCGGCGTTTTCGGCCTTGAATCGGCAGATCAGACGCTGCCGACTGTCTTCAGGCGGGCGCGGGGGTGGATTTCCGCCTGCGACAGCACGGTGGTTTGCGAGCGGAACCGTTCCACCAGCGAGCGCACGAACGGCCGGATCGATGCCGAGGTAACCAGCACCGGCGCTTCGCCTTCGCGCGCGGCCTGTTCGAAGCGATCGCGTACGGTGGTCATGAATTCCGACAGCTTCGACGGCTGCATCGCAAGGCTGCGCTCCTCGCCGGTGCCGATGATCGATTCCGCGAAGGCCTGCTCCCACTGCGCCGACAGTGCGATGAGCGGCAGGTAGCCGTTGTAGGAGGTATTCTGCGCGCAGATCTGTCGCGCGAGGCGCGCACGTACATGCTCGACGATGGTCGACGGGTTGCGCGAGAAGGCGAGGGCGTCGGCGATGCCTTCGAGGATGGTCGAGAGATCGCGCACCGAAATACGTTCGGTGAGCAGCAATTGCAGCACGCGCTGGATGCCCGACACGGTGATGAGCGACGGGACGATATCCTTGACCAGTTCGCCTTGTTCCTTTGGCAGGTCCTTCAGCAGCTTCTGCACTTCGCCATAGGACAACAGGTCCGACATATTGCCCTTCAGCAGCTCTGTCAGATGCGTCGACAATACCGTGGCGGCATCGACCACGGTGTAGCCCTTCAGCGAGGCTTCTTCCTTCAGGCCGGCATCGACCCAGGTGGCGGGCAGGCCGAAGGTCGGCTCTGTCGTGTGAATACCCGGCACATTGACCTGGTTGCCGCCGGGATCCATGACCATGAACTGGTTCGGCCAGATGCGGCCGGTGCCGGCGTCCACTTCCTTGATCTTGATGATGTAAGTGTTGGCTTCGAGCTGCACGTTGTCGAGGATTCGGACCGACGGCATTACGAAACCCATCTCGACGGCGAGCGACTTGCGCAGTGCCTTGATCTGCTCGGTGAGGCGATCGGTGCCGTCCGGCCCGTTGACCAGCGGCAGCAGCGCGTAGCCGAGTTCGATCTTGAGGTCATCGATCTTGAGGGATGCGGAGATCGGCTCGTCAGCGGCGGCGGCCTGTGCTGCGGCGGCAGCGGCGGGCGCTGCGGCCTGTTGCGCGACTTCGGCGCGAGCGACCTTGTTGCGCTTGTTGGCGTTGATCGCGAGATAGGCGGCGCCGCCGCCGAGTGCGAGGAACGGCAGCATCGGAATGCCCGGCAGCATCGCCAGTGTCAGCATGACGCCGGCCGACATGCCCAGCGCCTGCGGATAGCCGGAAAATTGCTTGATGAGCGCCTTGTCGGCCGCGCCGCTGATACCGGCTTTCGACACCAGCAGGCCAGCGGCGGTCGAAACGATCAGGGCCGGCACCTGCGTCACCAGACCATCGCCGACGGTCAGCAGCGTATAGGTGCGGCTGGCTTCGGCGAAGGAAAGGCCCTGCTGGGCGACGCCGATGATGATGCCGCCGATGATGTTGATGAACACGACGAGCAGGCCGGCGATGGCGTCGCCGCGGACGAATTTCGAGGCACCGTCCATGGCGCCGAAGAAGCCGCTTTCGTCTTCGAGGTCCTTGCGGCGGGCCTTGGCGGTGGCTTCGTCGATCAGGCCGGCGGAGAGATCGGCGTCGATCGCCATCTGCTTGCCGGGCATCGAGTCCAGCTGGAAGCGCGCGGCGACTTCGGCGATACGGCCCGAACCCTTGGTGATGACGACGAAGTTCACGATCACCAGGATGGCGAACACGATGATGCCGATGACGAAATTGCCACCCATCACGAAATTGCCGAACGCCTCGATGACGTGACCGGCTGCGGCAGTGCCTTCGTGGCCGTGGGACAGGATCAGGCGGGTCGAGGCCATGTTCAGCGACAGCCGCAGCATGGTCGAGATCAGCAGCACGGTCGGGAACGACGAGAATTCCAGCGGCGTCTGGATGAACAGCGCCGTCATCAGGATCAGCACCGACATGGTGATCGAGATCGCCAGAAACAGATCCAGCACGATGGCCGGCAGCGGCATGATCAGCACGACCAGGATGGTCAGAACGCCGAATGCCAGCGCCAGGTCGCCGCGCATTACCATGGTGCGAAGGTCGGTGAAGTTGAAGCCGCCGCTCTGCGGCGCTCCGAGACCCTGACCCGCGATCAAATCCGTCATCGATGCCGCTTCCCCGCGCGAATGTCGCTCGCGACTGCCGAACGTCTGCGCGGCGGCCGAAGGGCCGCCGATCCGCAAGTGAGGCACCGCACTGGCATCCACGGGCATTTCCCCGGTCGGCTGACGAGACGCGACTCCACTCGGCAATTTTTGCCGTGTGTATGGTTAGCAAAGGGTTAACGAGGCGTTACTGCGCGGCTTTGCCACAAGCCCGGGCCCGGTTTCGCGGGCGGCCCCTGTTGCACTGCTTCTGCATGCCTAATCCTTCGGCATGTCGCTTGACCTGTGGGGACGCGCCGAGGATGTTGCCGCCGTGATCGTCGCGACCCCCACCTCAGATTCGATGCCGTTCCTGCCCGACTCCCGTCAGGCCTGGATCAGGCTGTCGCTTGCCCTGGTCATCGGCTCGCTGGGGTCGGTGGGCATGTGGTCGGTGGTGGTGGCGCTGCCGGCCGTGCAGGCCGACTTCGCGGCCAGCCGCGGCGCGGCGTCGCTGGCCTTTACCCTGACCATGGTCGGCTTCGGTCTCGGCGGCGTGGTCGCCGGCAAGCTCACTGACCGGTTCGGCATCGTGGCCACCATTGCGCTCGCTGCCGTCCTGATGGGTATCGGCTATCTCATTGCGTCGCGGTCCACGGCACTCTGGCAGTTCAATCTTCTGCATGTGGTGATCGGGGCAGGATCGTCGGCGACCTTTGGACCGCTGATGGCGGAGGCGTCGCACTGGTTCGAGCGCCGGCGCGGCATCGCGGTCACCGTCGCCGCGACCGGCAGCTATATCGGCGGCACGCTCTGGCCGCCCATTGTCAGTTGGGGCATTCTGACTTTTGGCTGGCGCTCGACGCATATCGGTGTCGGGGTCGTCACGACCGTCCTGATGCTCCTGATGCTCGCGGTTCTGCGCGCGCAGATGGGCACGGTCACACGACGGAGTCACGTCAATGCGCCGCCGCCCAAGGTGGATCTCCAGCTCAGCAACAACACACTGACGACGCTTCTCTTCGTGGCCGGCATCGGCTGCTGCGTTGCCATGGCGATGCCGCAGGTCCATATCGTCGCCTATTGCGGGGATCTCGGCTACGGCGTGACGCGCGGCGCCGAGATGCTGTCGCTGATGCTGGCCTGCGGGATTGTCAGCCGTGTCGGTTCGGGTTTTCTGGCCGATCGTATCGGTGGCATTCGCACGTTGCTGATCGGCTCGTTGCTGCAGGGATTCGCACTGCTGTTCTATTTGTTCTTCGACAGTCTGGCCTCGCTTTACATCATCTCGGCGATGTTCGGCCTGTTCCAGGGCGGTCTGGTGCCGGCCTATGCCATCATCATCCGCGAGGCGATGCCGGCGTCCCAGGCCGCGACGCGGGTCGGCATCGTTATCCTGGGTACGGTTGGCGGCATGTCGCTTGGCGGCTGGATGTCCGGCGTGATCTTCGACGCCACGGGCTCCTATGCGGCAGCGTTCATGAACGGGCTCGCCTGGAATGCGCTCAATGTCACCATCATCACCGCGCTGATGCTGCGCGCGCGCCGTCAGCTGGCTTTCCCGTCGGCACCGTCGGTCGCCTAAGGCGTCAGATCCTGCACCGGCGGCATCGCCGGAAATCCATCGATCGGCACGTTTTCGAGGGCGCGTTTGGCCGGGCCCTCGCCGAACATGCAATCCAGCGTCGGCTCGGCAATTGCCGTCATGGTCCGCGGGATCAAGGTTCGTTTTTCGGGCGATAGCCAGTTCTCGCTCAGCGTGGGCACGCCGCGCTCGGTGACGCCGTACAGGATGGCATCGAGAATGTCGCGATCGCCGATCTCGCCGATCAGCGCGCTCCGCACGCAGTCGCAGATCGCCTCGGGATGTGCATAGCGCGACACCATGAAGGGTGCGCAGAGCCGGATGAACTCGCCGCGCGGATCGGGCATCAGGGACAGGCGGCGCGCGTCGGCCAGCGACAGCGTCGGCATCCCGCATACCAGCAGGCTGCCCAGGACAATAGGACACAGTGCGCTGAGGGACGGATACCGCAACAAATTCACCCGGGAAGCAACCGCAGGACGAGAGAAGTGCAGAACCTATTATAGATGACGTGCGGTGCGAATGTGAATGCCGCTGTGGCGTGCTACACGCCCTGGCCGACCTTCAACAGCATGCAGCCGCTGATTTTCAAACTGCCATCCGGCTGCGGCTGCAGCGTATAGAGCGCATCCCACGGCACGCCATCGGCATCGATGATGCGGACCTTCTGCTCGATGGTGCCGCCCGATGTGTTGCTCTCGGTGAATTCGAAACTGCGATGGCGATAGACCGGTGCATAGGCGTTGCGCACCCGAGGCCCTCGTCTGGCCAGCAGCAAAGGAGATAGTCAAAATGCAATCTTTAAACTAACATTCCAATCGGACCACTCCGTGGGGGCCGGTCAAGCAACGCGCCACCCAATCCAACAGAAAACGGATGCAGTGGCGCATGCGCACGGCTCTTGTCATTTGGACCGACCATGTCTTTCTCCTCGCTTCCATACTCGCCTGAGATCTGTTGCATAATCCAGCACGTCCCCCCCGGGGGGGGGCGAAAACAACCGACTTCTGAGTTTCGATACTTAGCGGAAGACCCTATCGGGACTAGGATGTAAGCATCACCATATATTGATGCCAACGTGGGAGAAGGAAACACAGCCTTCGCCGTAGCTATGCCCGTCATTATCGGCGACGTGTCGCCCTCGCGCCGCAGCCGCCGGGAAAGGCCTGCACGGGATCAGAGCCAAACTCCTTCACCCATTTGCGCAACACGTTCTCACGTCCAAGTCGCGGCTCGCTTGCACAACCGAGACCCCGCGCTCGCGAACGCGCCTGACCGCTTCGACCTTGAACTCGCGACTGAACCTTTTTCTCTGCATGAACCTCCTCCGGCTTTATGAAACACCCAAACTTGGTGTCCATCAAACCGGCAGCAGCTCAGGCTCGTTTATCTAACCGAAGGTCAGATCGCGCCCTATCTTGCCGACGGACGGCTTGTCCGCGTCCTTGCCGACTGGTGCGAGCCGTTTCCCGGCTATCATCTCTACTATCCGAGCCGCCGTCAGCCGACGCCGGCGTTCGCCTTGCTGGTCGACGCCTTGAGATACCGTTGCTAGGGATGCCCCGCGACGTTTCCGAAAAGCGCGTTTGAGGATCGCAGCGGATATCGCCGGGGCAGCGCAGGACGACTGCGTCCATGTTTGTCGTTCGGTGAATTTCAAGAAGAGATTTCAACGCGCAGCGGATGTTCTCCGCGCACCAGAAGCGGCGCAGGCCCTTGGTCCAGCCGCCCGAGCCGGATCAGGCCGCGCGACCAGCGATAGGGACCATGAAACATCGCCAGATTGCCCCAGGGAGCGTAGTAGCAAAGATCGCTAACGGCCTCGTTTCCGAAACGACCGCTACCTTCCTCGGTGAGCTTACGCGGCAGATAGGCGATCTTTTCATTGGTCGAATAGTCGCTAATCGTCAGATCAAGTGGCGCCATGGAAAATAGATCGCGCGCGGAGGGATTATCCTCCAGCGTTGCTGTGAAGACCTGATCCGCGAAGGTAAATCTGAGGCGCATGGCGGTTCCTTTCCGGTCCGGAACTATGTTGGGTTGCGCGCGCACCAACGAGGGAAGCACGAAGCTGGCAGCGCCTGCCAGGACAGTGCGGCGTGAAAGCCTTGCGGCGGCGTGTGTCATTTCAGGCGCCCCAGTCGGTGCGGCCATGTCCATCGTTCCGACACACGTCGCACCCTTTCGATGATACGACCCGGTCAAGCAGCAAGATGCTGATTGAAGAAGCTGGTCAGCTTGTCGAACGGGATCATGTCCGCCTTGTCGTAGAGATCGGTGTGGCTGGCCCCCGGAATGATCACAAGTTCCTTTGGCTCCGCCGCTGCCGCGAAGGCAGTTTCGCTGAAATAACGCGAATGGGCCTTTTCGCCATGGATGAACAGGACCGGGCGCGGCGCGATTTCCGCGATGTAGGTCAGGATCGGCATGTTCATGAACGACAGCAGCGTGGTCTGCGTCCAGGAATTGCCTGAGTTGACCGCGCGCACATGGTACCCGCGTGGCGTCCTGTAATAGTCGTGGTAGTCGACCAGGAACTGCGCCTCGCCGCCGTGCAGGTCGTTGTAAGGCGGCTGATAAGCCGGGGCACCGTTTTCTGCATCCGTCCAACGCTGCCAGCTTAGTAGCTCCAGCGTCTGTGCGCGCTGTTCGGGGGTCACGCTGTCGTTGTAGCCCTTCGACATGACACGGGTCATATGGTACATGGTGCTGGCGACCACGGCCTTGACGCGCTTGTCCACGGCGACGGCATTCAACGCCATGCCGCCCCACCCGCAGATGCCGATGACGCCGATGCGTTCGCGGTCGACGGAAGTGTGCAGGCCGAGATAGTCGACGGCCGCGCTGAAATCCTCGGTGTTGATGTCCGGCGAGGCGACATTGCGCGGCTCGCCGCCGCTTTCGCCGGTATAAGACGGATCGAACGCCAGGGTGACGAAGCCGCGCTCGGCCATCGTCTGTGCATAGAGACCCGAGGACTGTTCCTTGACGGCGCCGAACGGGCCGCCGACGGCAAGGGCCGGCAGGCGTCGGTCGGCACGATCCTTCGGCAGATAGAGATCGCCCGACAGGGTGATGCTGTAGCGGTTCTTGAACGTGACCTTCTGATGGTCGACATTTTCGCTTCTGGGGAAAGTTTTGTCCCATTCGTTTGACATGTTCTGAGGCTTTGCGTTGGAGGTGTTGAATAGCGAAGCTGCGCCGAATGCGGCGACGCCCGCGCCGGTCAGCTTCAGAAGCTCGCGCCGGTGGATGCCGCGCGCCGACAAGTTCGTGTCAAGGTTGTTCATAGGCATTTCCGATCTCCTGTTGGTTGAATGAGTCATCGCTGTGGGCTCTCGGGCTTCAGCAAGCGCCGGCCATTGCCGATCAGCGCGATTGCGATGCCGGCCAGAGCCACGCTGCCGATGAAGGTCGCGGAGACCGTCATGCTGTCGAGTAGCAGCCCGCCGACGACGGCGCCCAGCAGGATCGATGCCTGGATGGCTGCAACCATCAGGCTGCCGGCGGCCTCCGGCGCATCGTCCGCATTCTGCGACATCCATGTCATCCAGATCACCGACATCGCGGTGTTCATCGCGCCCCAGATCGCGAGGAACAGGCCCGCCGCGATCACCGAGCCGCCCAACAACAAAAGCCCCAGCGTGCAGCCGCCCATCAGCAATGCCGGCAGTCTCAATAGAGGCGCAACGCTGCCGCTCAGGAAGCGGCCGGATGCCCAGGTGCCGACGAAGCCGGCACAGCCCAGCACGAGCAGCAGGATCGAGAGCGTTGTTACATCCGCCCCCGTCACCTTTTCCAGAAACGGGCGCAGATAGGTGAACATGGTGAAGGCCGAGCCCCACGACAGCATCGAGGCGATGATGCCGCGCAGGAAATAGGGACGCTTCAGCAGGTCGAACATGGTTCGGAAATCCTGCCGCTGGCGTGCGGGTAGCGAGGGCAGCGCAATCACATGCCAGATGAGATTGATGGCAACGATGGGCGTCAACGCCCAGAACACCGCGCGCCAGCCGAACATGCCGCCGAGATAGCTGCCGATCGGCGCTGCGAAGGCGGCCGCAATGGCTTGCCCGCCATACATCAGGGCAAGCGCACGCGGCACGTCGCTTTCAGGAACCAGCCGCATGATGACGGCCGTCGCCAGCGACCAGAAGCCGCCGATGCAGATGCCGAGCAGGGCGCGACCGATCATCAGCACGGCAAAATTCGGCGCGGCGGCGACCAGAACCAGAGACAGCAGCATGAAGGCCGTCATGGCGACCAGAACCCATTTCCGGTTCAGCGTTCCGGCGGCGGTGGTGATGACCATGCTGGCCGCGACCGCGAAGAGGCCGCTGATCGAGATTGCCTGTCCCGTTTGGCCCTCGGTTGCGCGCAACCCCTCGGCCATGGGCGTGAGCAGACTGACCGGCATGAATTCCGAAGCGATCAGCATCGCCACGCAAAGCGCCATGGAGAGGACCGCGCCCCAAGCGGCCGGTTTGCTACCTGCATCTGCTGTGGCGGCAACCACCATGTTCGTTCGCTCCTGCTGAATTGTTGCAGTGCAAATCTAGCGCTTTTGCCATAAAACGATTACCCGTCAAAATCGGCATGAACTTATCGACCTGATCGAATAATCTGTCGAGCGTACGGCAAGCGAAGGAATTTCATGGCCAGAACCGATCTCAACCAACTGACGTGGTTTCAGGCCGTTGCTGAAGAGCGCAGCTTCACCAAGGCGGCGGCAAAGCTCGGCGTGGCGCAATCGACGCTCAGTCACACAATCAAGCAGCTCGAAGCACGCATGGGCATACGCCTCCTGACCCGCACCACGCGCAATGTCGCGACAACCGCCGCAGGCGAACGGCTGCTACAGACGATCGCCCCGCGCATCGGCGAAATCGAAGACGAGATCGCGGCGTTGATGGCGTTTCGTGAGAAACCCTCGGGCTCGATCAGGCTGACGCTATCCGACCATGCGCTTGAAAGCGTGGTCTGGCCAAAGCTCAAGCCTGTTCTCACCGCATATCCCGACGTTAGCGTCGAACTGATCCTGGACAGCACCTTTCGCAACATCGTCGAGGAAGGTTTCGACGCCGGTGTCCGGCTTGGAGAAAGCGTCGAGAAGGACATGATCGCGGTCCGCATTAGTCCGGACTGGCGCTTGGTCGCCGTGGCTTCGCCCGAGTATTTCACCGCGCATGGCGTGCCGGAACGTCCCCAGGATCTCGTCCGGCACGTCTGCATCAACATGCGCCACGAAACCGCTGGTGGCCTTTATGCCTGGGAGTTCGAGAGGGACGGACAGGCATTGCGCGTCCGTGTGAACGGCCAACTGACCTTCAACAACTCCTACGCCATGATCGATGCTACGGTGAACGGCTACGGCATGGCCTATGTCCCAGAGAACATCGTGGAGCGGCACATCGCCTCCGGCGCGCTGGTCCAGGTTCTGGACGACTGGTCGCCCTTCTTCGACGGCTATTTCCTCTACTATCCGAGCCGCCGCCAGAATCTCTCCGCATTCAAGATCATCGTTGATGCGCTACGACATCGGGAGTGATGCGAGAGGATTTTCATGCACGCTGTGAATGCTGATCGAATTTTGACCCCTCAATTGTCGCACGCGCGAATCTAAGGTCCTGATTTTATTGGCGTGACAACGGTGACCCCGGTGCCGATCGGCGTCCAAACCCCACGCCGAAACACAGCATCTCCTTGGCGGTCAATTCGATGCCTCAGACAGCCTCGCGCAAAGGTCGACGTCGTCGGTGTAGGTGAGGAGCTGATAGAACTCCTGTTCATCCGTTCGATGTGACCGCTCGACCTTGCCATTAAGCTGTGGTGACGCGGGTTTGATATAGGCGTGGCGCATGCCCAGGTCCTCAACATGCCAGTGGAATTGAGCCTGAAATTCATGGCCGTTGTCAGTTGGCACCTCACGGATGCGGAAGGGGAATTTCTCAATAATGGTATTGATGAAGTCGATCGCGTTTGACTGGTTGTGGCGATCGTAGATTTTCAAGGCGCGAACGCGCGTCGCATCGTCGATCGCCGTGTACTGGTAGCGCTTCACCGGCTTGCCGTCTTTGCCTTCGAACTTCAAGAACTTGACGTCAACCTGGATCTGATGACCCGGCACCTGCTGTTGGTATCGCTGAGTGTGGATCTTGCGGACGCGCGTGCCACCGGGCAATCGGCTGAGGCCGTTCCGCCTGAGAATACGATATACGCCGGCATCGGAGATAGTGATGGCGTGATAGCGAGCCAGGTACCAGACAATGCGAATTGGCCCTAAGCGGTAGGTCGTGCGCAGGTGCAGTACTTTCTCGACAACCTCTGGAGCCGTGCGATTGGCAGGATTCTTCGGCGCTGTCTTGCGGTTCTCGAGGCCAGCCAAACCGTGCTGCCGATAGGCGGTGCGCCAGCGATAGAAACTGGCCCGACCGACACCAAAATAGCGGCAAGCTTTGCCGACATCGCCAATCTTATCAGCGTGCTGAAGCACACGCAGCTTGTGGTCCCCATCTCGCCTGAATTTGTGCATCGCAATCATCCTTCCTGCCCTTGTGGCTCAGGTTAAAGGATGTCTCGCAAGTCCGTACATTCCTACAACCTGCGGTTTATGCGAAATGTTGCATCAACAGGATGGTCATAGATCAGCGTTACAGCGTTGTCGTCCTTTGCGATTTTCGCTCTCTCAAATCTCCTTGTCTTCAAGCCACCTATTCGGTGGTCACCGTTTCATCAGATCAGGCGGCGTAGTTGTCTTCGGTGAGTTCACGAATGCGCTGCCACACCAAACTGATCAGCTTATCTTTGTTGGTCGTCACCGTGTTGCCGGGGACCGGGACGTAAACGTTGTGCTCGAAGCAATAGTGACCATCTTCGTTCTGCTCGAAGACGTGGACCTGGACCTTGCGGCGCCCGTTCACGTTCGCCACACCTTGCGTCATGTAGCGATAGCCTTCGTGATCGAAGCCGTCCCAGTTCAGCGAAACGCGGTCTGCTCTCGTGGACATGTATGGCCTTCCTGTTCTTTGTACCTGGGAACGATTTCCGCCGGTTACACAAAAATGGTGAGTGCAAAATCTGCATGGTGCAAGCCTCTGCGCTCGGCGCGCCGGGGGGCCGACCAGAGATTACGTAGGCAAACGCTGGGGATTCTCAGTGTAGAAATATTTTGAGCGGGCCTGAGAAAAACGGCCGTGGTTTCCCTGCCGCGAAGATCGAAAGCAATGTGCCGCCACCCGCTTATAATGATGACGTCAGGAGTTCGCGTGACACAAGTGCCTCTGCGCGCCCTTGCAAGACCTGTTTCGCATAGTGCCGAGATGCGACGAATCCCGTAGCTACGACGTCGTCTCCGTCTTGACCGTCCGGTGGCACTATCAGTTCAATTTTCCACCGCCGCGGTGCGACGCGTTCGACCCACATGCCGATCCTGGTCTTGGCCCCAAAAATTGCCTCGGCATAATAAATGCCGGTCGTGAGCGTGCCTCGTGATCTCCATGTCGAAGTCTTCGGAAGCGGTACATGCGGACGAAGGCGTGCGACGTTCATTTGCGTTTTCCCTGTGCCAGTGATCGGCGGTCGGCATTACGCATATGTCCGAAGCACGTTCAACGAGTTTCTTTCTCATCGCTAATAGCGGAAACACTGACCTGACGGATATTTTGGACCAGCGGGATAGAGACTACTGCATTGCTACGCTCCGATCTAGATGGTGGGTGTCAGGTGCTGATGTCTGCGGTGCAGGTGGTCGGTAGTTCAGCGAGGAGTGCGGTCGGATCGTGTTGTACAACAAGGTTTGAGAACGCCCACAGGACCGTTCTTCGCGAGGTTCTTTATCGATATCATCCTTGGTTTGGTCGCCAAGTTTACATTCACGGAACGGTCGACAAGGCTGATGAAGTCGCTTTCCGCTGCTCGCTGGATGGATCGCAAACAGATCGTTGGCTGGAGGTTCCAGCATGGATGTTCGACCGGACGGCATGTCCTGATGCGGAGCTTTTGGCAGCTCGGCCATTTGTCAGCATAGCCGCACTTGCAGCGCTTTCTGCGCTTCTCGATCTGGCGTTGATGGATCGAACGCCATCAGCTGCCCTGCTTTCTGGCGCATCCAGAGCCTCTCACGACCAGAATCGGGGAGAGACCCATGTCACGGCAGACGGCAATGCCAGGGAGCGGATA